>JAZRCP010000147.1:0-16668 GCA_045659825.1 Dysosmobacter sp. | reverse complement strand
ACGGCTCAACCGGAGTTGAAAGAACTTGCCCCTGCTGTCCTACAGCTATTGTATCATGGGCATCCCAAAACCTGCTGATATCCAAAAGCGAACTATGCAGATGCACTTAAAACTATCTGCAAATCTTATTATACGAGGAGTTGAGCGTTTGGAACTGACCAGAATCCAACTCATGGATGGAGTGTATCTCACTTACCTTCCGGCACGAAAGTTCAAAACCAGCCTGATCTCCGCGCAGTTTGTCACACCGCTGCGGGTGGAGACTGCTTCTGCCTATGCGCTGCTGCCTGCCGTGCTGCGGCGGGGCACCATGACCTATCCGGATACCGGTGCGCTGGAGGCCCGTCTGGATGCGCTGTACGGTGCACGTGTGGACTATACCATCCGCAAAAAGGGCGAGAACCAGTGCGTCGGCTTTGTGGCCAGCTGCATTGACGACAGCTTCGTCCCCGGTGGGGAGCGGCTGCTGGAGAGTGTGGCGTCACTGCTGGGCGAAATGATCTGCGATCCCGTGACAGAGCGGGGCCGCTTTGTCACCGGCTATTTCGATACGGAAAAGACCAATCTGATCGACGCCATCCGCAGCATTTTGAATGACAAGCGGGACTATGCCGACAGTCGCCTCTTGCGGGAGATGTGCGCAGGCGAGGCCTACGGCATTCCCCGCTTGGGTGACGAGGCGAGTGCGGAAAAACTGCAATTACGCAAGCTCTACGCCCAGTACAGCGACCTGATCGCAACCAGCCGTCTGGAACTGATCTACTGCGGCAGCGCCGGACTGGAGCGGGTGAAGCGGGCTCTGCTGGCGGCCTTTTCCACCTTGCCTCGCGAGACGGTGCGGGAGACTGCGGCGGTGCTGCCCCATACGCCGCGGCAGGAGATACTGCATATCACCGACCGCCTCGATGTCACGCAGGGCAAGCTGGGGATGGGCTTTTCCTGCGGCAGCACTGACAGTGCCGCCCTGCTGATGGGCAATACCCTCTTTGGCGGCAGCAGCAACTCCAAGCTGTTTATGAACGTACGGGAGAAGCTGTCGCTGTGCTATTACGCATCCTCTCTCTATCACCGCCAGAAGGGACTGATCACCGTCTCCTCCGGTATTGAGTTTGATAAGTACCAGCAGGCGTTCGATGAGATCCTTGCCCAGCTTTCCGCTGTGCAGCGTGGAGAACTGGAGGATTGGGAACTGGAGGGGGCTCGCAGCACCTTGCTGAACGCCTACGCCTCCATGGGGGATTCTCAGGGCAAGCTGGAGAATTTCTGTCTGGGACAGGCTGCCACCGGCCAGAGCGAGACGCCGGAGGAACTGGCGGAGCAGGTACGCAACGTGACACCGGAGCGTATCTTCCGCGCTATGGAGACGGTGCAGCTGGATACCGTGTACTTCCTGCAGGGAAAGGAGGAAGCGGCAGAATGAAACAAAGTTTTTATGAGCGCATCGGCGAGTCCGTCTACCGTGAGACGCTGCCAAACGGCCTTCAAATCTGCATCGTGCCGAAGTCCGGGTTCACCAAGAAATATGCGTTCTTTGCCACCCGCTACGGCGGCATGGATACCCGTTTCTGCTTAGACGGAAAGTGGCTGGACACGCCCGCGGGTATTGCCCACTACCTTGAACATAAGATGTTCGACACGAAGGAAGGTAACGCTCTGCAGGAACTGGCCAAAAACGGCGCGGAGCCCAACGCGTTCACGGCCAATTCCATGACCGGCTATTACTTCGATTCCACCGACCATTTTGAGGAGAATCTAAAGATTTTGTTGTCCTTTGTCTCCGTGCCTTACTTCACAGAGGAGAGCGTGGCAAAGGAACAGGGCATCATTGCGCAGGAGATCCGCATGATCGAGGACAACCCCGACTGGCAGATCTATATGCGGATGCTGCAGGCCATGTATTCCCAGAGCCCTGCCCGTACCAGCATTGCCGGTACGGTGGAGAGCATATCCCAGATCACGGCGGAGACTTTGTATGACTGCCACAAGGCGTTCTACACTCCTTCCAACATGATTCTCGCGGTGGTGGGTGATGTGAATCCCTACCATGTGGTGGAGCTTGCCCGCCGTACGCTGCCGCGTGAGAGCGGTCCGGTGATTCCCCGCGATTACGGTACGGAGCCGGAGTGCGTGGTGGAAAAGGAAGCGAAGATCGCCATGGAGGTTTCCGCCCCTCAGTTCCTTGTGGGCTTCAAGTGCCGCAGTGTGGAAGAGGGGGAGGATTACCTGCGGATGGCAGTGATCGGCGATCTGGCCTGCGACCTTCTGCTGGGTGACTCCAGCCCGCTGTATCAGCGCCTGTATAATCAGGGTCTGATCAACACCAGCTTTGGCGGCGCTTACGAGATGATGCCCGGTGTGGCCTATCTCTACGCCGGCGGCGACAGCCGTGACGCAAAGACTGTGGCGGCGGAGATCGTGAAGGAGGCTGACCGTCTGGTGCGGGAAGGCATTGACGAGGATTTCTACCAGCGGGTGCGTAAGGCTGCCTTCGGCGCCAATCTGCGTGGGTTGGATTCCTTTGAAAATGTAGCGGTCTCCCTAACAGAGGGTCATTTCCACGGATATGATCCTTTCCGGTTCCCGGAGGTGTTCGAATCTGTGACGCGGGGAGATATTGAAACATTCCTACGGGAGAACATGCGGGGGGACCGGATGGTACTCAGCGAGATCGTTCCCAAAGAAGCATAAACGAGAAAGGAAGATTCTAATTTGCGTGCATTGAAAACCATGCCCATCAGCTTCCCCGGACTGTTCGGGGACTGGGAGTTTAATCCCGATCCGGTGGCGCTTGACATCGGACACGGCATCTATTGGTACGGTATCATTCTGGCCATCGGTATGCTGGCGGGATTGTATCTGGCCCTGAAGCAGGCCAAGCGGTTCGGCATCAAGGAAGACCATGTCATGGATGTGACGCTGTGGGCGATCCCGTCCTGCATTGTCGGCGCCCGCACCTACTATGTGCTGTTCTATCTGGACCTCTACCGCCGTGCCGACGGCAGCTTGGATATTGCCTCCATGTTCCGGTTGTGGGACGGCGGCCTTGCCATCTACGGTGCGGTGATCGCTGGCGCGTTGGTGCTGTTCCTGTTTGCAAGAGCGAAGAAGATTCCTGTAGCGGCGCTGATGGATTTGGGCGTGATGGGTTTGATCCTTGGCCAGATCATTGGCCGTTGGGCGAACTTCATCAACCGCGAGGCCTTTGGCGACCTGACCGACCTGCCCTGGCGGATGCGTCTGTGGGTCAGCACTACGGAGGCCGTTGAAGTGCATCCCACCTTCTTCTATGAGAGCATGTGGAATCTGGTAGGATTGCTGCTGATGCTGTTTGTGGTGACCAAAGCCCGCCGCTTTGACGGCGAGAACACCTGCTTCTACTTGCTGTGGTATGGTGTGGGCCGTTTCTGGATCGAGGGATTACGGACAGACAGCCTGTATCTCTTTGACTGGACGTTCCTCGGTGAACCCATCCGTGTGTCTCAGGCCCTGAGCGCTGTGATCGCACTGGTGGCGGCAGGGATGCTGTTCTATCAGATTGCCATCAAAAAGTGCACGGCAGACGGCCTGTGGGTAAACCGGCTGGCGGCGATGGAGGCTGCGGCGGAACCTGCCGAAGAGGCAAAAGCTGAAGCAGAGGGACCTGTAGCGGAGGAGCCGGACGTAAAGAATGACACGGAGGAAGCAGACAATGGCGATCAGAATTGACGGAAAAGCGCTGGCGGTCAAGGTCAAGGAACAGGTGCGGGAAGATGCGGCGAAGCTTCCCCGGAAACCGGGCCTTGCCGTGATTCTGGTAGGAGACAATCCGGCCTCTCAGGTCTATGTGCGGGGCAAGGAGAACGACTGCGTGGAATGTGGGATCGTCAGCTTCCCCTACAAGTTGCCTGCCGAGACCACGCAGGCGGAGCTGCTGGCACTGATTGAAGAACTGAACGCAAACGACGCGGTGGACGGCATTTTGTGCCAGCTGCCGCTGCCCAAGCCGCTGGACGAGGACATCGTCATCAACGCCATCGCGCCCGACAAGGATGTGGACTGTTTCCATCCCTTCAATGTGGGCCGCATGACCATCGGTGATCCGGTATTCCTGCCCTGTACGCCGGCTGGCGTGATGGAGATGCTGAAAGAATACGACATCCCCATTCGCGGCAAGCGCTGCGTGGTGCTGGGCCGCAGCAACATCGTGGGTAAGCCCATGTCCATGCTGTTGACGCAGGCGGATGGTACGGTTACTACCTGCCACTCCCGTACGGAGGACTTGGCAGCCATTACCCGCGAGGCGGATATTCTGGTTTCTGCCATTGGCAAGACCCGCTGTGTTACCGCCGACATGGTAAAGGACGGCGCGGTGGTGATCGATGTGGCCATGAACCGGGATGAAAACGGCAAGCTCTGCGGCGATGTGGATTTTGCGGCGGTGGAGCCCAAGTGCTCCCATATCACCCCTGTGCCCGGCGGTGTGGGGCCCATGACCCGCGCACTGCTGATGCGCAATATCCTCACTGCGGCGAAGAACCATCAGGCATAAAGACAGAACAGGCCCGCTCCGAAAGTCGGAGCGGGCCTGTTTTCTATACGCTATGCAGAAAACGCGCCGGATGCCCCGGCGCGTTTTTTATTCCGTTACACATAGCTTTGGGTGGTCACATCAAAGACACCACGGGTGGTGATGCGGAGAGAGGGGATCACCGGCAGAGCCATGAAGCTGAGGGTCATAAAGGGGTCGATTCCGCGGCCGACGCCCAGTGCATGTGCGGTTTCCTTGGCCGCTTCCAGCTTTTCGTTGACCACATCCAGCGGCTCGTCGCTCATAATGCCTGCGATGGCCAGGGGGACCTCTGCTACGGCACCGCCGTCCCAAACCACGATGCCGCCATTCATGGCGGTGATGCGGTTGACTGCGGCAGCCATGTCGGCTTCGTTGGTACCCACCACGATGATGTTATGGGAGTCGTGGGAGATGGAGGTAGCCACAGCGCCCCGTTTCAGGCCATAACCCTGAATGTAGCCGATGCCGATATGGCGGGTGTTCTTATGACGCTCTACCACAGCGATCTTCAGCACATCGTATTCCACATCGATGCGGTCGGAGTAGCCGGCATCCACCGTGGTGATCTCGCCGTTTACCATGCCGATGATGCCGCGGGGACGGTGGTCCATGAAGTCCTTTTCCGTCAGCGTATCCAGATGGAAGGTGTTGTGGGCGCGGTCAGAGAGGTATGCCTCAATGTGGGGGGAGGGGAACTCAGCGATGCGGCCGTCCTCCACCATCAGTTGCCCCTTCTTGTAAACCTGACGGATGTTGAAGTCCTCGAAATTATCAATGATGACAAAGTCACCCAGATAGCCGGGAGCAATGGCGCCGCGGTTATTCAGCAGGAAGTAGCGGGCTGCATTGTGGCAGGCAACCTTCACAGCAGTGATGGGATCCACGCCGAGGCTGATGGCCTTTTTCGCGATGTAGTCGATATGGCCCTTTTCCAACAGATCGCTGGGATGCTTGTCGTCGGTGCAGAACATGCAGCGCTCGGAATACTTGTCGCACAGCAGGGGAACCAGTGCCTCCAGGTTGCGGGCGGCGGTTCCCTCGCGGATCATAATAAACTGGCCGCGCTCCAGCTTGGCGATGGCGTCCGCAAGGTCGTGGCATTCGTGGTCGGAATATACACCGGCGGCAATGTAGGCGTTCAGGTCGTTGCCCACCAGATCAGGAGCATGGCCGTCGATCTTCTTGTGATGGGCCTGCGCGGCTACGATCTTCTCTAACGGCTGGTCGTCCCCGGCAATGATACCCACAAAGTTCATCATCTCGGCCAGACCCTGCACACGGGGATGATCGTAGAAGGAATCAAGGCACCGGTAATCCAGCACGGCGCCGGATTCATCCAGCGGCGTGGCAGGCACGCAGGAAGGCAGCATAAAGCGCACATCTACCGGCAGGTCCTCTGTGGCCTGCAGCATATAGTCGATACCGTTCGTGCCCATGACGTTGGCGATCTCGTGAGGATCGGTGATGACTGTGGTGGTGCCGTGGGGAAGAACGGCCTTGACAAATTCTGTGGGAGAGACCAGAGAGCTTTCCAGATGGATGTGGGCGTCCAGAAAACCGGGGAGGACGATCTTTCCGGTGCAGTCCTGTTCCACATAGCCGGAATAGGAACCCATGCCCACGATCAGCCCTTCCGCTACGGCAATGTCTGCCGTGCACAGCTGGTTGGAGAACACGTTGACGTATGTGGCGTTTTTCAGCACCAGATCTGCTTTCTCGCGTCCCGCGGCGGCATTGATAATGCGGTGCTTTTTCATCAGCTTACGATTGATTTTACCGGCATAACTCTCAGACATGTGATCGTTCCCCCTGTTCTTGCAATATTAAAATAAATTATACCAAACATAAATAAAAATTATATTTAGGATAAGTATACGATAAACCGGGCGCTTTGTCCATACAAAAAGTGAGAATAGGCAAAAATTTTTTTGAAAGAAAGACCTCACTGCAAGCTGCGGTGAGGTGCTTTCATTGATATCGGTATTTTGGGTTGGTATATTCCTTCATGCAATGGAAAAACAAAGGTTGATCATAAAATTCCAGAAGCTGAAAACCATCCACGGGATGAAATGGGACAATACGCTGTTTTGTGTCTACCCAGAGGCGCCAAACATGCTGCTGTTGTTCCTGTTCCATGATATGTGCGTCCTCTCTTAAAAGTATTTGATTCATATTTTATGCGGAAAGCGCATAAAAAGCAATATGCAATTTTCGCATAACATAAAATAAATAAAAAGGAGGGACGGAACATGTACGAGAGACTGCGTGACTTGCGCGAGGATCGTGATCTGAATCAAACGGATGTAGCGCGTCTGCTGCATGTTTCTCAGACGACCTATTCCCGCTATGAAAGCGGGACGCTGGATATTCCCAGTGCATCCCTCATTACACTGGCGCGGTTTTATCAGACCAGCGTGGATTATCTTCTGGGACTGACAGACGACAACAAACCCTATCGAAGATAAGGGCAGGGGGAGTTCCCCTGCTTTTCTGCGTTTTTTCCTGTGGAGCAATTGCGGCTTCGGTAAAATAATGTTATCATAAAATACGATCTTGAGCGACTGTAAGGAGCTGTGCATGGATAAAGGGAAACTGCTGGACCGGCTGGGCGTGTTAGGCGATGACCGTCTGGTGCTGGCCAAAGTGTTGGACCGGGCGGAACAGGCTTGTAGCCGCAATGTGCCGTCTGCCACCGATTTTCTGACGCCCCAGCAGCAGATGCTGGCGCAGGATCTGTTGCGGTTGGCAGATGTGGGTGAGACGGACTATGTTCGGCTGGGCGGTTATGACGGGGCTGAGCGGAATCTGCTGCTGTTTCTGCCGGATTGGCTGGAAGCGGAGGATGCCGCTGACCAGAGTCCTATCCGCTGCCTGCGGGCGGCCTTCCGTGCGGAGGAAAAACTGAACCACCGGGATTTTCTCGGCAGCTTGATGGGCATGGGTATTGTGCGGGAGAAATTGGGAGATATTCTGGTAGGCCCCGACAGTGCCGATCTCGTTGTATTGGAGAGCGTGGCGGATTTCCTGCGGCAGAGCTGGGACAGTGCCGGACGGGCAAAGCTGACCGTGACGGAGATCGAAGCGAAACATCTGCACATTCCGGAAGTGAAATGTCAGGAGGTGCGGGATACCGTCAGCTCCCTGCGGCTGGACGCTGTGGCATCCACCGGATTCCGGATGGCCCGCGGCAAGGCGGCGGAGCTGATCGCCTCCGGACGCGTGCAGGTGAACTGGCGGGAGTGTACGAAACCGGACAAACTGCTGGCGGCGGGGGATACCGTGTCTGCCAGAGGTTTTGGGAAATTTGAACTGATTGAAGTGGGCGGTACTACCCGCAAGGGGCGTACGTCCATCGTGTTGAAACGGTATGTTTGAGGAGGAACGGCATGGAACAGAAGAAAATTGACCGCATCAACGAGCTGGCGCGGAAAGCAAAGACGGAGGGGCTGACCGAGGCGGAGACGGTGGAACGCGCCGCACTGCGCAGAGAGTATATCGATTCCGTGGTGGGCAATTTGAAGGGCCATCTGGATAACACCTATTTTGTGGATGAAGCCGGAAACAAAGAAAAACTGAAGAAAAAGGGCGAGTAATCTGCCTTATTGCCCATTTATGTATGCAACCCCCGGCGTGCCAAACGGTGCGCCGGGGGTTTTGCATAAGGAGGACCGGTCTGTCCCGAAGGACAGACCGGCCAAAACATGAAGTGGTCGAAGGAGTCATGCCTGCTCCGCGGCGTAGACGTCCAATGCGTAAATGGCATTTACCAGCATTTCGCGGGAGACATGGAAGGGAACGTTGTGGATGTTCCAGCGGGAATCATAGACTTCATCCACCAGTTTTTCAATGTTGGCATTGCGGTTTTCCGGAGTCAGGCCCAAATCGGCGGTGCACACAGGCATGCCAACATCTTTGCAGAAGGAGAAAACTTCTGCCAACCGCGTCTGATCGTTTTCCAACACCAATTGCACCAATGCGCCATAGCCGACACCGGTGCCGTGAAGCATGGGTTTTGCATCCGGCATGGCAAAGAATCCGGCCTGCAGGCCGTGGGCCACGGAAACGCCGGTACATTCAAAGCCCAGACCGGACAGGAGAATAGTGGCTTCCGTCACATCCTCATAAGCAGGCGTCCGCAGGTGCTGTTTTGCTGCGCGGACGGCATCACGGCCCTTTTTCAGAAGGATTTCATAGGACAGCTTAGCCGCTGCCATACCCAGCTGCGTGGGGCGGTAGGTGCCGCCGCCGGCGTTGCAGACGTTGTTGTTGGCATAAGAGGCCTGCGCTTCAATGTAGGTGGCAAGCGCATCGCCGATGCCGGAAAGGAACATAAACAGCGGAGATTGGATGGTGATCTCCGTATCCACCACCACGTAGTCCGGATTCTTGTAATGCACCATGCGGGCAAACAGGGCACCGTCATTATTGAAAATGGAATGGGTGGAGGTGGGAGCATCTGAGGACAGGGAGGTAGGCACATTGATAAATGCCTTGCGGAATGTGGCACCCACGGCTTTGTTGATATCGCAGGCCTGACCACCGCCGATGCCGATGAAGGTATCGGGGATTTCCGGGAGTGTGCGGGTATAGGCCGTCAGCTTCTCCAGCATGGCGGCGCAGCACTTGCCGGAAAATTCCACGGCATAGGCCGTCATGCCCTGCTCGGCAAACAAAGCAGGCAGCGTTTCCCGGTAAGTGTCGTAAAAGAAGGTGTCGATGATCAGCAAAGCCGTTTTGCCGTAGTTGGCTGCAAAGCGGGGCAGATTACGGATTTCGCCGGGGCCTTGAATATAGCGGGAAGGACTGCCAAAAGCGCGGGCTTCCTTTGCTTTTCCAGCGGGCATGAGATAAACCTCCTTGGTTTGGGTGTTGCGTTACTTTCTGGAAACGGCTTTTTTCACTGCCTCCACAATGTAGGGTGCAGTCAGCTGGAAACGTTCCATCAAATAGGCCTGATCGCCCACTTCACCGAATTCGTCCCGGATACCGATTTTCTCCATGGGAACGGCTACGGCATTGTCTGTCAGAACTTCTGCCACTGCGCTGGCCAGACCGCCGATCAACTGGTGGTTTTCAGCAACCACCAGTGCGCCGGTAGCTTTCACGCTTTCCAAAATGCAGGCGGCGTCGATGGGCTTGATGGTGAACATATCCAGCACCCGCACATCGATGCCTTCGGCGGCCAATGTTTCAGCGGCTTTCAGAGCTTCGGCTACCAGAATACCACAGGTGATGATGGTGGCATCCTTGCCTTCGCGGACAACAACAGCCTTGCCGATCTCGAAGTGAGAACCTTCCTCATAAATCTTCGCAGTCTGCTTGCGGGTGAAGCGCAGATACTGCAGACCTTCGGTTTCTGCCATCTGCTCCACCAGATTGTCCAGCATGACGCCGTCAGAGGGTTCCATAATGGTGATGCCGGGCATGACGCGCAGAATACCGATATCTTCAAAGGGCATGTGGGTGCCGCCGTTGCTGGTGGCGGTGACACCGGCGTCGCCGCCGACGATTTTCACGTTCAGCTTCGGATATGCTGCGCACATGAAGATCTGGTCATATACGCGGCGGGAAGCAAAGACAGAGAAGGTATTGAAGAAGGGGAGCATGCCTGCAGCAGCCATACCACCGGCCATGCTGCAGCCGTTGGCTTCCTGAATGCCCACGTTGATGGCGCGGTCCGGAAATGCCTTGGCAAAGGCCTTCAGACCCATGGAGCTGCACAGGTCGCAGTTGATTGCCACCAGATTTTTGTGTTTCTCAGCGGCTTTCATCAGGACCTCGCCGTAAATGGCGCGCATTTCCCGTGTATCTTTTTCGTGTGTTGCGCGAATCTTTACCATTTGAAGTCACCTCCCGGATAGGTTCCCTCGGCAAGCCGACGTTCGATCTCTTCGACGCTAATTTCGCCCTTGGCGACGTCGAAGGTCAGATAGTGGTTAAAGTCTTCCACCTCAGCCAGCTTCACGCCCAGGCCCTTGATGGTGTCCAGCACGATGCAGTGAGGTTTGCCGGGAGCAGCCTTTGCCCGTTCGATAGCCTCCCAGATGGCCTTCACATCATAGCCGGGGACGGTCTCGCAAGCGAAACCGAATGCGGCAAACTTGCCTGCCAGATCGACGGGTTCGCAGATCTGTTCCAGTGTGCCGTCCAGCTGCTTTTTATTCCAGTCCACAAAGACGATCAGATGATCCAGTGCCTGGTGGGTTGCCACCTCACAGGCCTCCCAGACCTGACCTTCGTTGCACTCGCCGTCGCCCACAATGGTGTAGGTCCAGCTGTCGCGGCCCTGCATGCGGTTGGCCAGTGCAATACCCACGGCGGCGGAAATGCCCTGCCCCAGAGAGCCGGTGCTCATATCCACGCCGGGGACACGCAGACGGTCAGCGTGGCTGGGCAGGCTGGTGCCGCCCTTATTCAGCGTTTTCAGCCAGTCCATGGGGAAGTAGCCCCGCAGTGCCAGCGCTGCGTACAGTGCGGGAGCGCAGTGACCCTTGGAGAGAACGAACCAGTCGCGCTCTTCCCACTGAGGATTCTCGGGGTCGATTTTCATCATGCCGCCGTACAGAACGGCCAGCACATCGGCAATAGAGGCCGAGCCGCCGATGTGGCCGAAACCGGCCTCCGCGATGGTGCGGATGGTCCAGATTCGGATATCGGCGCTGAGCCGTGTCAGTTTTTCAAAATCCATAATGCACCTCGTCATAGAGTGTGTTACGGCGCGTAAAATCAGACGCGCTCCACGGTACCTTCCCAGGTATCCATGACCTTCTTGTGGGACTCCTCGTCGTACCAGTGCTTGGTAACGGTCTTGGCGCGGGTGTAGAAGCGGACGCCGTCCTCGCCCAGCACATGCAGGTCGCCGAAGAAGGAGTCCTTATTGCCGGAGAAGGGGAAGTAAGCGGAGGGAACGGGGATACCAACGTTGATACCCACCATGCCGCCGTCAGTCTCCATCTCGAAACGACGGGCATAATAACCGCTCTGGGTGAAAATAACAGAACCGTTGGCGAAGGGATTGGCGTTCATCACAGCAATGCCTTCCTCGTAATTCTTCACGCGCTTGATGACGGTGACGGGGCCAAAGATCTCACGGTCACCGATGGTCATACCGGGCTTGACATGGTCGAGAATGGTGGGGCCGACAAAGAAGCCATTTTCATAGCCGGGAACCACGATGTCGCGACCGTCCAGAACCAGCTCGGCACCTTCGTCCACGCCCTTTTGGATCCAGTCGCACACAAACTGCTTGTGCTCGGCGTTGACCACGGGGCCAAGCTGCGTGGCGGGATCGTAGGCGCAGCCAACCTTCAGAGCCTGTGCCTTTTCCTTCAGCTTCGCCACAAATTTGTCGGCGATGCTCTCCTGAACAGCGATGACAGGCAGAGCCATGCAGCGCATACCGGCGCAGCCGTAAGTAGAGTTGATGATGGCGTTGGTGGCGCTCTCCAGATCGCAGTCCTCCAGTACCAGTGCATGGTTCTTAGCCTCGCACTGAGCCTGCACGCGCTTGCCATGAGCGGCGGCGATAGAATAGATATGCTTGCCGATGCTGGTAGAGCCGACGAAGGTGACGGCCTTAATGCGGGGATCGGTCAGGAACAGCTCGGATTCCTTGCGGCTGCAGGTGACCAGGTTCACCACACCCTTGGGGAAGCCTGCTTCGTTATAGAACAGCTCCAGAATGCGCATGGAGGTCAGGGGGGTATAGGAAGCAGCCTTCAGCACCACGGTGTTGCCGGTTGCAATGGCCAGAGGAACCATCCAGCCCCAGGGGATCATGGCGGGGAAGTTGAAGGGAACGATGCCGGCCACAACGCCCAGAGGCATTCTGTAAGTAGCGGTATCGAAGCCGGTGGTCACCTGCAGAGCGGCCTTGCCCTGAGAGATGTACGGTGTTGAACAGGCCAGCTCGGTGGGCTCGATAGCCTTCAGCACGTCGCCGCGGGCCTCTGCCAGATTCTTGCCCAGTTCCTTGGCGCACAGGACGGTCAGTTCTTCCAGATGCTCCTGCAGCACGTTGCGCCACTTGAACATCATCTGGGTGCGCTGGCTGATAGAGGTCTGGGACCAGGCGGGGAACGCTGCGGCTGCAGCGGCAATCGCTTCTTCCACTTCATCCACGGTGCAGCAGGGAACCTGTGCAATGACTTCACCGGTGCTGGAGTCGGTTACGTCCATCCATTTGTCGGTTTTGGAGTCTTTCCACTCGCCGTTGACACAATACTGTTTCTGGATCATATCAAATTCCTCCGTATTCTTTAGTAGTTGGTTCAAGGGATCATTGTTATCTTCAATATATAGCTTGTAATTTCATATGTCAATAGTTGATTTCGATATTTGAAATTAAATTCTAAAATGAAAAGCGGGATGTGGAATCTATTGACGGGAAAAAGGAAAGAGGATATACTATATTTTAGTAATATAAAGGGATGATCCCATCAAAAGGAACAGGAGTTTGGACGAAATATGGCAAATTGCACAGGAGAACGACAGGCCAGCCTTTCCTCGGATAAGCTGCTTGCGATTCTGGAATGTATTGCGGAAAGCCGGATGCCCATGCGGCTACAGGATCTGGCGGAGCGGAGTGGCATGAGCCAGTCCACGGTGCTGCGCTATCTGCGGACACTGCAAAACGCAAATTATGTGTATCAGGATGAGCAGACGCTGCGCTATGCCCTGACATGGAAGCTCTGCGGTTTGACAGAGTACCTGAATTCCTATCTGGGCCTGCGCAATATTGCCACGCCCTTTGTCAATCAGCTGGCAAACGACTTACGGGCGGGTGTGTGCCTTGTGGTGAGTCAGGATTACCATTGCCTCTATCTGGACTGCATTGATCATCCGGATACTGCCGGTGCACCGCTGCAGTTTATCGGTAAGAGGGCACCGCTGCATGTGACCAGTTCCGGCAAGATGCTGCTTTCCGCCTGCACGCAGGCGCAGATCGATGATTATATCGCGCAGAAAGGCCTGACCCGCTATACCGAAAACAGCATTACCACCAGAGAACGGCTGATGGAGGAGCTGGATGCCATTCGTACACAGGGGTTCAGTACCGATATGGAAGAGTGTGAGATCGGCCACCGCTGCGTTTCCTATCCCATCTACTGTTATAACGGAACAGTCTATGCGGCACTCAGCGTGTTTGGCGATGTGGCGTGCATGAATGAGGAGTTTGTCCGGCAGCTGCATCCGCAGATGAAAGCCGTAGCAGAGGAGATCTCCCGCCGTCTGGGCTATGACGGGTAAAAATGGAAGAAAAACCGGCATGCAAATGCATGCCGGTTTTGTTATGGGGAGAAAGCTTGCGTGGACAGGCTGCTCTAAGGTATACTGATGCTATCTTGGAAAAGGGGCGATTTTCATGGCTGTACTGGAACATCTGGAGCCGAAAGGCGTATTCCGTTATTTTGAAGAACTATGTGCCATTCCCCATGGGTCCGGCAATACCAAGGCCGTCAGTGACTGGTGTGTGAACTTTGCAAAAGTGCGCGGACTGGAAGTCCGTCAGGACGCAATGCACAATGTGATCATTGTCAAAGAAGCCAGCACCGGATACGAAACCGCGGAGCCCATGATTCTGCAAGGACATCTGGATATGGTGTGTGAAAAAGCACCGAGCTGTGTAAAAGACATGGAACAGGAAGGAGTAGATCTGGCGATCGAGGGGGATTTCATCCGCGCTGTGGACACGACGCTGGGCGGCGATGACGGCATCGCCGTTGCCATGGCACTGGCTATTCTGGATGATGACTCCATCCCCCATCCCCGATTGGAGGTACTTCTGACCACGGAAGAAGAAATCGGCATGCTGGGTGCTGCGGCACTGGATGCCGCGCCTTTGCGTGGGCGGCAGCTGCTGAATCTGGATTCCGAAGCAGAGGGCGTATTTACTGTCAGTTGTGCAGGCGGCAGCCGTGTGGCCTGCCGTCTTCCGGTGGCACGGGAGGTATACGCGGGAACCGCGTTGCGGGTGCGGGTGTCCGGACTGCAGGGCGGTCATTCCGGCGTGGAGATCCACAAGGGATTGGCTAACGCCAATATGTTGTTGGGAAAGCTGCTGCGGGAGGCTGCGGTTGCAGCGGAGGTGCGGCTGATCCATGCCGCAGGCGGTCTGAAAGACAATGCCATTCCTGTGGCGGCAGAGGCGGTGCTGGTCACACCGGATGCACAGGCAGTTACCGCTGCCGTGGAGTCCATGGCGGAGGAACTGCGGGATGCGTACCGTGAAACAGAGAACGGCCTGCGGGTAGAGATAGGGACGGCAACAGCAGAACGGCTTCCTATGGATGATGATTCTACCCAGCGGGCATTGCAGCTGTTGACCTGCCTGCCCAACGGCGTGCAGGAGATGAGCCCGAATATCGAAGGATTGGTGCAAACCTCTCTGAATCTGGGGATCATGGAAACGAACGAGACGGAACTAAGCATGGTATTCTGCGTGCGCAGTTCTGTGGCTGCGCAGAAAGTCATGCTGCATCACCGCCTGCGGGATTTGACGGAGCAGTTGGGCGGCACCATAGAAGTCTCAGGCGATTATCCTGCATGGGAGTACCGCCGTGAATCTCCGTTGCGGCAGCGCATGACGGAGGTGTTCCGGGAACAGTATGGAAAGGAGCCGGTCATCGAGGCCATCCACGCCGGTGTGGAATGTGGCATCCTGTGCGGCAAGCTGCCGGGACTGGATTGCGTGTCCATCGGACCGGATCTGCTGGAGATCCATACACCCAGAGAGCGGATGTCCATTTCCTCTGTGCAGCGGGTGTGGGCCTTTGTACTGGAAGTGCTGGAACGGGCTAAGTAATGGAAAGCGGAGAGCGTAGGCTCTCCGCTTTTTTGCCAGGAAGAGGATTGCTTTTTGCGGGGCAGTATGGTATGATACAAAAGTTGAAAATCATTCTCAAATTGAAAGGGTTTTTCTGTGAGAAAACTATTTTTGTGTTTGCTGCTGTGGATGCTGCTGCTTGCGGGCTGTGCGTCTCCTGACCAGCCGGTGGAAGATGATCGACTGCAGATCGTGACCACGGTGTTTCCGGCCTATGACTTTGCCCGTGCCGTGGCGGGGGATGCAGCGGAGGTGACGCTGCTGCTGCCGCCCGGAATGGACAGCCATTCCTATGAGCCAACGCCTGCCAATATTCTGGCGGTGCAGTCCTGTGACCTGTTCCTCTATCTGGGCGGCGAATCCGATACCTGGGTGGAGACCATCCTGACGGCAGTAGAGCCGCAGGGAGAGACCATGCGGATGGTGGACTGTGTGCCGCTGCTGGAGGAACGACATGCGGAGGGCATGCAGCTGGACCCAGGCCATACGCATGACCACGCCCATGATGAATCTTGCGAAGAAGATCATCTCCACGAAGAGGAGAGAGCTATATCCGAGGAAGATGATCACGATCACGGAGATGAGGGCCATGGCCTCGGTGCGGTGACCGGCATGGATGAACACGTCTGGACATCGCCGAAAAATGCTGCCGCCATCACCCGCGCGGTGGGAGAGCGGCTGGCACAGTTGGATGCGGAGCATGCGGACAGCTATCTTGCCAACGCCGCAGACTATGCCGGAAAAATCGATGCACTGGATGCTGACTTTGAGGCCTTTTTTACAGAGCGTGGAGACCGCACCATTGTGTTCGGTGACCGCTTCCCCCTGCTGTACTTTGCAGATGCCTATGATCTGGACTACTACGCCGCCTTTTCTGCCTGTGGAACTCAAACAGAGCCGTCGGCCGCCACGGTGGCCTTTCTGACGGAGAAGGTGCGGCAGGAGGAAATACCCACCGTCTGGTATATCGAGTTTTCCAATCATCTGGTGGCGGATAGCATTGCCGAGGCCACCGGCACACAGACGGCCATGTTCCACACCTGCCATAATGTGTCCAAAGCAGATCTGGAGCAAGGAGCTACCTATCTTTCCCTGATGCAAAACAATCTGGAAGTTTTAAAAACCTATCTATAACGGAAAATCCCGCCTCATGCTGATATGATCCCCCTAAAGTAGACCATGGAAATATCCAAAGTCTATTTTAGGGGGATATTTCTATGTCCAAACCCAAATACACCTCTGAACAGAAGATGGCGATCGCGAAGGAATATCTTTCGAGGGAAGGATCCTATAG
>JAZRCP010000146.1:0-2368 GCA_045659825.1 Dysosmobacter sp. | reverse complement strand
CGAGGAAGAGAAGAGCGAGCAGGAGCCTCTGAAGCTGTGGGGCACTGTGGAAAACGGCAAGATCGTCAAGGCCGCCTCCCCTGCCATCACCGCCCAGTGCATCCGCGTTGCCTGCCAGGACGGTCACATGGCCGCTGTGTTTATGAAGTTCAAGGACGGCTGCAAGCCTTCCATCGAGCAGATCAAGGCCGACTGGGCCGAGTTCAAGGGCCGCGCTCAGGAGCTGGAGCTGCCCTCCGCTCCCAAGCAGTTCCTCCACTACTTCGAGGAGGAGAACCGTCCCCAGACCCGTCTGGACCGGAACCTGGAAGGCGGCATGGCCATCTCTCTGGGCCGTCTGCGTGATGACAGCCAGTACGATTACAAGTTCGTCGGCCTCAGCCACAACACCCTTCGCGGTGCCGCAGGCGGCGCCGTGCTGCTGGCCGAACTGCTGTGCGCCAAGGGCTACATCTGATACAGTCTTCTTGACGCGACCTGCCGCACGACAACCAAGCGACAACAAATCAACACAAAAGAAGCGGATACCCGATTTGGGTATCCTCTTTTTCTATCAAAATCCCTAAAAAGGAGTCGAATTTCTGTGAAGCAACCTATCTTTACAGGCTCTGGTGTTGCAATCATTTCTCCCTTCCACAACGGACAACTGAACTTACGCGCGCTAAAAGCGCTGCTGGACTTCCAGTTAGAGAACGGAACGGACGCCATCATCGTCTGCGGAACTACCGGCGAGGCATCCACCATGACCTACAAAGAGCGCATGCAGGCCATTTCCTGCTGCGCAGAGCATGTGGCAGGGCGCGTTCCCGTCATTGCAGGCAGCGGCTCCAATTCCACAGAAATCACGTTAGCGCTCTCCCGTGATGCGGTCAGTGCCGGTGCGGATGGTGTGCTGGTGGTCACGCCCTATTACAATAAGGCAACGCAAACCGGTCTCATCCGCCACTTCTCGCTGGTGGCTGACGCCATTTCCAAGCCCGTGATCCTCTACAACGTCCCCTCCCGCACCGGCGTTACCATCGCACCGGAAACGTATGCGGAACTTGCAAAGCATCCCAATATCAATGGCGTGAAAGAAGCTGGCGGGAATCTCAGCAACATTCAGAAAACCCGCAATCTCTGCGGAGAGGACTTCTCCATCTGGTCCGGCAACGATGATGAAACGGCGGCCATCTGCCTACTGGGCGGCGCAGGTGTGATCTCGGTTGCTGCCAATATTATCCCCGCCGAAATGCACGCGCTGGTACAGCTCTGTCTGGAAAATGACTATGCCTCGGCAGGACTGCTGCAGCTGTACTTAAAATCCCTCTGCGACACGCTTTTCTGCGAAGTGAACCCCATTCCGGCGAAAACTGCCATGAATCTCATGGGGATGGAAGCGGGAGACCTGCGCCTCCCCCTCTGCCCGCCATCTGATGCCAATCTGGAGCGGATCCGCACCGTGCTGCGGCAATACGCCCTGCTGAACGAATGAAAAAGGACGGTCTTTTGACCGTCCTTTTTGTATCAGCTTACAATCAGCCCGGAGGCCAGGTCATATCACGTCCACTGAGCACATGGAAGTGCAGATGGAACACACTCTGACCGGCCTGCTCACCAATGTTGGATACCACACGGTAGCTGTCCATCCCCTGTTCCTTGGCGATCTTGGCAATCACCTCGAAAATGTGGGCCACCACGGCGCTGTTTTCGCCGTTCACCTCAGACACAGAGCCGATGTGTGCCTTGGGGATCACCAGAAAATGGGTGGGAGCCTGAGGGGCGATATCATTGAAAGCAAAGCACAGGTCATCTTCATAGACCTTGCTGGAAGGAATATCTCCGGCAATGATCTTGCAAAACAGGCAATCAGACATGATGGAATCCTCCTTCTACAGTTATTTGAATTGATTATGCACGGGATCATAGAAATAGTCAAGAGCGGCCAGCGTGCTGCACAGCATAGATTCCTCTGCATCCAGCGCGGCACATAGCTCTTCTAAACTTCCGTATTCATCCCGCAGCTTTGTGTTTACAACACTCAGCAGCATGATTGGATCGTTCGGCAGCATCTTTTTCTCCTGATCAGCCGTGCACGGGAATCACTGCGAAGAAGCACAGGTCATCCTCACTGTCGTTGATGAGACTATGCTCGTGACCCTTGGGGCAATAATGGCAGGAACCGGCCTGCAGAGACTCGTAAACGCCGTCGTACAGCACCTTTCCGGTGCCGGAGAGGATGTAGATGGTCTCACTGTCCGTTTCATGGGTGTGGAGACCAACGGTAGCGCCGGGAATCAACCGTCCCTGAACGATCTTGCAAAGGCCGTCATCATAAACTCGCAGATAGGCGTCCTTCTCACCACCCCGCATGTGAGGGACATGGGTC
>JAZRCP010000145.1:0-24894 GCA_045659825.1 Dysosmobacter sp. | reverse complement strand
AAGAAGGGGTGACACTTAGAGCAGACTTCCACCTTGATATCCTTCTTGGTAGAACCTGTCTCAATCACATTACCGCAGGCGCAAGTAATAGTAGTCTGCTGATAATTGGGATGGATTCCTTCCTTCATGCTCGTGTTCACCCTCTTTCTGATCCGGTCTACCTCTGTGTAAGCTTTCACCTCACAAAGGCTCATCCACTCTAACATATAATTACAATAAATGCAAGCATTTTTCGCATTTATTTTGAATTTTTTTCTGCCTCTTCCTGTTCTCTTTCCAAATCCAGCAGCTTATCTTTCATCTCCAGGCCCAAAATGACATTGCGGAAGCCGGCACGGATCTGCTTATAGGTAGCAATCTCATAAGGATCTTTAGGCAGACGAGCCGTCCACGCATCCCGCATAATTTCCGCAAAGCGCTGGCAATGGGGTTCATCCAGCCCCATCAGCATGGGAGAAAAGAAGCTGATGAGCATCTGCTTATCAGCAAAGCGGGCATTGGAGCGGTTCCAGATGCGTTCCTTGGCCCAGTCGGCAGCCAGCGCATCCAGAATCTCTTCCGCCATGGTCTTCATAGTGGCTTCATCCGCGCCACTAAGGACTTTCATGCAGGTGGGGCCATAGGTAGCCGTGTACTTCTTAAAGGTTTCGAAATAATCAAAACGGGTAAAGTGCTTCATCCAACCTTCCGTGTCCCGGATGGCACACAGCAGTTCCTGACTCACGCTTCTTCCTCCTCGTCTTCCGCAGGCAGCTCCTCGGCATTTTCAGTCTCTTCATCCAAAGCTTCTTCCTCAGATGCTTCCAGCGCAGCAGCTTTGATCTCAGCCAGTTCCGCTTTTAGCTCTGCATCCTCGTCCTCGTCGCTCCAGCTGTCGGGGTCATCAATGTGATCCATACCATACTTATAGGCCTTCCACTCCCGCAGCAGCACCAAGCCGCCAACCAAAAGGAACACAGCAATGCAGGGAATGGCGATCAGCAGATTCACGCCTTCACCGGCGAACAAACCCCGAATCAGCTTGTATGCCAGATAAATCAGGTAGCCGCCTGCCAGCACCCAGATGTAATTCACTCTACCGCTCTGCTTCTTTTCAGGTTTCTTATCCATAGTTTTTTCTCCTGCTTTAAAAAATCCCGTCCGGACTTTACTTTATCGCGCCAAACAGGTATGATAGGATCGATCAGCAAATTCGCCACAGGAGGGCTATTCATGCGGGAATTCACCATCGGAAAAAATGACGCCGGACAGCGGCTGGATCGGTTCGTATCCAAGAACCTGCCCCTGCTGCCCCCTGCCCTGCTGCAGAAATACATCCGCCTCAAGCGTATCAAGGTCAACGGCAAGGGCTCCAAGCGGGATCAGCGTCTCAACGCCGGCGATATTCTACAATTATACATCAACGACGAATTCTTTGACAAGCCTAATGAAGAAAATCTCTTCCTGACCCTGTTCAAGCCGCAGCTGAATATCGTCTACGAGGATGAGAACCTGTTGCTGGTGGACAAGCGCCCCGGCGTAGTGGTACACGCGGACGAGACAGAAAAGGTCAACACCCTCATCAACCACATTCAGGCCTACCTGTACCAGAAGAAGGAATGGAATCCCAAGTGGGAAAATGCCTTTGCACCAGCCCTGTGCAACCGAATTGACCGCAACACCGGCGGCATCGTCATCGCCGCCAAGAACGCGGAGACACTGCGCATCATCAACGAGAAGATCAAAGAACACGAGCTGGAGAAATCCTACCTCTGCATCACCGTGGGACATCCCAAAAAACCGGAGGGAAAAATCGAGGGCTTTTTGTTCAAGGACGAGGTGAAAAAGCAGGTCTTTTTCCACCACAAGCCCGTTCCCGGCGCCAAAACTGCCGTCACACTCTATAAAACGCTGGAAAAGCGGGGTGAACTGGCACTGGTGGAGTGCCGTCTGCTGACAGGCCGGACCCACCAGATCCGCGTATCCATGGCGGAGATCGGCTGCCCCCTGTTGGGTGACGGAAAGTATGGCCGCGGCGAAGTCAACCGCCGCTACGGCGAAACGAAGCAGGCCCTGTATTCCTACAAGCTCCACTTCGATTTTCCCACCGACGCGGGACTGCTGAACTACCTGCGGGGCAGGACTTTCACCGTGGAGGAAGTACCCTTCCGGGAGAAATACTTTTCCACTCACAAAAACGGGTAATACCCTTGACATTTTTCTGCATATTCGGTATATTCAAATTGCCGAATTTCAACGAGAATTGGACCCTCGGATGGCAAAGCACAATACGACGGACTTGTGACCGTGTTGTTTTTTGCCATCCGAGGGTCTTTTCCATTATATGGGATGACGCATTTTTTAATGTTCCAAAGAAATGGGGGAGGATACATGTCCAAAGAGTTGATTCGCCTGCGGAATGTCTGCATGGCTTTCGACGACGAGCTGGTTCTCGATCACATCAATCTGTATTTTAACGATAAGGAATTCCTCACACTGTTAGGCCCCAGCGGGTGCGGCAAAACCACCACGCTGCGGATTATTGGCGGCTTTATGACCCCAACATCCGGTGATGTCCTGTTTGACGGTGTGAGGATTAATGACGTTCCGCGGTATCAGCGGCAGATCAATACGGTCTTCCAGAAATACGCCCTGTTCCCGCATCTGGACGTGTATGAAAATATCGCGTTCGGCCTGCGGATGCAGAAGCGTCCCGATCCCAAGGACCCTACCGGTAAAAAGATGATCAAGCTTCCGGAAGAAGAGATCGACCAGCGGGTTATGGAAATGCTGGAAGTCATCAACCTCAAGGGTTTTGAACACCGCCGTCCCGATTCCCTCTCCGGCGGCCAGCAGCAGCGCGTGGCCATCGCCCGTGCGCTGGTGAATAAGCCCAAGGTTCTGCTTTTAGACGAGCCTCTGGCCGCACTGGACCTGAAGCTGCGCAAGGATATGCAGATCGAACTCAAGCGTATCCAGCAGCAGGTGGGCATCACCTTTATCTACGTTACCCACGATCAGGAAGAGGCCCTGACCATGTCCGATACCATCGTGGTCATGGATAAGGGCTCCATCCAGCAGATCGGCACGCCTGAGGACATTTACAACGAACCGAAGAACGCCTTCGTGGCTGACTTTATCGGCGAATCCAACATCATTGACGGCGTCATGGTGGAGGACAAGGTGGTGAAGATGTACGGCAAGAAGTTCCCCTGCCTCGACGGCGGCTTCGCTCCCAACGAGCCTGTGGACGTGGTCATCCGCCCCGAGGACATCGACATCGTCCCCGTGGAGCAGGGTCAGATCACCGGCACCGTCACCTCCGTCACCTTCAAGGGCATGCAGTATGACATCATCGTGGACTTCCGCGGCTTCAAGTGGCTGATCCAAACCACCGACTACTGCCCCGAAGGTGCACGCATCGGCATCAAGATCGATCCCGACGGCATTCACGTTATGAAAAAGAGTGCCTACTCCGGTATGTTCGGTGACTACTCCTCTTTCTCCGACGAATACGACGAGCTGGATGACGCAAGCCTTCTGGACGACGAGGAGGAGAGCGGGGATGAGGAATAAGCTGGCCCGCCTGTCCATCCCTTATGTGGTGTGGATGGCGCTGTTTGTGGTGGCGCCTATCGTCATGGTGGTGTTTTACGCATTCACCTCCGCCGAGGGCGGCTTCACCTTTGCAAATTTTAGCAGCATGAGCACCTACGCCGTGGTGTTTGGCCGCTCCTTCAAGCTGGCTGCCATTGCCACGGTCATCTGCCTTGCCATCGGCTATCCTGTTTCCTACATGATGAGCAAGGAAGGCCCCAAGTTCCAGCGCATCGCCATGGTGCTCATCATGCTTCCAATGTGGATCAACTTCCTGCTGCGAACCTATTCCTGGATGTCGATTCTGGAAAACAACGGTCTTTTGAACCGCCTCTTCCAAAGTATCGGTCTCATTGACCTTTACAACAGCATCTTCGGCACCTCCCTCGAGTTCTTCCCTATGCTGAACACGCAGGGGGCTGTGGTGCTGGGCATGGTATATAACTACCTGCCCTTCATGATCCTGCCCATTTATTCCGTCATCATCAAGCTGGACTATTCCCTGATTGAGGCAGCACGGGATTTGGGGGCCAACAGCATCAATGTGTTTCGCCGGGTCATTCTTCCCCTCAGCTTCCCCGGCATTCTCTCCGGCATTACTATGGTTTTCGTCCCTTCCGTCTCCACCTTTGCCATTTCCAAAATGCTGGGCGGCGGCACCGAACTGTTGCTGGGTGACCTCATTGAACAGCAGTTCCTTGGCGGCGCCTATAATCCCCAGCTGGGCGCAGCCATCTCTCTTGTGATGATGGTCATCGTCGTGGTGTGCATGGTGGTTATGAACCGCTTCGGTGAGGGCGAGGAACAGGCGGTGATGCTGTGAAAAAGAAAAATTCCACCTTCAACCGCGCCTTTACGGCGCTGGTGTTCTTCTTCCTGTATGCACCTATTCTTCTGCTGATCGTCTTTTCCTTTAATGAAGGCAACAGCAATGTGGTCTGGGAAGGCTTCTCCCTGCACTGGTACCGTGAGCTGTTCAACGACCGGCTCATTATGCGCAGCGTCTACACCACCTTGCTGGTGTCGCTGCTGGCTACCATCATCGCCACCGTGGCCGGCACCTTTGCCGCCATCGGTTTTTACAACCTGCGCCGCCGCAGACGCAATCTGCTGACCACAGTCAACAATATTCCCATGATGAATGCCGATATCGTCACGGGCGTGGCCATGTGCCTGTTTTTCGTGGCTTTCTTCGGCCTGTGGAGCAATTTTGCGGAATGGATCAACAGCATCCAGACCCTGTTCCATCTCCCCGAGCGTCTGACACTGGGCTTCGGCACCCTGCTGATCGCCCACATCTCCTTCAACATTCCCTATGTCATCCTTTCCGTCAGTCCCAAGCTGCGCCAACTGGACAAAAATCTGGTAGACGCCGCCATGGACCTTGGCTGTACCTGGACGCAGGCCTTCTGGAAGGTCATCCTTCCCGAGATCAAGCCCGGCATCGTCTCCGGCGCACTGACGGCCTTCACCATGAGCGTGGATGACTTCATCATCAGCTACTTTACCGCAGGCTCCTCCTCGTCCACGCTGGCCATGACCATCTACGGCATGACCAAAAAGCGTGTCACGCCGGAGATCAACGCCATTTCCACGCTGTTGTTTGTCACCGTGCTGCTGCTTCTGGTCATCACCAACGTGCGGGAAGCCCGGCAGGAGCAGTTGGAAGAGCGCCGCCGCAAAATGCCCACCGCTACTGCTGCAGAGGCAGCCCGCTACTCCAGAAAGAGCAGTTCCAACAGTTCCCTGCCTACCATTCTGGGCGGCGGCGCTGTGGCAGCCCTGATCGTCATTGCCATCGTGGTGGCCGGTCGCAACGCCGGCAAGCCGGTGGTCAATGTGTGTTCCTGGGGTGAGTATATCGATGAGAGCCTGATCGAACAGTTTGAGGAAGAGACCGGCATCATGGTCAATTACCAGACTGCCGAAAGCAACGAAGCCCTTTACTCTCTGCTCAAGAGCGGCGCCGGTGACTACGACGTGGTGGTTCCCTCCGACTACATGATCTCCCAGCTCATTGAGGAGGACATGCTGGAGGAACTGGACTACAACAACATCCCCAACTTCTCCCTCATTGACGACCGTTTCAAGCACCTGCCCTACGATCCGGAAAACAAGTACACCGTTCCCTATACCTGGGGCACGGTAGGCATCATCTACAACACCACCATGGTGGACGAGCCCATCACCAGCTGGGAAGTCATGTTCAGCGATGACTACGCGGGCAATGTGCTGATGTTCCGCAACTCCCGCGACGCGCTGGCCACCGCCCTGCTGTATCTGGGCTATGACCTGAACACCACAGACGAGGCCCAGCTTCGTGAGGCCAAGGAACTGCTGGCGGACGCCAAGAACCGCGGCGTGTATCAGTCCTTTGTCATGGACGAGATCTACGGCAAGATGGAAGGCGGCAACGCCGCCATCGGCGCCTACTATGCAGGTGACTTCCTCACCATGCTGGACAACAACGAGGATCTGGCGTTTGTCATCCCCGAAGAAGGCTCCAACTGGTTCGTGGACGCCATGTGCGTGCTGAAGGACGCTCCCCACAAGGAAGAGGCCGAGGCATGGATCAACTTCATCGCCTCCACGGAAGCCAACCTTGCCAACATGGACTATATCTGGTACGCCTCTCCCAACCGCGAGGCGCTGGAGCAGTATCCCGCCTATTACGAGGAACTGTACGAAGAGGAACTGGATCAGGAGACCTTTGACATTATCGCAGCGCCCGCAGAAACGCTGGAGCGCTGCCAGATGTATGTGGTTCTCCCCTACGAAACCCGCACCCTCTACAACAGGCTCTGGACAGAGCTTGGCATCTGACACAAAGCGGCGCCTTTTGGCGCCGCTTTTCCCTGAAATATTTGATTGGAGGAATTGACCATGATCTTACTTGGCACCAAATGCCGTCTGGAACAGACGGCCACAGAGGAACTGACCGCCGCCACGGTGGGCTCCGGCGCTCTGCCTGTCTTTGGCACCCCCTACATGATCGCCATGATGGAAAATGCCGCTCTCACCCTTTTGCAGAACTTCATTGAAGAAGACAAGGGCAGCGTCGGCACCCAGATCAACGTCTCCCACGAGGCCCCCACCCCCGTTGGCATGAAGGTCATGGTGGAAGCCGAGATCACCGCCGTATCTGAGAACGGCAAAATGGTGGACTTCGCCGTGCGGGCCTGGGACGAGACCGGCCTGATCGGTCAGGGCACCCACACCCGCGCCATCATCCATAACGAGCGTTTCCTCTCCAAATGCAATGCAAAGCTGGAACAGAAATAACGATTTCAACGGGCTGCATCCTGACGGATGCAGCCTGTCTTTTTCAGGTGTATTGTAATTCTACACAAAAAATTTATAATTTTTTTGTACATTTTTCACCGTTTCTTATTTTGTATTTTTCCTCTTTCGGGTTTATACTGTGTTTCCAAACATTCATTTGAGAGGAAGCGATTCCTATGCATACCCTGTTATCTATGTCTATTGCTCTTCTGGCCGGTCTTTTGATGACCCGTCTGCTGAAGCCTTTCAAAATGCCGGACGTGACCGCCTACCTGCTGGCCGGCGTTCTGGTCGGTCCCTATTGCGTGGGTGCGTTGGGAATTCCCGGACTTGGCTTCACCTCGCCGGAGGCCGTTGCCTCCCTGTCCCTGATCTCCGAAGTGGCACTGGGCTTTATTGCCTTTTCCATCGGCAATGAATTTCGCCTCTCCGAGTTGAAGCACACCGGCCGTCAGGCAGTGGTGATTGGCATCGTGCAGGCACTGACCGCCACGTTGTTTGTCGACATCGCCCTACTGGCGCTCCACGTCTTTGCGCCGGACAAACTTACCCCCGCACAGGCCATCACCTTGGGCGCCATCGCCACCGCAACAGCCCCCGCCGCAACGCTGATGGTCGTCCGGCAGTACAAGGCCAAGGGTCCACTCACCAACCTGCTTTTGCCTGTTGTCGCGCTGGATGACGCCGTGGGCCTGATCGTCTTTGCCGTTTCCTTCGGCATCGCCCGCACCATCACCAGCGGCATCACCGACATCGTGTCAATTCTGGTCACTCCCTTAGTTGAAATCGTGGCCTCCCTCCTGCTGGGTGCGGTTCTGGGCGCGGTTCTGACCCTGTTGGAAACGCTGTTCCACTCCAATACCAACCGTTTGAACCTGACCATCGGCTTTGTGTTTCTCACAGCCTCCCTGTCCATGCTGGAGTTCCACATCGGTCCCGTCCACGTTTCGTTTTCCTCCCTGTTGGTATGCATGATGCTGGGCACCACCTTCTGCAACCTCTGCCCCTTGTCTACTGACCTGATGGAAAAGTCCGACCGCTGGACCTCTCCCCTGTTTGCTCTGTTCTTTGTGATCAGCGGTGCGGAACTGGAGCTGTCGGTCTTTACTGATATCGCCATCGTGGGAATTGGCGTGGTGTATATTCTGTTCCGCTCTCTGGGTAAATGCGCCGGTGCTTTTGTCAGCACCCGCTGGATGCATTGTCCTTCTCAGGTCTGCAAATACCTGGGTATCACGCTTTTGCCGCAGGCCGGCGTTGCACTGGGTATGTGCATCACCGCCCGCCAACTGGGTGCGGAAGGAGATTTGATCCGCAACATCATTTTGTTCTCCGTTTTAATCTACGAGTTGTTCGGCCCCATGCTCACCCGATATGCCCTTACCAAGGCCGGCGACATTCAGCCGATGCCCGATCATATCAAAAACCGTCGCCAGATAAAGCTGGCCGCCCATCATGCGAAGAAACACTCCTGAACTGCAGGTACCGGAGCCTCCGCCCTTTGGCAGAGGCTCCGGTTTTTTTGCAGTGCCCCAGACAGAAACCCCCGCCACGGACGCATTATCCGCAGCGGGAGTCAGCGTTTGTTGTTGTGGACTTACAGCACCAGAGAGGGCGCCGTATAAACGCGACTCAGCAGCTCGCTGTTGAGCATATACAGGCTCTTGGGATCGTTGCCAAATAACTCCATCTTGGTAATCAGATCACGGGCATTGGTTTCCTCCTCGCCCTGCTCCTTCACAAACCAGTTCAAAAACTCCATGGTCCGGAAATCCCGTGCCTCATAAGCCTCGGCATAGATGCTGTCGATCAGACTGGTGACATACTGTTCATGCTCCAGCGCAGCCTTTAACGGCCCCATATTGTCGGTGAATACCTTGTCTGGCCTGGCAATGGCTTCCAGTTCCACCAGTTCATCGTTGTTCTGTAGATAATCATAGAACAGCATGGCGTGGTCGCGCTCTTCCTGCGCCTGCACGCGGTACCAGTTGGCAAAGCCGTCCAGCCCAACCCGCTCATAGTAGTTGGAAAAATCCAGATACAGGTATGCAGAGTAAAATTCCTTGTTGATCTGATCGTTCAGCAGTTCGCGTACTTTTGCATGCAGCATATAAACCCCCTCCGTTTCGATTGATATAATTTCCTTTTTATGAAACCATCATACCGAAACGGAGGGGTTTAAACAGTTGCAAATATCACAAAAGTTGAATATTAGGAGATTCCCATCAAAACAGCGTCATCTGGCTGGTATCCGCCATACCGGCGAAAGCGCCCAGCGCCTTCAGCTGCTCGATATGGGTCTTGGACAGCTTGTTACAGCACATGGAGAACTCCTCGACGGAGATAAACTCCTTCCCTTTCCGCTTCTCCACCGTGTCCAGCGCCGCCGACTCACCCAGTCCGTGCACCGACACGAAAGGCGGCAGCAGGCCGTTTTCCGTGATCTTGAACTTGGTGGCGTCAGACTCATAAATGCTGATGGTATCGAAGTGAAAGCCGCGGAGATAAAACTCATAGCACACCTCCAGCGTGGTCAGCATGGACTGCTCCACCGCAGTGGCATCCTTGTTGTTTTCGATCTCCCGAATCTTCCGCTTCACGGCGTCGATACCGCCACAGCAGAACTCCGCGTCAAAGGCCTTTGCGCGGACGGAGAAATAAGTGGCGTAGAACGCCAGCGGACGGTGCACCTTGAACCATGCGATACGGAAGGCCATCATAACGTAAGCCACAGCGTGGGCTTTGGGAAACAGATAGCCGATCTTGGCCAAAGACTCGATGTACCATTCCGGCACATTGTGCTCCTCCATGGCCTCCCGCCAGCCCGGCTCGAAGCCGCCCTTCTTCACCTTGCCCTTACGAACGGACTCCATGATCTTGAAGCTCATCTTCGGATCAAGGCCCATGGAGATCAGATACAGCATGATATCGTCACGGCAGCCCACGGTGCTGGTGACGGGGATCCCCTGATCCAGAATCAGATCCTTGGCATTGCCCAGCCACACGTCCGTGCCGTGAGAGAAACCGGAAAGACGCACCAGCGTGTTGAAGTCCTTGGGCAGGGTGTCCATCAGCATCTGGCGGGTGAAGCGGGTATTGAACTCGGGAATTGCCACCGCGCCGGTGGGTCCGAGGATCTCGTCATTCTCATAGCCCAGCACTTTACTGGACACAAAAATAGACATGGTATCCGGATCGTCCAGCGGGATCGTCTGAGGATCCACGCCGGTCAGGTCCTGCATCATACGCACCATGGTGGGGTCATCGTGTCCCAGCATATCCAGCTTCAGCAGGTTATCTTCCATGGAGTGATATTCAAAATGGGTGGTGATGGTGTCGGAGCCGTCATCGTCTGCGGGATGCTGCACGGGGCAGAAATCCTCCACGCTCTTATCGTCCGGCACGACCACCAGACCGCCGGGATGCTGGCCGGTGGTACGGCGCACGCCGACACAGCCCTGCGTCAGGCGGTTTTTCTCCGCCGCGCCAACCTCCATGCCGTTCTCCTCCAGATACTTCAGCACGAAGCCGTAGGCCGTTTTATCCGCCAGCGTACCCACCGTACCGGCGCGGAACACCTGCGTCTCTCCGAACATCTCGATGGCGTGGCGGTGCGCGCGAGCCTGATATTCACCGGAGAAGTTCAGGTCGATATCGGGCACCTTGCCGCCGCCAAAGCCGAGGAACGTCTCGAAGGGGATATCAAAGCCGTCCTTGACGTATTTCGTGCCGCACACGGGACATACCTTGTCCGGCATATCCGCGCCGCAGCCGTAGCTGCCGTCCAGAATGAACTCGTTGTGGAGACAGTCAGGGTTGGGGCAGCGGTAATGGGGCGGCAGGGCGTTGACCTCCGTGATGCCGGACATATAGGCAACGAGAGATGAACCCACGGAGCCACGGGAGCCAACCAGATAGCCGTTTTCAAGGCTTCTCTGCACCAATTTCTGGGCGGACATGTAAACGACGTCGTACTTGCCCAAAATGCCGCCCAGTTCAATATTCAGGCGGTCTACAATCAGCTGGGGCGGATTCTTGCCGTACAGGCGGTGGGTCTTTTCCCACACCAGACGGTTCAGATCCTCCTCGGAATTCTCCAGCCGCGGCGGGAACAGCTCCTTGGGCAGCAATTCGAATGTCTCGATCTGGTCTGCAATGAGTCGGGTGTTGGCCACCACCACCTCATAGGCCTTTTCCTCGCCCAGATAGCTGAATTCCTCCAGCATCTCCTGCGTGGTTTTAAAGTAGATAGGCAAAGGCTCGTTGGCGTCAGGGAATTTCTTGGACGCCAGAAGAATGTGGCGGTACACCTCGTCCTCCGGCTCACGGAAATGAACATCGCCGGTGGCGCAGACGGGCTTGCCCAGCTCCTCGCCGAGGCGGACGATGGTGCGGTTGAATTCTTTCAGATCCTCCTCGCTCTGTACATCGCCATTGCGAAGCATGAAAGCGTTGTTGCAGAGGGGCTGGATCTCCAGATAGTCGTAAAAGTCGGCAATGCGCTTCAGCTCGTCCCAGTCCTTGTGGTCCTTTACCGCCTGAAACAGCTCGCCCGCCTCACAGGCAGAACCGATAATGATGCCTTCCCGATGCTCCTTCAGCACGCTCTTAGGGATCGTGGGCACGCGTTTGAAGTATTTCAGGTTGGACAGCGAGATCATCTGATACAGGTTCTTCAAACCTGTTTTATTGCGGGCCAGCAGAATGATGTGCTTGGGGAAACGGTTGGTGCGGCTGCCCTGTGGCCGCAGAATTTCCATCTCCGCATTAATGGCCTGCAGGGTATGCACGCCCCGCTCATGGAGCATCTTCCAGAACGGAATCAGCATATAAGCCACCGTGGCCGCATCGTCGCTGGCGCGGTGATGATTGAACGCAGGCAAATCCAGATGCTCCGCCACAATGTCCAGCTTGTACTTGCCAAGGCCGGGCAGCAGGTTCTGGGCCAGAATCAGGGAGTCCACATAGGTAGGATCAAAGGGCAGGCCCGTCTTTTTGCAGCCTGCACGGATAAAGCTAATGTCGAACTCCGCGTTGTGGGCCGCCAGAGGACGCCCGTTCACAAACTGCAAAAAGTCCGTCAGCGCATCTTTCAGTGTGGGTGCATCCTTCAACATCGCGTCGGTGATGCCGGTAAGGCCGATGATCTCCGGCGTCAGACGGCGACCGGGGTTCACAAAGGTCTGGAACCGCTCGGTGATCTCGCCGTTTTTCACCACCACGGCGCCGATCTCCGTGATCTCCTCACGGTCGACCTTCAAACCGGTCGTCTCAATATCGAAGCAGACGAATTCATCGTCAATGGAGCAATCCTGTTTGCCGTGAACCACCACACGATCATCCACATTGTTGATAAAATAGCCCTCTACGCCGTAAAGGATTTTTATTTTACCCCCCGCAGCATGCCATGCATCCGGGAAGGATTGTGCCACGCCGTGGTCGGTGATGGCGATGGCGGGATGCCCCCAGCGGATGGCCTGCTTGATGACCTCCTTGGTGTCGGTCAGCGCGTCCATGTTGGACATTTTCGTATGTAAATGCAGCTCCACGCGCTTGTCCGGCGCGGTGTCCTGCCGTTCCTCATGCTCCGTTGCATTGACATCGTATGGATTTATCTGAATGTCCTTGCCGTCACGGGTAGGCTCCACTTTGCCTTTGACCATCAGCCACATGCCGGACTTGACACCGCCCTGCAGCTGCTCGGCCTCCTTCGCCGTGGCAAATTTCAGCACCGTGACGGAGCCGGTATAGTCCGTGATGTCAAAGCTGACCAGCCACATACCGGGGCGGCGGGTCTCGCGGGCCTCGAAGGCAAATACCTTACCCGTCACGACAGCATTGCCCATCTTCAGATTCAGCTCCTTAATGGGCACGCTCTTGGCCTTGATCTGGTTGCCGAAGATCACCTTACCCGCAGGCTTTGCGTCCTTGCCGCCTTGGGGTTCCGCAGGCGCAGGCTTTGCCTGAGGCGCCGTGCAGGTCTGGTTAATCTCCACACTCTCGAAGCCATAAACGCCGCAGATCGCCTCCCGCACAGCCTGCACATCGGCCGCCGCCAGTTCCTGACGAGTCAGCAGCTGCAGCTTGATGGACATGGCCGCTTGATCAATGCTGGCTCCGGTCAGTTCCGCACCCGCCAGTTTCAGCCGCAGCGCGGGAACGTGCTGCAACTCGGCAAACATATCAAAAAACGGAATATTCTTTGCCATGTTTCGTTCCTTCCGTTACGTTCTTCTTTAAGAAAGCAGGGTGCGCAGTCTGTGCGCCCTGCTTTCGGATATCTCGTCTTTACAATTTCTCGATTTCTTCCATCAATGCATCCAAAAGCTTGTCCTCCGAAACCTTGTAAAGGATTTCTCCTTTCCGGAAAATCAGACCTTCTCCCCTGCCTCCGGCAATGCCGATGTCGGCGGCAGACGCTTCGCCGGGGCCGTTGGCGGCGCAGCCCATGACTGCGACCGTAATATTCTTGTCGCAGTCCATCAATCGCCGTTCCACCGCCTCTGCCAGCGGAATCAGGTCGATGCAGGTACGGCCGCAGGTGGGACAGGCGATGAGATTCACGCCCTCTTTCCGCAGGCCAGCCGCTTTCAAAATCTTCTTGGCCGCGTAGATTTCCTCCACCGGATCGGCGGTCAGAGTCACGCGGATGGTATCACCGATGCCCATACACAAAAGACCGCCAATACCCATGGCGGATTTCACCATGCCCATAGAGGGCGTACCGGCCTCTGTCACGCCCAGATGCAGCGGATAGTCTGTCTTCTGGCTCAGCAGCGTATAGGCCTGCATGGTCAGGGGCACATCCGAGCATTTCACGGAAATGCAGATGTCGTCATAATTAAACTTGTTCAAAAGGCGCACATGCCCCATGGCGCTTTCCACCAGCGCCTCCGCCGTCACGCCGCCGTACTTGGCCCGCAGCTCCTTTTCGAGAGACCCGCCGTTGACGCCGATACGGATGGGGATGTTCTTCGCGCGGCAGATATCCGCCACAGCCTTCACATTTTCCTCCGCGCCGATGTTGCCGGGGTTGATGCGAATGGCGTCAATCCCCCGCTCCGCGCACATCAGAGCGTACTGGTAATTGAAATGGATGTCGGCGATCAGCGGAATGGAGATTTGCTCCTTGATCTTGTCGATGGCCTCTGCGGCTGCGCGGTCGGGAATGGCCACGCGTATGATCTCGCAGCCAACTGCTTCCAGCTGCTTGATCTGGGCTACGGTCGCCGCCACATCATCCGTTTTTGTATTGCACATGGACTGAATGGACACCGGGGAACCTCCGCCCACAGGCACCTTTCCTACCATCAAACGCTTTGTCATGGGGAAACCTCCTTTTACCGGAACAACCGGAACACATCCTGGAACGTCACAAACAGCATAAAGCCCATCAAAATCACAAATCCGGCCGTATTCACATAGGCCTGATACTTCTCCGGCACCTTTTTCTTAAACAACAGCAGGCAAACCGCATCCACAAGCAGGAAGAAGATGCGCCCACCATCCAGTGCCGGGATCGGCAGCAGGTTCATCACCGCCAAATTCACCGCCAGCAACGCTGCAAAATAGGCAATGTTCTCCATGGCGGCACCGATACCGCCGATTTCCTGTGCAGCTTCACCCACCTCGGTCATGGTGGAAACAATGCCCACCGGGCCGCTGAGGTCCGAAACGCCTGCACTGCCGCTGAAGAGCATGGACAGGCTAAACCATACCTGCTGCACAAAGTCCAATGACTGATAGGCCACATACTGCAGCGTCGTACCGAAGGTAGCCGGAACGGAATGGTAGCCCACATACAGGCCAAAGCCCAGATAGGTCTCCCCCTCCATGCCGGTGCAGGTCTGCCGCGCCACATTCTCCACGAGGATATGCCGTCCATCCCGCACCACTTCAATATCCACGGTGTCATCCGCAAAGCTTAAGAACAGCTGCGCATCACCGGCCAGATAGGTGCGGTAGCCATCGATCTTGTAGAAGAGGTCCCCCTCCATCAGGCCGTTTTCTCCGGTCTGGACAAATTCCGGTGCAAGTCCCGCCACGCGGTCCACGTTGAAGGCTGCCGCACCGGCAAAGATGCACAGAATGATGACCACACCGGTCAGGAAATTCATCAGCGATCCGGCAGCCAGAATGAGAAGCTTTTTCCAGAAGCCTTGCCGCACAAAGGAGCGGGTATCGCCGGTGTCCTCGTCCTCGCCTTCCATGGCGCAGAAACCGCCCACAGGGAGCAATCGCAGGGAATACTGGGTCTCCTCCGTTTCCTTATGCCAGATGAGGGGACCCATGCCAATGGAAAACTCATTGACCCGCACGCCACAGAGCTTGGCGGCCAGAAAATGGCCCAACTCATGGACGGCAATGAGGACGCCGAAGGCAAAAATTGCTGCCAGAATAAAGAGAGGTTTCATGCTAAAACTCCTAAATAACGTTGGAAAATTGCAGTTTACCGCAAAACAGCTTCCCGTGCTGCGGCATCAGCGGCAAGAATCTCCTCCAGCGAGGGATTCTGCACCACAGACACTTCTGCCCGCGCTTTTGCCACAAGACGGGCAATGTCATGGAAGCCGATTTTGTCTGCCAGAAACAGTCCCACGGCCTCCTCGTTGGCACCGTTCAGAATAGCACAGGCGGTTCCGCCCTCGGTGGCGGCCTCCTCGGCCATCCGCAGGCAGGAAAACACTTCCCTGTCCGGCTCTGCAAAAGTGAGGGGCGGGCATTTCAGCAGGTCCAGCGGCTCCGCGGGACTGTAACCACGGTTGGGATAAGTCATGGCGTAACGGATAGGCAGGCGCATATCCGGCGTGCCCAGTTGTGCCATCACCGCGCCATCATGGTACTCCACCAGAGAGTGAACGATGCTCTGGCGGTGGATCACCACGCTCACCTGCTCCAGCGGCAGGCGGTAGAGGCGCATAGCCTCGATCACTTCCAATCCCTTATTCATCAGCGTGGCGCTATCCACGGTGATCTTGGGGCCCATGGCCCAGTTGGGATGCTTCAACGCATCCGCTCTTGTCATTTTCCCCACTTCGTCGTAACCCATTCCATAGAACGGGCCACCGGAGCAGGTTAGGATCAGGCGCTTGATCTCGCGGCGGTCCGCACAGCCCTGCACGCACTGGAAAATAGCGGAGTGTTCGCTGTCCACAGGAATGATCTCCGCGCCGTTTGCGTCCGCCGCATCCATCACCAGTTCACCGGCGCACACCAGCGTTTCCTTGTTGGCAAGGGCAATGCGCTTCTTCTCTCCGATGGCAGCGAGGGTGGGCTTCAATCCCACCATACCCACGACAGCGGTCACCACGGTGTCCGCTTCGGGAACCGTAGCCGCTTCGCACAGTGCATCAAAGCCGCCCAGCACCTTTGTATTCGTATCCGCCAGCCGGATAGCCAGCTCTTTTGCCGCCGCTTCGTCGGTCATGACCGCCAAACGGGGGCAGAACTGCCGCACCTGTGCCTCCATGCGGTCTACGCTAAAGTGAGCAGTGAGGGCCGCCACCTTCAATCCCATCTGCTCCGCCACCTCAAGGGTCTGGCGGCCGATAGAACCGGTGGAGCCCAGTATCGAAATTGTATTCGTCATACGCGTCCCTTATTTCACAATTTGCAGAATGATCTCAATGACAGGGGCCACAAACAGCACGCTGTCAAACCGGTCCAACACGCCGCCGTGGGCGAGGAACAGCTTGCCGTAGTCCTTGATGCCGAACTCCCGCTTGATGAGGGAGAAGCTCAGGTCGCCGATCTGGGCCACCACGCCGCAGCAAAGAGACAACACCACCATGGCGCCGTAGCTGATGGAGGTACCGAACAGGCGGTTCATAATAAACAGGAACAAACAGCCGCACAGCACATTGCCGGCCAGACCGCCGATGGAACCTTCCACACTTTTCTTGGGGCTGACCTTGGGCGCCAGCTTGTGCTTGCCGATGGAGCAGCCCACGATGTAGGCAAAGGTGTCACAGGCAAAGCTGAGAATGAAGGGCAGCAGCAGCCATGCACGGTGCAATCCCATAGCCTCGATCCGCAGGAAGGAAGCAAAGGAATAGCCGATAGCAAAGCTGCCGAAAGTTCCCGCCATGATCTGAGCAAACTTCGTTTTACCCGCATCAATGATGGCAAAGGCAAAAAAGATCAATACATACGCTACAACCAGAATGGCAATATTATCCGCCTGTTGATAATAGAACCACACAGTAAATACTGCCACAATGTCGATCGGATAACTGCCCTTCTTATTTTCACCACTGACACATTTCTGCAGTTCAACGCCGCCAATGCCGGCAAGCAGCGCCAGCACGATCATAATGACAGTTTCCGGTGCCCACAACACGATGGCTACCAGCAGCGGGACACCAATGACCGCCACCAACACTCTCGATTTCAGAGAACTCATTTCTTCACGCCTCCAAACCGTCTGTCACGCGCGTGATACGCTTCGATGGCCCTGTTTAGTTCCGCCTCGTCAAAGTCGGGCCACAGGGCATCAGTAAAGTAGAACTCGGAATAAGCACACTGCCACAGCAGGAAATTGCTCAGGCGCAGTTCGCCGCTGGGGCGGATGATCAGTTCGGGATCGGGGATCCCCGCAGAGTCCATATAGGTGGAAAACAGGGCATCGTCCAGTTCTTCGGGCCGCTTCTCTCCTGCCGCACACTGGGCAGCAAACTTGCGGGCAGCGCGCAGAATCTCATCCCGCCCGCCGTAATTCAGGCAGATGTTGGCCTGAAAGTCACCGGATGCCAACTGCTCACTGATCTCATCGGTCTTATGTGCCAGCGCCTGCAGTTCCGGCGCAATAGGCGTCATGTCGCCGAAAAAGCGCAACCGGATATGGTCCTTCTCCATGGTGTCCACCGCTTCCAGCAGATACCGCTTCAAAAGGCCCATGATTGCGCCCACCTCATCGGCAGAGCGTTTCCAGTTTTCCGTGGAAAAGGCGTAGACCGTCAGGTACTGCACGCCAATATTTTTGCAGTAGGTGGCAATGCGGCGGAAAGTCTCCGCACCCGCCTTGTGACCGGCGGTGCGGGGCAGGCCACGCTTCGTGGCCCAACGGCCGTTGCCATCCATGATAATAGCGATGTGGCGAGGCGGGTTTGATACCCGCCCCGCCTGCTCGTTGGTTTTAACCATATCTGCCATCAGACCGCCATCAATTCCTTTTCTTTCTTGGCCAGCAGCTCGTCAATCTTCTTGCAGCTGTCGTCGGTCAGCTTCTGCAGGTCCTTTTCCACCTGCTTCAGTTCGTCCTCAGTGATTTCGGACTTCTTCTCCTGCTTCTTGAAGTTGTCCATGGCGTCACGGCGGATGTTGCGGACAGCCACCTTGCCGCCCTCGGGGTACTTGTGGATCTGCTTGACCAGTTCCTTACGACGCTCCTCAGTCAGCTGGGGGAAGCCCAGACGGATGGCACGGCCGTCGTTCTGGGGGTTAATGCCCAGATCGGAGTTCTGGATAGCCTTCTCAATGCTCTTCAGGGCGCTGCCGTCCCAGGGGGTGATCAGCAAGGTGCGGGCATCGGGAGAGGAAATGGCAGCGATCTGCTGGATGGGGGTGGGGCTGCCGTAGTAGTCCACCATGATACGATCCAGCACGCTTGCATTGGCGCGGCCTGCGCGCACAGCAGCAAAGTCAGCGGCCACGGAATCGATGCTCTTCTGCATCTTCTGCTCATATACCTTGTATTCGTCCTTCAACATAATGGGGTCCTTCCTTTCACGTATGTGTTATTGGATAACGCAAATGCGTGGTTTTACGGTTTATTCCTTGACAACAGTGCCCACGTTCTCGCCGCACAGGGCGCGGACGATATTCTTCGGGTCCTTCAGGGCGAAGACCAGAACAGGGATGTGATTGTCCATAGAGAGAGAGGTTGCGGTGGTGTCCATCACCATCAGGTGCTGTGCCAGCACGTCGTCATAGCTGATGGTATCGTACTTCACAGCAGTGGGGTCCTTGGCGGGGTCGGCATTGTAAACACCGTCGATATTCTTGGCCAGCAGGATGACTTCCGCGTTGATCTCAGCGGCACGCAGGACGGCTGCGGTGTCGGTGGAGAAATAGGGGTTGCCGGTACCTGCGCCGAAGATGACCACGCGGCCCTTCTCCAGATGGCGGATGGCCTTGGAGCGGATGTACGGCTCGGCAACAGAACGCATCTCGATGGCAGTCTGCACGCGGACGGGAATGCCCTTCTGCTCACACACGTCAGCCACAGCCAGACAGTTCATTACGGTAGCCAGCATACCGATGTGGTCTGCGCGGGTACGCTCCATCTTGCCGCCGCCGCTGTTCTTGGCGCCACGCCAGAAGTTGCCGCCGCCGACGACCAGACCCACCTGAACGCCCATATCGAGGCATTCCTTGATCACATCGCAGACACTGCCGATCATCTCAAAATCCAGACCGGAGCCCTTGCCGCCGGCCAGCGCCTCACCGCTGATCTTCAGCAGAACGCGCTTATATACAGGTTTTGCCATGTCCAAAAACCTCCAGATTCCTTAGTAAAATATAACGCGTATATTGTAACTTATTTTTCCGGTTTTGCATAGGGGGTTCCAAAGATTTTAAAGAAAATTCACAGTGCAACCGATAGTTGACAAGCAGGTGGTAGCGCTCCGGGCAAAGATGTGTCATAATAGAGCCATGAAAGGCGGTGAGTACATGACGCTGGGACAGCGCATTTATGAACATCGAAAGAAACTGGGCATTTCCCAGGAAATACTGGGCGAGCGCCTTGGCGTCAGTCGACAAGCCGTCAGCAAATGGGAGACTGACGCCGCCTCACCGGATATGGAGAATCTGCTGGCTCTGGCGCGGGAATTCGATATCTCTGTTGCGGAACTAACCGCAACACCGGAGCCACCGCAGACCACGGAACCGGAAACACAGCCGATACAGTCCATGCCACAGCCCCACCCCTTAAAAAGTCATCTGCGTTGGCTTCTGGCTATTGCAGCATTGGCAGTGGTTTTCGGCACACTGCTTTGCATCGGCATCCGGAACCACGATGCTGCCAAAGAGCCGACTCCCGATCTCACCACTCCGGAGATAGAACAGACACCTTCTCTTCCGGATGGTCCGATGCCCGATTCGGATACCTCCGAATCACCTGACAGCACTCTCCCCTCCCCCGCTCCCAAAACAGATTTTGCCCTCCTTTGGTACGGCGCAAACGGCGAGGAGGAATTTTTGGAATTGGGCGAACAGGAACACTTCTTCCCCTTCGGCACCACGCTGGAATTGACAGCACCCGCTGAAAGTATGGACACGGATTTTAATACCATGGCCTCCCATCGGGCAGACTGTGGCACCATTAATATCGGCTACTACCACATAGCTGAAGAACCGGAACGGGAATCCGTCTGGTCCCTCTCCACCATGGTTTCCGGCGTCCGCACCCCCCGCGGCGTCCACCCCGGCAGCACCAAGGCACAGGTCCTTGATGCCTACGGCGACGAACTGGTGTACTGCATGAAGGAAGATGGCGGCTACACCCTTGTCAGCCACGACTATTATTACGCTTTCCAGACGCCGGAGACCTTCGGTGCCAGTCTGCAGTTTTTCATGCAGGACGGTATTGTGGCCGGCATCCGCGTGGAGCACATGGCAGAACTGGGCAGCGAAGCCTTCGCCCCGAACCATCTCACCCGCTTCCCGCTGAAAGACGGCGAGCCGGATTATTCCCAGCGGCAGGAACCGGAGCAGGAAATCCTCTCCGATACCCGTAAAGTTTACATTGCTTGGAACCAACTGGTAACGAACAACAACCTCTCCGCAGAGGAGCAATATGCCTACCGGCGGGATGTCTTTGGTCTGCTGCCCTACATGGACTGGAATGAACTGCGCACCATGGGCACTGCGGAACATCCGGATGACGTTTTGTTTGCCCTGATGGCGTGGCTTGCCGGTCAGAAAACCTATTCTGATTCTGAAATTCTGTTTGTTCAGATGGGCTGCACCGCCAAGGGGATCGACGGAGCCTACGCCGAGTCCTACGGCAGCATCCTTTCCAATACCCTGTTTTTCAATCCGGTCGCTTTTGCCAAAGCACTGGCCACAGACAGCGTGGATGAAACCATAAAATGGCATGCCATGCTGTCCGCAGCTTTTGATGCCGTTTGGGATCAAAACCGATGCGCACAGGTGATCGACACATTGGAATCCGCACTATCAGATGGCACTTTCACAGAAATACAGGCCGATTGGTGCCGCCTGCTTCTGTTGTATCTGAACACACCGGAAAATGAAATGGGAGCACTCCCCCGCTCACCCCAAAAACAATAAGCGACAAAAAAGGAACGGCGATGCCGTTCCTTTTTCTTATTTTATTCGCAGGCCTGATTCAAAAGGCCGATCAGTTCATCCTTGCCGATACCCTTTTCCGCGGAGAACGGCACCAGAAGGTCCTCCTCCATCAGTTCCAGCGTCTCGCGGATCAGTTGCAGCGCAGGCTCCACCTGACTTTTCTTTAGCTTATCCAGCTTATTGGCCACGATGATTTCCGGACAGCCGGTCTGGCGGAACCAATCGTGCATGATGAGGTCGTTCTGTGTAGGTTTGTGGCGGATGTCCACGATCAGCACGCCGATGGTGATCAATTCGCCACCATCTTCAAAATAGCTTTCCATCAGACGGCCCCAGCGTTCCTTCTCCGCCTTGGAGACCTTGGCATAACCGTAGCCGGGCAGGTCTACCAGATAGGCCTTCTGGTCAATGAGGAAGTAGTTGATCTGGGTAGTCTTGCCGGGGGATGCCCCCACATAGGCCAGATTTTTCCGTCCTACCAGACGGTTGATGACCGAGGACTTACCCACATTGGAGCGGCCCGCAAAGGCAAACTGGGGCATACCGTCCCGCACAAAGCCGCTTTGGTTGGCCGCAGAACGGACAAACTCCGCTTTTGCAAAATTGATTGCCATACGTCCTCCTTTACTGCCGCAGTGCAGCGTCACTACCGTTCTCCCGTGCCACCGGCGCAAAAGCCGTCAGCGTGGGCATCTCCTCCCGCACGGCAGGCTGCTCCGGGCAGAGCGCCGCGGCAAACACCTCATCCACCGTGGAAACAGGGATGAATTTCAGGGCCGCACGTACCGTCTGGTCAATTTCTTCCAGATCACGCACATTGTCCTTGGGGATCAAAACCGTGCCGATGTTGTTGCGCAGGGCGGCCATGGTCTTTTCCTTCAGTCCGCCGATGGCCAGCACGCGGCCCCGCAGGGTGATCTCACCGGTCATGGCAATACCGGCCTTAATTTTCCGGTTCGTCAGCGCGGACAGCATAGCCAGTGCCATGGCGATACCGGCAGAGGGACCGTCCTTGGGGACCGCACCCTCGGGGAAATGCACATGGATGTCCTTTGTCTTGTAGAAGTCGGCTTCGATGCCCAGCACCGCAGCGCGGCTGCGCAGGCAGCTGAGTGCCGCATGGGCGGATTCTTTCATCACATCGCCCAAATTACCGGTCAGCTCCAGCTTGCCGGAGCCGTCCATCACGTTGACTTCCACTTCCAGAATCTCGCCGCCTGCTTCTGTCCAGGCAAGGCCGTTCACCACGCCGATCTCCTCCTTCTCCGTGGGGAGCGTGGGGGCAAACGGCTGGGTATCCAGCAGCTTCGGCAGCATTTCCTCTGTAACGGCAAGTCGCTTTACAGACCCTGAAATAATTTGCATATCCGCCTTTCGGCACACGGCAGCCAGTCGGCGCTCCAGCTGACGGACGCCGGATTCGCGGGTGTAGTCCCGAATGATGGCACGGATGACATCATCGCTGATTCGCAGGGCAGTTTTCCTCAATCCGTGCTCCTCCATCTGCTTGGGCAGCAGGTGACGGCGCGCGATCTGTACTTTTTCCTCATCGGTATAGCTGGGCAGACGGATCAACTCCATACGGTCCAGCAAGGGACGCGGAATGGTGTCGGTGGTGTTGGCGGTAGTAATAAACATCACCTTGGACAGATCCACAGGGATCTCCAGGAAATGGTCACGGAAGGCATAGTTCTGCTCACTGTCCAGCACTTCCAGCAGCGCCGCAGCGGGATCGCCCCGGTGGTCGCTGCCAAGCTTGTCGATCTCATCCAACAGTAGCAGAGGATTCATGGAACCGCTGCGGCTGATGGCCTCGATGATGCGGCCGGGCATGGCGCCTATGTAGGTCTTACGGTGGCCGCGGATATCCGCCTCATCCCGCACGCCGCCCAGAGAGATACGGGACAGCTTGCGGTTCAGCGCCTTGGCCACGGAAATGGCGATAGAGGTCTTGCCCACACCCGGAGGGCCGACGAGGCAGATGATCTGTCCCTTTCCTTCCGGATTCATCTGGCGGACAGCCAGCGTCTCGAGAATGCGCTCCTTCACCTTTTCAAGGCCAAAGTGATCCTTTTCCAGCACCTTGCGGGCAGCAGCCACATTGATACGCTCTTTCGTGGTAGTGTTCCACGGCATTTCAAGGCACACATCCAGATAATTGCGGATGACGGAGGCCTCCGCACTGCCGAAGGGCTGCTTGGAGAGCTTGCGCACCTCTTTCAGCAGGTGCTTTTCCGTATCTTCATTCAATTCCAGCGCCTGAATCTTCTGGCGGTAGGTTGCCAGTTCATCATCGTCCTCCTCGTCGCCCAGTTCATTCTGCAGCACGCGAATCTGGGTGCGAAGAATCTGCTCTTTCTGGGAGGCGGCCAAATGCTCCCGCACCTTGCTCTCCATCTCATGCTCAAAGCCGAGGACGTTGCACTCCCGGGCCAGGAAGCCGTTCAGCTTCCGCAGACGGATGAAAGGCACCATCTCCTCTAAAATCTCCTGCTTATCCGTATGGCGCAGGGCGATATTCTGGGTAATGAAATCCGCGAGGAAGCCCACGTCACGGCAATCCATGACGGTGGTGATGATCTCCTCGGGGACATTATGGGCCAGCTCGGTATATTCGTTGAAAAGATTCCATGTCTGCCGCAGCAGCGCCTCGGTACGAGGACTGCGCTGGAAGGCCTCAGTCACTTCGATCTCTTCCAGTTCCTCCACGTTGGCCTGCAGGAACGGCTCCGTCTGCCACAGGCGGCGCAGACGCGCACGGCGGCGGCCCTCCACCATCACCCGCACAGTAGTGGGAGACAGGCGGAGAATCTGGGTGATGTGGGAGATGGTGCCGATCTCATAGAGATCCTTCTCAGCCGGTGCATTCACCGCAATCTCACGCTGGGTAACCAGAAAAATATCCTGATCGGCCTCCATGGCGCGCTCCAGCGCAGTGATGGAAATGCGGCGCTCCACATCAAAGGTCAGTGTCATATGGGGGAAAACCGTCAGGCCCCGCAGGGCCAGAACGGGAATGTTCATGGTAATGGGTTCCATAAGTCGGTTCCTTTCTTGGAATGGGAAAACAGGCAAAAGGGACGCCATACGGCGTCCCTTCCCTGTGGCTCATTAAGACGCCGATTTGGGATTGGAAGCGGACTTCCCATCCTTACCGGTCTTGAGTTTAGCGGTGTAGCGAACCTTGTCGGGATCGCGGGTCAGCTCCGGCTGGCTCTTTCCTTCCACGCAGTCACGATCAATCACGACCTTGACCACCGTGGGGTCAGAGGGGATTTCGTACATGATGCCGGTCAGCAGCCGCTCCATGACGGCACGGAGACCTCGGGCACCGATATTGCGCTCGATGGCCTGATCGGCGATGGCCTCCAGAGCCTCCGGCTCGAACACCAGCTCCACATCATCGTACTCCATCAGCTTGCGGTACTGCTTCACCAGCGCGTTCTTGGGCTCCTGCAGGATCCGCACCAGATCTTCCCGGCGCAGTGCGTCCAGCGAAGCAATCATGGGCAGACGGCCCACCAGTTCGGGGATCAGGCCGAACTTCAGAATGTCGTGGGGCTGCACCTCACGGAGAATTCTACTGTTATCCTTCTCCTTCTTACTCTGAACATCCGCGCCAAAGCCGATGCTCTTCTTATCCAGACGCTGCTCGATAATCTTGTCCAGCCCCTCAAAAGCGCCGCCGCAGATGAAGAGGATGTTCTTGGTGTTGATCTG
>JAZRCP010000144.1:0-7732 GCA_045659825.1 Dysosmobacter sp. | reverse complement strand
CAGGCGAAGGTGCTGGCAGCCATGCAGAAAAACCGCGTGAATGCCACCCACTTTGCTGCCACCACCGGCTACGGTTACGATGACGAAGGCCGCGACAATCTGGAACGGGTCTACGCGGATGTGTTCCATACCGAGGCCGCTCTGGTGCGTCCCCAGATCACCTGCGGTACACACGCACTAACCGTGGCACTCTCCGCCAATCTACTGCCCGGTGACGAACTGATGAGCCCCGTCGGTGCGCCCTATGACACACTGGAGGAAGTCATCGGTATCCGCGAGAGCAAGTGCTCCCTGAAGGAATACGGCGTCACCTACGCGCAGGCTGATCTGAAACCTGACGGCAGCTTTGACTACGATGCCATCCGCGCCAACATTAACGAGCGTACCAAGCTTATCACCATTCAGCGCTCCAAGGGTTACGCCACCCGTCCCAGCTTCTCCGTGGCGCAGATCGGCGAGCTGATCGCTTTCTGCAAGTCCGTGAAACCGGATGTGAAGGTGATGGTGGACAACTGCTACGGCGAGTTTGTGGAGCGGCTGGAGCCCCCCGACATGGGCGCCGACATGGTGGTCGGCAGCCTAATCAAAAACCCCGGCGGCGGTCTGGCTCCTATCGGCGGCTACATCTGTGGCACCCGCGAATGTGTGGAGCGCTGTGCCTACCGTCTCTCCGCCCCCGGTCTCGGTCAGGAAGTGGGCGCCAACCTCGGTCTGATGCCCGCTTTCTATCAGGGCCTGTTCCTGTCCCCCACGGTGGTGTCCGGCGCACTGAAGGGCGCCATCTTCGCTGCCAACATCTATGAAAAGCTGGGCTTTGCCTGTGTTCCCACTGCCAACGAAAGTCGCCACGATATCATTCAGGCCGTCACGTTGGGCAGCCGTGAGGCCATGGTGGCCTTCTGCAGAGGTATTCAGGCAGCCGCACCTGTGGACAGCTATGTGACGCCCGAGCCCTGGGCCATGCCCGGTTATGATTCCGATGTCATCATGGCAGCCGGTGCCTTCGTGCAGGGCAGCAGCATCGAGCTCTCTGCCGATGGCCCCATCCGCGAGCCGTACGCCGTTTACTTCCAGGGCGGCCTTACCTGGTATCATGCCAAGTTAGGTATCCTGATGAGCCTGCAGAAATTACTGGATGCTGGCCTTGTATCTCTGTAAAGCTAATTCACTTTATCTGCATTGCAATTTAAAGGAGGAAATAACTTATGTGGTTCTGGCTTTCTCTCATTACGCTGCTCTGCTGGAGCGGCAGCGACCTCTTCTCCAAAATCGGCTGCCGTGATGCTTCCGATAAGTACAGCCACCTGAAAATGGTTATGGCTGTCGGTGTGGTCATGGGCCTGCACGCCCTCTACGAGATCTTCGTGGGTGGTACGGTGATCAATGCAGAAATCATCCTGACCTATCTGCCTGTTTCTCTTCTGTATATCGGCTCTATGGCCATGGGCTATCTGGGTCTGCGGTACATCGAGCTATCCATCTCCTCCCCCATCTGCAATTCCTCCGGTGCACTGGTCGCTGTTCTGACACTGATCTTTGTGGGCGCTGAGGATTACTCTCCTCTGGCTCTGGCAGCCGTAGCACTGGTGTGCGCCGGTGCCATCGGTCTGGGCGTTGTGGATTTCTGCGAGGATGACGAACTGCGTGCCCAGCGGCAGGAAGCCGGCAACTATAAGTATGCCAAGAGCTTTCTGGCTCTGGCTCTGCCGGTAGCCTACTGCATTTTAGATGCAGCCGGTACGTTTGCCGATAACCGCGTGCTGGAAAAGCTGAGCCTGATGGTGGAGGACTTTGAAGGCAGTGCCAATGTGGCCTATGAGCTGACCTTCCTGGCCGCCGGCATTCTCTGCTTCATCTATGTAGTCCTCATCAAAAAGGACCGCCTGATTCCCAAGATGGAAGCACCTAAATACACCGGCGCCATCTTTGAAACCGCTGGTCAGTTTGCCTACATCTACGCCATCGCAGACACCGAGCATCTGGCGATGTCCGCCCCCATCATCTCCGCCTACTGCGCCGCATCTGTGCTGTGGAGCCGCCTGTTCCTGAAGGAAAAGCTGAGCTGGAAGCATTACAGCATGATTGGTCTTGTGCTGCTGGGCATTATCATTATGGGCGTGCTGGATCTGTAACATAAAAGGGTTCCATCTTTTCGATGGAACCCTTCTTTTTATCTACTTTTCCCCTCTGCAGTGGGTTCCAGCTTTGCCAGCGCGAAGGCAAGCAGAAATCCACCCGCACAGCACAGGACGGATAACAGCACTTCCCTGCTGTCCTGATACGCCGTTGGAATGATGGCCAGCGTGGACGCCGCCACGATCCCCAAAATTCCGTGAAAGACCTCGGAATAATGCGCCCGAAGCAGCCGGTCCATCATGCGTGCCAGCAAGACGATTGCCAGCAGCATCCCCGGCAGAGCCGCAGACAACACCGCAAGATCCAGCCGGGCCAATCCATCCAGTACCGGCTGGTAGAGCCCCAGTCCCATCAGGATCGAGGAAGAGGTCAACCCGGGAATGACAGCTCCCATCCCCCATAGAACACCGCAGAATGTGTACCACCAGCCGTTCGGTACCACAGAAACCGTGCCGGCATAACGGACAAAGCACAACAGCGCAAAGGCCGGCAGTGCACAGATGACAAAGCAGAACCATGCCCGCGAGGAGGAGCCTTGCCGGCCACTCTCCCGCAGCAGCTGTGGAACCGTTCCCGCAATCAAACCAATAAACAACCACGTTGTCACGGTACCGGAGCCATCCAGTGCAACTGCAATTCCCCGTGCAAAAGCAAGAAATCCTGCACACCAGCCGACGGCAAGCGGAACCAGCCAAAGGCCGTATTTCGGTAATGCCGTCAGCGGATGGGTCAGTAATTCCATAAATGGGCGGTAGATACCGAAAATCACGGCCAGTACACCGCCGGAAAGCCCCGGTAAAATCGCTCCCGCCCCGATGAGAACCCCACACAGCAGGTTGCGCAGCCAGTGGATGGTGCATTTTCTACGCGGTTGCCTTTGCATACTCGCACCTCACGTTCCCTTCCTTGATAAACAGAGTTTTGCCGGACCGTTTCCATCCGATACCTTGGATTTTTCCTAAAATTTTTCCTTCTCTTTATGGATTTCAGCAGTAGCTTTTGGTACAAGACAGTGCTACAATAATCGTGAAATTTCCTTCCTTATCATCTGCGTCAAACAATCGAGGAGTTTACCATGCCAAGAACACGCAGTTATGAAATTGATATGTGCAGCGGTGCCATTCTGCCAAAGCTTCTGCAGTTTGCCGTGCCGCTAATGTTGTCCAGTATTCTGCAGCTGCTGTTTAACGCCGCAGATATTGTTGTAGTGGGCCGCTTTGCCGGTGACAACTCTTTGGCCGCCGTCGGTTCCACGACCTCTCTGATCAATCTGCTGACCAACCTGTTCATCGGTCTCTCCGTGGGCGCCAATATTTTAGCCGCCCGCGCCTATGGTGCCAATGACCACAAAGGTTTAAAGGAGATCGTTCATACCTCCATGCTGCTTAGTATGATCAGCGGTGTGATCCTTGCCATTGTTGGTTTTTTCCTGGCCGAAACACTTCTGGGCCTGATGCAGTCTCCCCCAGCGGTTCTGGATCTGGCAGCCCTTTACTTGAGAATCTACTTTCTTGGTATGCCCGCTACCCTGATTTACAACTTCGGTGCTGCGCTGCTACGGGCCGCCGGTGATACCCGCCGCCCCCTGTACTATCTGTTTCTCTCCGGCATTTTGAATGTCGTACTGAATTTGGTCCTTGTGATCGTCTTCCATATGGATGTAGCCGGCGTGGCGATTGCCACCGTGATCTCCCAGTGCCTTTCCGCACTGCTGGTGGTCCGCTGCATGCTGCTGGAACCCGGCGGCGTCCATCTGGTGCTGCAGCACCTGCACATTTACCCCACGCAGCTGAAGGAAATTCTGCGCATCGGCCTGCCGGCAGGTCTGCAGAGCACCCTGTTTTCCCTGTCCAATGTAGTCATTCAATCCACCATCAACACCTTTGGTGAAGTCGTGGTAGCCGGAAGTGCGGCGGCATCCAACATTGAGGGCTTTGTCTACGCTGCCATGAATGCCTTTTACCAGGCCAATGTATCGTTTACCAGCCAGAACATGGGAGCCGGACGCCATGACCGTATCCGCCCGCTTCTTTACCGCACGATTGTCTGTGTTCTTGTCGTTGGTCTCTTGCTTGGCTGTCTGGTTATTCTTTTGGGCACGCATCTTCTCAGCTTCTATTCCGACAGTTCTGCCGTCATTGCCGCAGGTATGAACCGTCTGGTCATTCTCTGCTCCACCTATGCGCTGTGCGGCTTGATGGAGGCCTATGTAGGCTCTCTGCGGGGCCTTGGCTATTCCGTTATGCCCATGATCGTTTCTCTGGTGGGTGCTTGCGGCCTGCGGTTGGTGTGGATCGCCACCATTTTTCAGCTGCCCCAGTTCCATACTATTCAAATGCTCTACGCTTCTTATCCTGTCAGTTGGTTTTTAACTACAGCAACACACGCCATTTGCTTCCTGTTCGCGATACGGAAACTGAAGAAAAAGTTCCCGGACATATAGAATAAGAAGCTGTGTGCTTTTGCACACAGCTTTTTTATTACAGTGGCCTGTTTGCGTATCGGGCAACCCCACCATCCCAAACGCAAGCAAAAATCCCCCCCGCACAGCAGATTGCACAGCCAGAGGATCGTGCATTTTCCACGCACTTGCCTGTTCATACATGCACCTCATGTTCTTTTCGTTTATAAACAGAGTTTTTCCGGCCCGTTTCCATTCAACACCTTGGATTTTTACTAAATTTTTTCCTACTCTTTATGGATTTCAGCAGTAGTTATTACTACGGGATAGTGCTACAATAATCGTGAAATTTTCTTCCCTATCATCTGCGTCAAATCATCAAGGAGATCACCATGCCAAGAACACGCAGTTATGAAATTGATATGTGCAGCGGTGCCATTCTGCCCAAGCTTTTGCAGTTTGCGGTACCGCTGATGTTGTCCAGCATTCTGCAGCTTCTGTTTAATGCGGCAGACGTTGTTGTCGTGGGCCGCTTTGCCGGTGACAACTCTTTGGCCGCCGTCGGCTCCACGACACCTCTGATCAACCTTCTGACCAACCTGTTCATCGGTCTCTCCGTAGGCGCCAATATTTTAGCCGCCCGTGCCTATGGTGCCAATGACCACAACGGTTTAAAAGAGATCGTTCACACCTCGATGCTTCTTAGTATAATCAGCGGTGTGATTCTTTCCATTGTCGGATTCTTCCTCTCCAAAACACTTCTGAGCCTGATGCAGTCTCCCCCCGCAGTCCTGGATCTGGCAGCTCTTTACTTGAAAATCTACTTTCTCGGCATGCCTGCCACCCTGATCTACAATTTCGGTGCTGCACTGCTACGGGCTTCCGGTGATACCCGCCGCCCCCTGCATTATCTGCTTCTCTCCGGCATTTTGAATGTCGCACTGAATTTGCTCCTTGTTATCGTTTTCCATCTGGATGTAGCCGGTGTGGCGATTGCCACCGTGGTCTCCCAGTACCTTTCTGCATTCCTGGTAGTTCGCTGTATGCTGCTGGAGCCCGGCGGTGTCCATCTGGTTCTGCAGCATCTGCGTATCACTCCCGCGCAGTTGAAGGAAATTCTGCGCATTGGCCTGCCGGCAGGTCTGCAGAGCACACTGTTTTCCCTGTCCAATGTTGTTATCCAATCCACTATCAATACCTTCGGCGAAATCGTGGTTGCCGGAAGCGCAGCGGCAGCCAACATTGAGGGCTTTCTCACCGCAGCCACGAATGCCTTTTATCAGGCCAATGTATCGTTTACCAGCCAGAACATGGGGGCCGGTCGCCATGACCGTATCCGCCCGATTCTTTACCGCACGCTGATCTGTGTGCTTGCCGTAGCTTTCTCATTTGGCGGTCTTATAATTTTTCTGGGCACGCACCTTCTCGGCTTCTATACGGATAGCCCTACTGTCATTGCAGCAGGTATGGACCGTCTGGTCATCCTCTGCTCCACCTATGCACTGAGCGCCTTGACGCATGCCTATGTAGGCTCTCTGCGGGGCCTTGGTTATTCCATCATGCCCACGATTGTTTCTCTGGTAGGTACTTGCGGCCTGCGGTTGGTGTGGATCGCCACCATCTTCCAACTGCCTCAATTCCATACCATCGAAATACTCTATGTCTCGTATCCCGTCAGCTGGTTCTTAACCTCAGCAACCCACATCGTTTGCTTCCTGGTGGCAATACAAAAACTGAAGAAAACCTTTCCGGACATATAACATAATAAAAAAGCTGTGTGCCTTTCGCACACAGCTTTTTTATTACAGTCCGAACCGTGTCTTGATGGCCAGCGCCACACAAGCACCCAGCAGCAGCATCAGTGCACCAGTTCCCCAGAGCAGATTGTAACTGACTGCCTCCTTATCTTTGCCCCGCACATCTGCAGCAGAAAGAAAAGTCCGAAACGCCACTAACGCAAATACAACTGCGATCACGTCCGCCGCCAGCCGAAGTTCCAGCGCCGCCGCTCCCAGATACAGCAGAAATCCCACCCCGGAAATTCCGGTCCAGCGATTGATCTGCGGAACCGTCCGCAGCAAGAAGCCTTTGTTCTCTTTTTTCATGGTCTCTGTCTCTCCTTAATATCCATTTACGATCACATCCAACACCCGTCCGGCCACGCTGCCGGCCACAGCATTTCCGCCGCCGCCGTTTTCCACCAGTACCATAAAGGCATAGGGCGCATCTTCATTTTGCAGGAATCCCGCAAACCACGCATGGGGGGCCTCATTCACCCCCACCTCGGCTGTGCCGCTCTTGGCGCACAGTTCCATATTGGGGAACCGGCCGGTCCCATACGTCTTCTCTACATTCCCCGCCATCAGCCCGGCCAGCTTTTCCGCAGTCGACCCTTTCACTAATGTTTCGGTCTTGCCCGTTATATGAGGAATAGAGGCGATCCCAAGAGGCGAAACGGTCTTCTCTACAAGATACGGCACCGCCGCCTTACCGCCGTTTGCAATGGCTCCCATATATACCATCAGTGCACAGGGATTCACCCGGTCGTGATACTGTCCCACACTGGCCCATGCTAATTGGCCGTCGGTGATATCCTGCCAGTTGAATACACTGCTTGCCGTAGGCAACCCACTGACAGAATAGCTGTCTGTCAGTCCTGCCTTTTCCGTGTAGTCCTTCAGCGTATCCACTCCCAGTTCCACCGCCATTTCCGCAAATGCCACATTGCAGGAGTTGGCAAAGGCATCCGAAAGGGATTGTATCCCGTGGATGCCGGAGCAAACGATCGTCTCCTCCCCTAACTGCACACTACCCTGACAGTCCCATGCTCTCGTCTCCGCATCCGGAAGCTGTTCCAGCGCCGCCGCCAGCGTCACAGTCTTAAACACAGAACCCGGAACCGCAGTTGTGGAGAGAAAACGGTTCAAATAGGCACCCTCATAGCGCTCATTGGTCTCGATGTCTGACGGAACTGTCAGTGGATCATAGGACGGTGCGGACACCATGCAGAGAATCTCGCCCGTCTTGTAATTGTAGACGGCCACCGTTCCCGCATGGCCATTCAGTGCCTGATAAGCCTCGTAATTGCAGCGGGCATCAATAGTCAAATAGAGTTCATTTCCTTTTGCCGCGCCATAGGCGCCGTTCAGGAGGTCGTAGCCGGTCAGCCGGTCTGCAAAAGCATGCAGCGCACCG
>JAZRCP010000143.1:0-4418 GCA_045659825.1 Dysosmobacter sp. | reverse complement strand
GAAAACAACTGAATCCTTTGTCTTCAGGGCGGGGCGAAATTCCCCACTGGCGGTACAGTCCGCGACCGGCCACAGCAATGTGTCCGCTGACCCGGTGCAACTCCGGGACCAACAGTTACAGTCTGGATGGAAGAAGATGAGTACGACAAATGTCGTGCGCTTTTGGCGCACTCTTTTGTTGTTTGTTCACCTTGGAGCGAAGTCAAAGCATCCAGGGTGTTTTCAAAACAACAAAGGAGTGTATTTTTTATGTCCAATTCTACCCGTTCTCGTATCGACCTGCGCACCTGGGTCACCATGGCCATGCTGACCGCTGTGGCCTATGTGGTCATGTACCTGAGTAAGATGCTGCCCTCCGTCAACGGCTTTCTGGACTTTGACTTCAAGGATGTGGTCATCTGCATCGGCGGCTTTATTTACGGCCCCGTTCCCGCCGCTATTATCTCCATTGTCGTGGCACTGATCGAAGCCGTCACCATCAGCCACACCGGCCCCATCGGCCTGCTGATGAATGTGCTGGCCACCTGCTCCTTCTGCTGCACCGCCACCCTGATTTATAAAAAGCACCACACTATGAAGGGCGCCATTGTGGGTCTGGCTGTGGGCGTGGTTTCGCTGGTGGTAGTCATGCTGCTGTGGAACTATCTGATCACCCCCGTCTATCAGAAGATCCCCCGGGAAGTGGTGGCCGCCATGCTGCCCACCGTCTTCCTCCCCTTCAATCTGGCCAAGGGCGGTATGAACATGGCCGCTACCCTGCTGCTGTATAAGCCGGTGGTCACCGCGCTGCGCAAGGCCGGTCTGGCTCCCAAGTCCCGCGCCCCCAAGAGCACGGTCACCCTCAACGGTGCTCCCGCGGATGGCCCCAAGAGTTCCTTCAATCTGGGCTTCCTGCTGTTCTCTCTGGCCCTGCTGGCTACCTTCGTGACGCTGGCGCTGGTGCTTTGGGGTGTGATCTGATCCAGAATTCTCATAGGCAAAGGCGGTGTGCAAACGCGCACCGCCTCTTTTCTTTTGCAAGCAGCTGTGCTATCATCGTAGCATCTGCCATGAGAAAGGAGGCTCTGCCATGGACCGCATCATTCTGCACTGTGACCTGAACTGCTTTTACGCGTCTGTGGAACTGCTGAGCCATCCTGATCTGCGGGAGCTGCCGGTAGCAGTCTGTGGCGACCCTACTTCTCGCCACGGCATCATTTTGGCAAAAAACGAACCCGCCAAACGCTTTGGTGTGAAAACGGCGGAAACCATCTGGCAGGCTAAGAAAAAGTGTCCCGATCTGGTTCTGCTACCGCCGCACCACGACTTATACCGGGAATACTCCCGCAAAGTCAACGCCATCTATGATGAATACACCGATCTGGTGGAGCCCTTCGGCATTGACGAAAGCTGGCTGGATGTAACAAACAGCCTGCACCTGTTCGGCGGTGATGCCAAAGCACTGGCGGATACCCTGCGGGAACGCATGAAGCGGGAACTGGGATTGACCCTCTCCGTTGGCGTCAGCTTCAACAAGGTCTTTGCCAAGCTGGGCAGCGACTATAAAAAACCAGATGCCACCACTGTCATTTCCCGGGAAAACTGGCGAGAGATCGTCCGTCCCCTGCCGGTGGGCGATCTGCTGTATGTGGGCGGAGCCGCCCGCAAGCTGCTCTCTCAATACGGCATCACAACCATCGGAGAACTGGCAGACTGCAGCGTAGACATGCTGGAAACCCTGATGGGGAAAATGGGCGTGCAGCTGCACGAGTATGCCAATGGCTTGAACACAGAGCCTGTCCGTTCCCGATACGAAATCGAGCCTGTCAAATCCGTGGGAAACGGCACTACCTTTCCACAGAACCTGACTACCCGTGAAGAAGTACACGCGGGCATTGCCATGCTGGCGGATTCCGTGGCCACCCGCCTGCGCCATGCAGGGCTGTATGCCTGCGGCGTAGCAGTCACGGTGCGCGACCCAGAATTCAAGGACCGCTCCCGCCAGAAGCAGCTATCCTCCCCCACCCATCTGATTCGCGATCTGACCGATCAGGCGATGGAACTGGTCCATGAATTGTGGAAACCACCTGCTCCCATTCGCGCTTTGACCGTCACCGCCATTCATCTGGTGACAGAGGACAGCGCCTACGAACAGGTGGACCTGTTTACCGCAAGTACCGCACCCAAACGGGAAAAGCAGGAACAGCTGGAACACGCCATGGACCGCATCCGCGGCAAATACGGCAGCGGAGCCATTGTGTTCGGCGCCACCAAAACCCAAAAGGAGGAGGACCCCTTCCCATGACTGTGAAAGAAGAAAAGCAGCGGCTGCGCCGTGTGATGCGGGAAAAAGAAGCCGCCCTTTCCGAAAAATATAAAACCGCCTCTTCTGCCGCCATCACCGCCCATCTACTGGGCATGCCGGAATATCAAGCGGCGGATACCGTCTTTTGCTTCGTGGGTACCACCAGCGAAATCGACACCCGCGGCATTCTTGCCGCCGCACTGGCGGACGGCAAAACCCTTTGCGTCCCGCTGTGTGTGGAAAAAGGCATCATGGAACTGCGTCAGATCACAGACCTCGCCCAACTGCAGCCCGGTTCCTACGGAATTTTGGAGCCCTCCGCAGATGCTCCGGTCGTCTCCACCGACGACGTAGACTTTGCCGTTCTCCCCTGCACCACCTGCAGCCATGGCGGTGCGCGGCTGGGCAAAGGCGGCGGTTACTACGACCGCTTCCTCTCCCACTACCGCGGCGGCACCGTGCTGCTGTGCCGGGAAAAGTTGATTCGGGATGAGATTCCCGTGGAGCCTCACGACTATCCCGTACCGTGGGTCCTGACGGAGCGTGGCCTCTATGAGGACGGGATCCCCGCCCGTTTGGGCTGAACTCCTGCAATCCGCGTAAATTCCCGCAAAATTCATTGAAAAACATCTTGCCAAAACATGATGTTTTATCTTAGAATAGTGCCATATTTTTGTTTGCTAATTCCTTGCCAATTGTTTACCAAAGGAGGCCATTCCCCCATGATCCAGCAGTCCATTGATTTTATCTCTCAGTTCGACCCCGAGGTGGGCGCATCCGTCCAGAAGGAATTTGACCGTCAGGGCCGCAACATTGAGTTGATCGCATCTGAGAACATTGTCAGCAAGCCCGTGATGATCGCCATGGGCACCTGCCTGACCAATAAATATGCCGAGGGCTATCCCGGCAAGCGTTACTACGGCGGCTGCTACGCAGTGGATATCACCGAAGGCATCGCCCGCCAGCGCGCCTGCCAGCTGTTTGGCTGCAACTACGCCAACGTCCAGCCCCATTCCGGCGCCAATGCCAATCTGGCGGCCTTCTTCGCCCTGCTGCAGCCCGGCGACACCGTGCTGAGCATGAGTCTGGCACACGGCGGTCACCTGAGCCACGGCAGCCCCGTCAACATCTCCGGTAAATACTTCAACATCGTCGCCTATGGTGTGGAAGACGATACCGAAGTCATCGACTATGACAAGGTTCTGGAAGCCGCTAAGGCCTGCAAACCCAAAATGATTCTGGCCGGTGCCAGCGCCTATCCCCGCGTGCTGGACTTTGCCAAGTTCCGTGAGATCGCTGACGCGGTCGGCGCCTATCTGATGGTGGACATGGCTCACATTGCCGGTCTCGTAGCCGCAGGCGTCCATCCCTCCCCCATCCCCTATGCGGATGTGGTGACCACTACCACCCATAAGACCCTCCGCGGCCCCCGCGGCGGCTTGATCCTGTGCAATGACGAGGAGATTTACAAAAAGATCAACTCCGCCGTGTTCCCCGGCACGCAGGGCGGTCCTCTGGAGCATATCATTGCCGCCAAGGCCATCTGCTTCGGCGAAGCACTGAAGCCGGAGTTCAAGGCCTACGGTGAGCAGGTGGTGAAGAACGCCAAGGTTCTTTCCGAGGAGCTGGTGAAGAACGGCTTCCGTCTGGTGTCCGGCGGCACGGATAACCACCTGTGCCTGGTGGACGTGCGGAACTTCCACATCACCGGCAAACAGTTTGAGCATCTGCTGGACGAGGTCCAGATCACCGTCAACAAGAACGCCATCCCCAACGATCCTGAGAAGCCCTTCGTGACCAGCGGCATCCGCGTGGGCACACCCGCTGTCACCTCCCGCGGCTTCAAGGAAGCTGAGATGGTGAAGATTGCCAAGTGGATGGCTCTCGTTGCCGAAGACTTCGAGACCAATGCCGATCAGGTCCGCGCCGAAGTGGACGCTCTGTGCCGCCAGTTCCCCATCTACAAATAAAATGCAAAAATCCCGCCTCGCATTGATCCGCCCCTGTCAAGGTAGACCGGGGAAATAACTAAAAAATAACTCTATTAACTCACCGTTACCATCGAACATTGGTAGCGGTGAGTTTCTTTATGCAGCAAACGTTGCCTTGTATTTCTGGATGCGTTTGTTTTCGG
>JAZRCP010000142.1:0-3538 GCA_045659825.1 Dysosmobacter sp. | reverse complement strand
GGTCTGATAGCGCTCCCGATCCTGCAGTTCCTCCTTGATGTAGGGCGGCAGCGGCATCTTGCCAAGCCGCTCCAGCACCTCAAGGAAGATGCCCTCATAATCAAAACGCACAAGGCGGTTTCCGCCCTCCACTTCCCCGACGACCTCCGCCGTCAGGATGCCATCGCCAAAGCTGAGCCGTGCGCCGGTGCGCATTTTCCGTCCGGGACGCACCAGGCACTCCCATGTTTTATCACCTCGGTCAATCAGCAGCAGCACCTCGCAGGCGCCTCCGCCGGGCAGACGCTGGCCCAGCAGACGCGCCGGAAGCACGCGGGAGTTATTCAGGATTAAACAGTCGCCGGGCCGCAAAAAGTCAGGCAGGTCATAGAAATGACGGTGCTCCACTACGCCGGTTTCCCGCTCTACCGTCATCAGACGGGAGGTATCCCTCTGCTCGATGGGGGTCTGAGCGATCAGCTCTTCCGGCAGGTCATAATAAAAATCGCTGGTTTTCATAGTTCTTCCTATCTTCATTCAATGGTAATGTCCGTATAATAGAACTGGAGGATTTCCTGATAGGTGTATCCCAGTTCCGCCATAGCGCGGGCACCGTGCTGGCTCATACCCAGATTATGTCCGCTTCCAACGCCTTCGATCACAAAGACGCCGTCTTGTTTATTCACAGAAGGCCGACCCGTTCCCTTGTTTTCAATGGTGGTGGTGCCGGACGAGGTAAGCACCGTGAAGCTATCCCCCCCAAGTTTGCCCAGAATCCCGCTGCCGGAGAGGACGGATACCCCCTCAAGGGTGTTCACCGTGTTGTTTTCACCGTTGATATAATACACAGTCTTTTCACCGCTGGGCATACTGCCGTTAATACCAAAGCGCATGCTCTTCACAGATTTCCCGAGGGAACTGCTGTAGAAAATCGTGCGGCAGGTCTCACCGCTGACCGTTTTGGTTCCACCGGTACCCACAAAGGTGATCTTCTTCACATTGCCCATAGGGGTGTATTCAGATACATATACATCCTTTACCTTGCCAATGGAGATCCCCTTTTCCGACAGAATCCAGGTCAGTTCATCAGCCGTATAAGTAACTGTCCAGTTATAGTTGGGAATGATTGTCTGTGCCTCATAGGGGTCTTCCTTGCCCACCAGATAAGCTCTTACGCTGCCCCAGACATTGACCACATCCTCCGTGGCACCGCCGTTGGAAGAGTGATACACCGCGTTCTGCACCATATCCCCCCGATGGTACAGCAGCTGGCCGCAGGTGTTGTCCACTGCAGCATCAGTCCGCGCATTGGGACCGTTGCTACCATTTCCGCTGTATCCGTAGTAAACCTGACAGTCTGTTGTATTGCACACATCAAAGCCATAGGCGCTCAGATGCTTGCTGCTGCGACAGGCGTAGGTACGGGCACAGACCGCCTGTGCCTCCAGGGCGGCCATAGGCCAGGAATTATTCATCTCATACGGAATAACGCCCTTCACATAGCTCTCCAGTCCCACCACATTGTAAACATGCAGATTGCCGCCGGTCACGCGGGGATACTCAAATCCGCCGGGATAGCGGTATCCCTTGAACCAGGTCACAGCTTCTTCTCCCTGCCCAGCCGGCATCACACCCAGTGACAGCACACCGCTGCAGTCAAACTCAAAGAGGATCCGGTCCGTACGGGTCACTGTCACCACAATGCCGGTGGTAGAGGACTTCACAACCGTTCCCCCGCCCAGCGCTTCCGCATAGGAAAGTGCCTCATCCGGCGTCGCAAACGAACCGATCCGGACTGCATAACCAAAGTCGATCCACGCAGGGTATCCTCCCAACTGCTCCGCAGCCATCAGTGCATCCTCGTAAGTAGCCAGTCCATCCACCTGCACATGCCACGGGCCGAGATAGAGGTCATTTCCCGTTACCATGGTATTGTTGTAGGTACCGTCCGCACCTAAGTAAATGTCACCTGCAGCCGTCATGGAGATGGCACGTTCCGACGTGGTGCCGACAGGAACAAATACGCGGCTGTCATCGTAGTAACCAAAGGCATATCCGCTGCCTGTGTAGTTTTCTAAATTGGCGGAAAACAGAGCCGTTTCGCCATAACGCAGTCCTACTTTCACAGTATCATTTGCCAGTGCGGACGCAGAAACCCCACTCATGGCAAAAAAAGTCACAACGAACGCCATTGTCAACAGTAATTTTTTCATGGAACCTCCCAATAGCAGCAGCCTTGACGGTTTTGAAAAACCGTGCTATCATACATCAAGAAAACAAATGTCCATGCTACGGAAACACTTGTTGTATTCCCCAATTAAAAGTATTATATTATAAATCCGCGCATCATTCAACCAAAATCGACGGGAAAGGTCACATTTCCTTTTCCCGTAACAAAGCCTCAGGAGGAACATATTATGAAACAGTACAAAGTCGGCATCATCGGCGGCACCGGCATGGTCGGTCAGCGCTTTATCACCCTCATGGAGAATCATCCCTGGTTCCAGTTGACAGCCATCGCTGCCAGTTCCCGCAGCGCAGGCAAGGCATACAAGGAGGCTGTTGCAAACCGCTGGGCACTGGATATTCCCATGCCCGAGGAAGCAAAGGACCTGATCGTTCTGGACGCTGACGCCGACGCAGAGAAGCTGGCCGGTATGGTGGACTTCTGCTTCTGCGCTGTGGATATGAAGAAGGAAGAGATCCGCGCATTAGAGGAGCGTTACGCCAAGTTAGAGTGCCCTATTGTTTCCAATAACTCCGCCCACCGCTGGACGGACGATGTACCTATGGTAGTGCCCGAGATCAATGCGGAGCATCTGGAGGTCATCGAAGCCCAGCGCAAGCGCCTCGGCACCAAGCGCGGCTTTATCGCCGTAAAGAGCAACTGCTCCCTGCAGAGCTATGTTCCCGCCCTGCATCCCCTGAAGAAATACGGTCTTGAGTCCGCACTGGTCTGCACCTATCAGGCTATCTCCGGCGCAGGAAAAACCTTCCAGCGCTGGCCTGAAATGGTGGATAACTGCATCCCCTATATCGGCGGCGAGGAAGAAAAGAGCGAGCAGGAGCCCCTGAAGCTGTGGGGCGAGGTGAAGGACGGCAAAATCGTCAAGGCCGCCGGTCCCGCCATCACCGCACAGTGCATCCGTGTCGCCTGTCAGGACGGCCATCTGGCCGCCGTGTTTATGAAGTTCAAGGACGGCTGCAAGCCCTCCATTGAACAGATCAAGGCTGACTGGGCTGCCTTCCGCGGTCCCGCTCAGGAGCTGGAGCTCCCCTCCGCCCCCAAGCAGTTCCTGCACTACTTTGAAGAAGACAACCGCCCCCAGACCCGTCTGGACCGCAACATCGAGGGCGGCATGGCCGTCTCTCTGGGCCGTCTGCGCGAGGACTCTCAGTACGATTACAAGTTCATCGGTCTGTCCCACAACACCCTGCGCGGTGCTGCCGGCGGCGCTGTCCTGCTGGCCGAGCTGCTGTGCGCCGAGAACTACATCACCAGAAAGTAAGTTTGATTTTTTGATTCAGAAAGGATGTCCAATATGAGAACTCCTGTCTT
>JAZRCP010000141.1:0-11482 GCA_045659825.1 Dysosmobacter sp. | reverse complement strand
TTTCACTGTGCATCCCTGGGGTGTGCACGCAACGAAAATAATGATAAAGGGGTAATTGAATATGTCAATGCGCGTATTGGTAACTGACGGAATGGACGCAAGTGCAGTGGAAAAGCTGCGCAACGATGGATATGAAGTGGTAGAACAGTTCTACGAGCCGGACGCTCTGGGCGCTGCTCTGCGGGACTTTGACGCAGTCATCATCCGCTCTGCCACCAAAATTAAGGAGCCGCAGATTGACGCCGCTAAGGACAGCCGTCTGAAGCTGATTATCCGGGCAGGCGTCGGTGTGGACAATATCGCCGTGAAGTATGCGGAGGCCGCAGGCATCACCGTGAAAAATACGCCCCGCGCCTCCTCCAACGCCGTGGCTGAGCTGGCCATCGCCCTGCTGTTCTCCTGTGCCCGAAACATCTCCATTGCAGGCCACACCATGCGGGAACAAAAGTGGGAGAAGAATGCCTACTCCAAAGGCTTCGAGGTCATGGGCAAGACTGCTGGTGTCATCGGCTACGGCCGCATCGGACAGCTGGTGGGCGCCAAGTGTCAAGCTCTGGGCATGAATGTTCTGTCTTATGTCAACCGCAACAAGCCGGAGGGCTGTGAGTGCGAAACCATGAAGTTCGTCACGCCTGACGAAGTGTTTGCCCAGTCCGACATCATCATTCTCTGCGCACCCAGCGGCAGCAAACCGCTGGTAGATGCCGAGAGTCTTGCCAAGATGAAGGACGGCGTGGTGATCGTCAATGTGTCCCGCGGCTCCAATGTGGATGAAGCCGATCTGCTGGAGGCCCTGAATTCCGGCAAGGTAAAGGCCGCCGGTCTGGACGTGTGGATGGACGAAAAGAATCCCAACTGGGAGTTGGCAGCCCATCCCGCCGTTTCCTGCCTGCCCCACATCGGTGCGGGCACCAAGGAGGCCCAGAAGCGTATCGGCGCAGAACTGGTGGATATCATCGAAAGCTTTTAAGACCAGCCTTTGACATGAAACCATACAAAAAACAGCGCTCCGGAAAACCGGAGCGCTGTTTTATCATGCAAAAGTTATTACGTCTCGTCTTCGACAGCCTTCTCAGGCAGGGAAAACTCCTCTAACAGGTTCGCAGCTTCTGCCGCCATATAGCAAGTCCCGCCGTTGTCCACCACCTGCTGCAGCAATTGCAGGGCCTCCGCATCCTCGCCCATCATTAGCTTTCCCAGCGCCAGACGGTAGGCCGCAGAGACTCTCTGCAGCGGGATCTGCGCGGCCTGCAGCACCTGTGTCTGCTGCGGGAAAAACTCGTCATACCGTTCCTCCGCCAAAGCCAGTTCCGCGTTCATGATCTGCATCTGTGTGTGCACAGGCCCCCGCTCCGCAGGTTTTACACGACCCAGCAGCTGGGCCACCTCTTCCCGTTCACGGCGGGCACCGTCCATATCTTCCTGCTCCATGCAGCAGCTAAATGCAATGCTGCGGTACAGAACTGCCGTGCCCACAGAAGGCCGCTGCAGATAGAAGGAGTTCAGCGCCTCCTGTGCCTCCGCAAAACGGCCGGCATAGTAAAGGCCTTTTGCATAGGACATGCGGATGGCGTTCTGTTCCTTACCGGGAGCCGCTAAAAGCCGCTCCATAATCTCGGTATATTTCACCGCGTCACAGTTCTGATTCAGCACCTGCTGCAATTCCACGAACTGCTGGGTCTCCGCTCCCTGCAGCACCTTCATCACCAGAATGAACAGGATTACTGCAATCACAGCACGGGGGAAGTTAATATTGGCCGCCGTGAGGACCAGCATGAGAACATACGCCGCCAGCATCACCCAACGCACGATCCGCACCGTCTTCACTTCTTTTCGATAGCGGAGGACCTGTTCCTCCGCTGTCAGTATCACTTCTTTTTTCATAGTTCCTCCGATTTGGAAAAAGAGACGGACCGGATGGGTCCGCCTCTTTGAAATGGACAGATTACTTGCCGCTCAACTGCTCATCGATGGCCTTGGCAGCGGTCTTGCCGGCGCCCATAGCCAGAATGACGGTGGCCGCACCGGTGACAGCGTCGCCGCCGGCGTACACATTGGCCTTGGAAGTCAGGCCGGCCACGTTGACCACGATACCGCCCTTGCGGTTGAACTCCATGTCGGGAGTGGTATCCTTGATCAGGGGGTTGGGGTTGGTACCCAGAGACATGATGACGCAGTCCACATCCAGATCGAACTCGCTGCCGGGGACCTCGATGGGACGGCGGCGGCCGGATGCGTCAGGCTCGCCCAGTTCCATACGGATGCAGCGGATGCCCTTCACATCGTCGTTCTCATCAGCAAAAATCTCGGTGGGATTGCACAGGGTCTTGAAGATGATGCCCTCTTCCTCTGCGTGCTCAACCTCTTCCTTACGGGCAGGCAGTTCCTCCATGCCGCGGCGATACACGATGTACACCTCGGCACCCAGACGCTTGGCGCAGCGGGCTGCGTCCATGGCAACGTTGCCGCCGCCGACAACCGCGACCTTCTTGGGGTGCTGGATGGGAGTGTCGGAATCCTCACGGTATGCCTTCATCAGGTTGATACGGGTCAGGAACTCGTTGGCGGAGTAGACGCCGCGATAGTTGACACCGGGGATATCCATGAACATGGGCAAGCCGGCACCGGAACCGATGAACACAGCCTCAAAGCCCATGTCTTCCAGCAGCTCGTCCACGGAGATGGTACGGCCGACAACGGTGTTGGTGGCGATGGTGACGCCCAGAGCCTTCAGGCCGTCCACTTCCTTCTGGACAATGGCCTTGGGCAGACGGAACTCGGGGATGCCGTAAACCAGAACGCCGCCGGCCAGATGCAGAGCCTCGAACACGGTGACGTCATAACCCTTGCGGGCCAGATCGCCGGCACAGGTCAGGCCTGCAGGGCCGGAACCAACCACAGCAACCTTATGACCGTTGCTCTCGGGCTTCACGGGAGCGGCAATGGCGTTGGCATTGTGCCAGTCAGCCACGAAGCGCTCCAGACGGCCGATAGCCACGGGCTCGCCCTTCTTGCCGCGGACGCAGTACTTCTCGCACTGGCTCTCCTGGGGGCAGACACGGCCGCAGACTGCGGGCAGTGCGGAAGTGGCGGAGATGATCTGATAAGCCTCCTCAAAGTTGCCCTTGGCAACCTCGGCAATGAACTCGGGGATATGTACCATAACGGGGCAGCCGGTCATGCAGGCACGGTTCTTGCAGTTCAGGCAGCGCTGTGCCTCATCGATAGCCTGCCCGGCGGTGTAGCCCAGAGCGACCTCGCTGAAATTCTTATTGCGGACGTTGGGGTCCTGAGAGGGCATGGGGTTCTTTACTAAAGACATGTTGGCCATGATTACTGGACCTCCTTCTTGAACAGGTTGCAGGTCTCTTCGTGCTTGTGCTTCTCGAACTCTGCATACATCTGATTACGCTTGACAGCCAGATTCCAGTCAACCTTGTGACCGTCAAAGTCGGGGCCATCCACGCAGGCGAACTTCATCTCGCCGCCCACGCTCAGACGGCAGCCGCCGCACATGCCGGTGCCGTCGATCATGATGGGGCTCATGGAGACGGTGGTGGGGATGCCGTAGGGCTGGGTGGTCAGGGAAACGAACTTCATCATGACCATGGGGCCGATGGCGAAGACCTCGTCATACTGGTTACCCTCTTCGATCAGCTGCTTCAGAGCCTCGGTGACCAGACCCTTCTGGCCGTAGGAACCATCGTCCGTGCAGACGATCAGCTTATCGCTGGACTTCTTGAAATCCTCTTCCAGAATGACAAAATCCTTGCTCTTGAAGCCGACCACAGCGTGAACTTCCGCACCGCAGTCATGGAACTTCTTCAGCACGGGATATGCGATGGCGCAGCCAACGCCGCCGCCCACCACACAGACCTTCTTCTTGCCTTCGGTCTCGGTGGCCTTGCCAAGAGGGCCGACAAAGTCATGCAGGCAATCACCCTCGTTCAGGTGGCTCAGCTTCTCGGTGGTGGAGCCGACGGTCTGGACGATGATGGTGACGGTGCCCTTTTCAGGGTTGTAGTCATTGATGGTGATGGGGATACGCTCACCATTCTCATCCACACGCAGGATGATGAACTGGCCCGGCTGTGCCTTCTTGGCTACCAGAGGAGCCTCGATCTCATACAGCGTGACGATGGGACGCAGCGCTTCTTTTCTGACGATACGATACATAAGCTTCCTTCTTTCCCTTGATATTGACCGCATTTCACCGGTCATATGTAGATCACACACTATTTCAATTATACCAGACGGTATTTAGAGCGTCAATCTATTTGCAGATGTAGAGCAATAAAGATTTCACAACATTTCTGTGCAGCTTTGATATTTCTTATCAATACAGAGTGAACTTCCGGCCGTCAGAGGTCACAATCTCTTCTTCACGCAAGCGCTTCAACTCGCGCATCATGGCGCTGCGGTCCGTTGCGATATAGTCTGCCAGCGTGCTGAGGGAAAAGGGCAACTGGAAAGACTTCCCACCGCTTTTATCCGCCAGCTGACGGAAATAGCACAGCAGTTTTTCCCGGATAGAACGGCGGGACAGCACATCCACCCGCTCGCTGAGGGCCTGCGCCTTATCCGCCATCAACCGCAGCATATTCTGCACCAGCAGGCTGTGGTGGGTGCAGGCATTGGAACAGCGCTTGAGAATATGGGCGTAGTCAATGAACAGCACATCGCAGGGCGTGCGGCACACGACCTCCAGACTGTCCTCGCCGGAACCGGCAAAGGCCAGCGTCCGCCCAAAGACACCACCGGGACCCAGCTCCTCCATCACGGTGGCAACACCCTCCTGATCGATGCGAATCAGTTGGGCCGTGCCATGCTCGATGATGCCCACGGCGTCGTTTTTCGGTGCCATGAAATCATAGATCAGGTCATCCGGCCGGAAAGATTTCTGCACCGCCTGAAAACAGGTCAGCATCCGCAGATATTCCTCATAGCTAATGTTTTCAAACAATGGACTTTTTTCCAGTTCCTGTTTATTCAGCATAGAACCATCCCCTTTTGTTGCATAAATCACATTTTGATTGTAGCAGTTTGCACAGGAAAAGTAAAGCATCTTCTCCCTTCGATTTCATAAATTGTTTACCAATTTACGGGGGTTATGCTGTATAGTATAGGCAGGGAGTAAAGGCCTCCCATCCAATACCGGCGGAGTATCCGCCTGCGAACCAAGGGAGCAAGCATCGATGAATATTGCGTATTTTCTGCTTCCCAAAGGCCGCGTTGCCTATTTGTATGACGATTTTACGTTCCGACAGGGACTGGAAAAAATGCACCACCACGGCTACACTGCAATTCCCGTCATCACCCGCGACGGCCAGTATCTGGGCACTGTCAGCGAGGGCGACTTTCTCTGGCAGCTGCTTTACAGGGCAGAGGATCCCCAGCAGACCTATTCCATGAAGGACATGGAGCATCTGCATGTGCACGACATTTTGAAGGACAACTCCTATCCTGCTGTCCGCATCACCGTCACTATGGACGAGCTGCTGGACAGCGCCATGAACCAGAATTTTATCCCTGTGACAGACGACTTCGGCAGTTTCATCGGCATCGTCACCCGCAAGGATATTATCCGGTATTTTGCAGAACATAAGGACCCGTAACCTATATTCTGAAAGAAAAGCTGGTCAGCAACATGAAACGACACACACTTTGCGCAGCCGCCGTCACGGCGGCTGCTGCCGCGATCGGCGGCGGGCTTCTTTACGCCTACAACAACGCTTTTCAGCACGACCCCAAACGTCAGGCCGGCATCCGCGAGATCCCTGACGGAGAACTGTACGCCCCCCATAAGGAATTGATGCTGAAAAACATCGATGCCCTGTTGAAAGAGCCCTATGAACGCATCACCATCCGCTCCCATGATGGGCTGAAGCTGGTGGGCAAGTACTATGCCGGCCCTGATGGGGCGCCTCTGATCCTGTTTTTCCACGGCTACCGCAGCACTGCCGAACGGGACGCCAGCGGCGGCTTCTGGTACTGCCGGGAACGGGGCTACTCCCTGCTGATGGTAGACCAGCGGGCATTAGGCGAGAGTGAGGGCCGCAGTATTACGTTCGGTATCAAGGAACGGCAGGACTGTCTTACCTGGGTCAACGAGGTCATCCGTCGTTTTGGCCCTGACATCAAAATCCTTTTGGCCGGTATTTCCATGGGCGCCGCCACGGTGCTGATGGCCGCTGAATTGCCTCTGCCGGAAAACGTACGGGGCATCTGGGCAGACTGCGGCTTCGACACGCCGGAGGGTATCCTGCGAGAGACGATCCGCCAGCGGCGTATGCCGGAAAAAATCGTCTACCCACTGGTGCATTGCAGCGGACGGCTGCTGGCCGGAATCAAGGTGGATTCCGTTTCCGCTGTGGAGTCTCTGCGCCACGCCAAGGTGCCGGTGCTGTTGATTCACGGAGAAGATGACGAGATCGTCCCTCTGTCCCACGCCTACGCCCTGCGGGATGCCTGTGCTTCCCCCGTCACACTGCTGACCGTCCCCCATGCTGCCCACGGCATCAGCTACTATGTGGACACGGACGCTTACTGGGCCGCGCTGGACGAACTGTGCAGCCGCGCCTTTTCCGACCATTAGACCGATATCCGGCGGGGATCTCTCCGCCGGATATTTTTTCTGTTTTGCAAAAATTATTTGTATATTTTTTCACACCGCAGTGAATGAATACCCATTTTGTATACAGCATTCATTCCTGCGGGGAACACCCTCTTTTTCCCTCCCCCTTTGCCATACTGCCCCTCCCCCTCTTATTTATTATAGACATTGCAAAGGGGCTGTTTGCCAAAATGTGCAAAACCGCCCAAAGACAGGCCAAAATGTTGTGCAACATGACACTTGCATAAATATTCATTGTTGTCGTATAATGCAACCATCATCAAACACAACACAGGGAGGAACCCGTTATGAGTCAGAAAACTTACAAGAAAATCGTTCTCGCCTATTCCGGCGGTCTGGATACATCCATCATCATCCCCTGGCTGAAGGAAAACTACGGTAACCCCGAGATCATCGCCGTGGCCGGCAATGTGGGGCAGGCCGACGAGCTGGAAGGTCTGGAGGAAAAGGCCATTAAGACCGGCGCCACTAAGTTCTACGCCGCCGACCTGTCTGAAGAGATGGTCAACGACATCATCATCCCCTCCATCCAGGCAGGCGCCATCTATGAAGAGTATCTGATGGGCACCGCATTTGCCCGTCCCATCATCGCCAAGGCTCTGGTGGAGATTGCCAAGGCGGAAGGTGCCGATGCTATCTGCCACGGCTGCACCGGCAAGGGCAACGACCAGGTCCGTTTTGAACTGGCCATCAAGCACTTCGCTCCCGACATGCCCATCATCGCCCCCTGGCGTGAGTGGAGCATCAAGAGCCGTGAAGAAGAGATCGACTATGCTGAGGCCCACAACGTGCCTCTGAAGATCAACCGTGAAACCAACTACTCCAAGGACAAGAACATGTGGCACTTGAGCCACGAGGGTCTGGATCTGGAAGACCCCATGAACGAGCCCTTGTATGAGAAGCCCGGTTTCCTGGAAATGAGCGTGTCTCCCCTGCAGGCTCCCGATGAGCCCACCTACATCACCATCGACTGGGAACAGGGCGTGCCCGTGGCTCTGAACGGCGAGAAGATGAACGCCGTGGACCTGATCTGGAAGCTGAACGAGCTGGGCGGCAAGAACGGCATCGGCCTGCTGGACATCGTAGAGAACCGTCTGGTCGGCATGAAGTGCCGCGGCGTGTATGAGACTCCGGGCGGCACCATCCTGTACCGCGCCCACGAGTATCTGGAGACCCTGTGCCTCGACAAGATGACCGCTCACAAGAAGTTGGAACTGAGCGTGTGCTTTGCCGAACTGCTGTACAACGGCCAGTGGTACACTCCCCTGCGCAAGGCTCTGAGCGCCTTCGTCACCGAGACTCAGAAGACCGTTACCGGCACCACCAAGCTGAAGCTGTATAAGGGCAACATCATCAAGGCCGGCGTCTGCTCTCCTTATTCCCTGTACTCCGAGGATATCGCTACCTTCGGTGAGAGCGATTACAACCAGAACGATGCCACCGGCTTCATCAACCTGTGGGGTCTGCCCACCAAGGTGCAGGCTCTGCTGGATCAGGGCAAGTTGAAGCCCTGATGGAACCGGACCGGGGAACCTCTTCCCTTCCATAACACTCTTTTGAAAACGAAAGCAGGTGCGGGACGAAGAAATCTTTCTTCGCCCCGCGTCTGCGGTGAATGGGCAGACGGCAAGCCAGCCATTTCGCAGCCGGTGCCGCGCCTCGAATAACCATACAAGGAGAACGACTATGAAACTTTGGGCAGGACGGTTCCAGAAGGAAACCGACAGCGCAGTCAACGATTTTAACTCCTCCATCTCATTCGACGCCAGAATGTACCGGCAGGATATCACCGGCTCCATCGCTCACGCCACCATGCTGGGCGAGCAGGGCATCATCGAACCTCACGAGGCCGAGAAGATCATCGAAGGTCTGAAGGCCATTCTGGTGGACATCGAGGAAGGCAACGTGGAATTCACCGTGGATATGGAAGATATCCACATGAACATCGAGTCCCTGCTGACCAGCCGCATCGGCCAGACCGGCAAGCGTCTGCACACCGCCAGAAGCCGTAACGATCAGGTGGCCGTGGACTTCCGCATGTACGTCCGTGAAGAAATTCAGGAAATCATTAAAATCATTCTGGACTTCGAAACCATTCTGGTGAAGAAGGCCAAAGCCCATGTATCCACCCTGCTGCCCGGCTACACCCACCTGCAGCGTGCCCAACCCTCTACGCTGGGTCACCACCTGATGGCCTATGCCAACATGCTCAAGCGTGACGTTACCCGTCTGGAGGACTGTCTGGATCGCATGAACGAGTGCCCCCTGGGCGCAGGCGCTCTGGCCACCACCACCTACCCCATCGACCGTAACCGCACCGCAGAGCTGCTGGGCTTTGCAAAGCCCACGGACAACTCTCTGGACTCCGTGTCTGACCGTGACTTCGCCATTGAGTTCCTGTGTGCCTGCTCTATCCTGATGATGCACCTCTCCCGTTTCGCAGAGGAAATCATCCTGTGGTGCAGCTGGGAGTTTAAGTATGTGGAACTGGATGACGCCTATTCCACCGGCTCTTCCATCATGCCTCAGAAGAAGAACCCCGACGTGGCCGAGCTGGTCCGCGGCAAGACCGGCCGTGTCTACGGCTCCCTCATCACTCTGCTGACCGTGATGAAGGGTATTCCTCTGGCCTACAACAAGGACATGCAGGAAGATAAGGAATGTGTGTTCGACGCCATCGACACCGTGAAGATGTGCCTGCCCGTGTTTGCAGCTATGATTGACACCATGAACGTCAAGCCCGAAAACATGCGCCGTTCCGCCATGGACGGTTGCTTCATCAATGCCACCGACTGCGCCGACTATCTGGTGAAGAAGGGCCTGCCCTTCCGCGAGGCCTACATGGTCGTGGGCAAGCTGGTCCACACCTGTATCGAAAAGGGCGAGAAGCTGGACACCCTGTCTCTGGAGGAATTCCAGGAGGTTTCCGACTGCTTCCACGAAGATATTTATCAGGCCCTGTATATGAACAACTGCGTCAACGGCCGTAAGGCCATCGGCGGCCCCGCCAAGGTAGAGGTGGAGCGCCAGATCGCAGCCATCGAGGCCTTCGTGGCAGAACGCACCTGAGATAAGCGATTCAACGCACCCAAGGAGGGAAACACGATGAAACCGAAGGTATATATCGACGGCAAGGAAGGCACCACCGGACTGCAGATCTATGACCGTCTCGCCGCAAGAAGCGACATCGAACTGCTGCTGATCGCCGAGGAGAAACGAAAGGATCCCGCCGAGCGAAAGAAGCTGATGGATGCAGCGGATATCGTGTTCCTGTGTCTGCCCGACGCGGCAGCCATGGAAGCGGTCAGTCTTATCGAAAGCCCTACCACCCGCGTGATTGATGCCTCCACCGCCCACCGCACCAACCCGGACTGGGCCTATGGTTTTCCGGAACTGAGTGCGGCACACCGCGAAGCAATACAGACGAGCAAGCGGGTAGCCAACCCCGGCTGCCATGCCACGGGTTTCATCTCCATTGTCTATCCGCTGGTGACCATGGGCCTTATCAGTCCCGATGCCTGCCTCTCTGCTTTCTCCCTCACCGGCTATTCCGGCGGCGGTAAGAAGATGATCGCCCAGTACGAAGCAGAGGATAAGGCAGCCGAACTGTCTGCCCCCTGCCCCTACGGCATGACCCAGGCCCACAAGCACCTGCCGGAAATGAAGGCCATCTGCGGCCTGACAACCAAGCCGGTATTCACCCCCATCGTGGACGACTACTACAAAGGCATGGCCACCACCGTGCCGTTCCATATGAGTCAAATGAACGGTGTTTGCACGGTGGAGGCAGTCCGACAGAAGCTGGCAGACTACTACGCAGGCGCACAGCTGGTACAGGTGGCGGACACCACTGATACCGCCAAGGTCTATGCCAACGCCAAAGCAGGACTGGACAGCCTGACTCTCATTGTGGCAGGCAACGACGAACAGTTCACCATCACGGCGCTGTTTGACAACCTCGGCAAAGGTGCCTCCGGTGCCGCCGTCCAGAACATGAACATCATGCTGGGGCTGGATGAAACCACCGGCCTCGTCGCCGCAAAGTCCACTTAACTCCGTTTCCGCCGGTGGCAAAAACTGCGTTTGTTCCCTTGCGTCTCCTCTTTCCGTTCGAAACAGTTCCTTGGTTTCTTGCGGAATCTGAAATTGTTGACTCCCAGAAAGGAATAATCTGATATGAAGTTTATTGAAGGCGGCGTCTGTGCCGCACAGGGCTTCAAGGCCGCGGGCATCCATGTGGGTGTCAAGACAAAGGCCAGTTGGAAAAAGGACGTGGCCCTCATCGTTTCCGATGTAGACTGCGCAGCAGCCGCCGTGTTCACCAAAAACGTGGTGAAGGCCGCCCCCATTCATGTGGACAAGAAGCATCTAAAAAACGGCAAGGCCCGTGCCGTCATCGCCAACAGCGGCAACGCCAACGCCTGTGCCCCCATGGGCGAAGAGAACGCCATCCGCATGTGCCAAGCAGCTGCCGCAGCCATTGGCTGCGATCCCACGGATGTGCTGGTGTCCTCCACCGGCGTTATCGGCCAGACCTTGAATGTGAAGGTCATTGAAGACGGCATGGCCGACCTGTATGCCGCACTGAACCACTCCATCGAGGCCAGCGACGCCGCTGCCCACGCCATCATGACTACGGATACTGTGAAGAAGGAAGTGGCTGTGGAGACCACGGTTGGCGGCAAGGTCGTCCGCATGGGCGGCATTGCCAAGGGCAGCGGCATGATCCACCCCAACATGGGCACCATGCTCTGCTTCCTGACCACCGACTGCGCCATCTCCCCCGATATGATCAAAACCGCTCTGTTGGAAACGGTGAACGTCAGCTTCAACCGCATCAGCGTGGAC
>JAZRCP010000140.1:0-33949 GCA_045659825.1 Dysosmobacter sp. | reverse complement strand
CCTATGCCGGAAATCCCCGTAGACGACACCCCGGTGATCGCGGAAGCCCCGCAGCTGATCGTTCCCCCGCTGAAGGGCGATGTGCTGGCAGTGTTTTCCATGGATACGCTGGTATACAGCGAAACGCTGGGCGACTGGCGCACCCATGACGGCGTGGACATCTCCGCCAAGCCCGGCACCACCGTGCAGGCTTCCGCCGCAGGCACCGTGCGTACGGTGACAGATGACGTTCTGATGGGAACCACCGTGGTCATTGGACACAAGGACGGATATGAAACGACCTATGCCAATCTGCAGGCCTCTCCCACCGTCAAGGCGGGCGACACCGTCACGGCAGGACAGGTGATCGGCGCGGTGGGTACCACGGCTGCCGCGGAGTCATCCCGCAGCCCCCATCTTCATTTCTCCGTGACACAGGATGGTGTTCCGGTCGATCCTAACGAATATTTAAACCGATGAAAAAACCCGCTCCGAAATATCGGAGCGGTTTTTTGGGTTGTTATGATTTTTGATTGGCCGCAGCCATGTGGGCATTGGCGGCACGCATGGTCTTGCGCAGGAAGATGGTACTCATCAGCAGGCTCATCAATTCCGCAATGGGGAAAGCCAGCCATACCAGCTCCAATCGGCCGGTCTGTGCCAGCAGCCATGCAGCCGGCAGCAGCACCACCAGCTGGCGGCAGATGGAGTTGATCAGGCTGTACACCGGATTGCCAATGGCCTGAAACACGCTGCCGGCGATGATACAGAATCCGGCGATGGGAAAGTGGACGCCAATGATCCGCAGCGCCACCATACCGATGTCCAGCATCTCCTGAGAGGGAGAGAAGAAGCCCAGCAGCACATGGGGAATGGTCTCAAAGAGAATCGTTCCTGCCGTCATGATGCACACAGCCGTCATAATGGTCAGCTTGATGGTGCGCTTGACACGCTCGGACCGGGCTGCACCGTAGTTGTAGGACACGATGGGCACCATGGCGTTGTTCAGGCCGAAAATGGGCATGAAAATGAAACTCTGCAGCTTGAAATAGGCACCAAATACAGCAGTGGCAGCCTCGGTAAAGCCGATGAGGATCTGGTTCATAGTGAAGGTCATCACGGAGCCGATGGACTGCATGAAGATGGAGGGAATGCCCACGCGGTAGATCTCCTTCGCCGTGGCGCTGTGCCAGCGAATGTGCTTCGCGCGGATATGGATCTCCTTGTTGTGTTTCAGATTCATCACCAACCCCACACAGGCGGCCACCAGCTGACCCGCTACGGTTGCAATCGCAGCACCGGCGACCTCCAGACGCGGGAAGCCGAACAGGCCGAAGATCATAATGGGGTCGAGGATGATGTTGGTAATGGCACCCGTCAGCTGGGTGATGGTGGCAAGGCCGGTGCGGCCCGTGGACTGCAGCAGCCGCTCAAAGCAGAACTGGCTGAAAATGCCTACGGAGAAGATCAGGCAGATGGAGAGGTAGTCCGTGCCGTATTCCACAATGGCCATATTCTCCGTCTGCGCCAGGAAGAAGGGTCGGGAAACCGTCAGGCCGATCACCGCGAAAAAGACGGCGCTGCACAAAAACAGGAAGATACCGGTATTGGCGGCGCGGTCTGCCGCATCCTGCCGCTTTTCGCCCAGAGAACGGGAAAGCAGGGCATTCATGCCCACGCCGGTACCGCCGCCGAGGGCAATGGTCAGCATCTGCAGGGGGAACGCCAGAGAAACGGCATTCATGGCATCCTGACTGAGCATGGCGACAAAGACACTGTCCACCACATTGTAGAGCGCCTGAAACAGCATAGAGATCATCATGGGGACCGCCATGTTGGTCAGAAGCTTGCCTACGGGCATGACGCCCATCTTGTTTTCCTGCGGCGCCGCAGGGATCTTGTTTTCCATTCCTTATCCTTCTTTCTTTTGTAGCGGACGCTTCGCAGTCTGCGCAAAACAAGGTCGCCCCTATGGGGCGACTTTGTTGTTATTTCTTCAGTTCACCGGTAGCCAACTGAGTCAGATAGGCATTCAGGAAACCGTCCAGATCGCCGTCCATGACACCGTCAATATTGCTGGTTTCAAATCCGGTACGGGTATCCTTGACCATCTGATAGGGCATGAAGACATAGGAGCGGATCTGGCTGCCCCACTCGATCTTCAGCTGAACGCCCTTGATGTCGGAGATCTTCTCCGCATGCTGCTGCGCTTTCAGTTCCAGCAGCTTGGCCCGCAGCATCTTCATACAGTTGTCCTTGTTCTGGAACTGGCTGCGCTCCTGCTGAGAGGCCACCACAATGCCGGTGGGCTTGTGGATCAGACGGACTGCGGAGGAAGTCTTGTTAACGTGCTGGCCGCCTGCGCCGGAAGCGCGGTAGACCTGCATTTCAATATCCTCTTCGCGGATCTCGATGGAATCGTCATTCTCGATCTCGGGCATGACTTCGATGGCGGCAAAGGAGGTCTGGCGGCGGGCGTTTGCGTCAAAGGGAGACACGCGCACCAGACGGTGTACGCCGTTTTCGCTCTTCAGCAGGCCGTAGGCGTTCTCGCCCTCGATGGAAATGGCCGCAGACTTGATGCCGGCTTCATCGCCGTCTTCATAGTCCAGAATCTTGTAGTTAAAGCCGTGACGATCCACCCAGCGGGTATACATGCGGTACAGCATCTGGGTCCAGTCCTGGGCCTCGGTGCCGCCTGCACCGGCGTGGAACTGCATAATAACATTGGCGCTGTCATACTCGCCGGAAAGCAACGTGGTCATGCGGGTCTCCTCAACACGCTCCTCCAGTGCGGCATACTCGGTCTTCAGTTCCTCCAAAATGTCGGCGTCATCCGCCTCCTGTCCCATTTCGCACAGAACAGTCAGATCCTCCCAGGAGGAGATTAGCTTGTCCTGCCGCTGGATCTTGTTCTGCAGCTGCTTCAGGCGCATCTGCACCTTCTGGGAGCGCTCTAAATTGTTCCAGAAACCGTCCATTGCGGTCTCGGCCTCCAGCCGCTCGGCCTCCTGCTTGGCGCTTTCAATGTCCAGCGCAGCAGCCAGCTTCTCCAGTTCCGGCTCCAGTTCCCGCAGTTTCTGCTTATAAACGTCATATTCGATCAAAGCCATGGCACACTTCTCCATTTTAAAATTCATTAGCCATAATATTATATAGGAGCAGGTGTTATTTGTAAAGAAAAACCTACTTTTTTGAGGCCTCCAGTACGATCTGAATGGATTGCTCCAGCACTTCCTCGGTAATAGCGCCCCGGTAGCCGCCTGCCAGCGTGCCGTCCGCCAACACAAATACGGTCAGGGGAATGGAAAATGCGCCGTAAGCTATGGCGCCGGAATAGTCCGTGTCATAAAATACCGGGAAGGTATATCCGTTTTCCTCTAAAAAGGCCTCCACACCCTCCACAGTCTCCCGCTGGCCGTCCGTGAGGTTCACCATCAGGAACTGGATCTCCTCGCCGTAGGCGCCATACATCCGGTCAAAGGCAGGCAGTTCCGATTTGCAGGGTCCGCACCATGTGGCCCAAAAATTGATGACCACCGGCTTCCCCGCATAGTCCGACAGATGGACCTCCTCGCCGTCCCCGGTGAATACCGTGAAGTCCGGTGCCGCCACGGGCTCTTCCGCCGGTGCCTCCTCCGTGGTTTCTTCCTGCACCGTCACCTCCGGCTGTTCCGGCTCATACTGCTGCGACAAATAGCGGTATCCCGCGGCTGCCAGCACCAAAACCACTGCCAGCACGCAGGCCAATATCAACACACTCTTCTTTTCTTTCATAAACACCTCACGAGAAAAGGGCCATGACGCGGTTCATCCAGCCCAGCGCCATCATCACGCCTACGATGATCAAAAAGATGCCGCAAACCAAATTGATCACACGGTAATGCCGCTTGATCCAGTCGAAGGCCGTCTTCAGCTGGCCGATCAGCACGGCCGACAGCAGAAACGGTACACCCAGTCCCAGTGAATAGGCCAGCAGAAGCAGCGCTCCCTCCGCGGCCCCTCCGGCTGTGGAGGCCATCATCAGCGCAGAACCGAGAAACGCGCCCACACAGGGCGTCAGGCTGACGGAATAGATCACGCCGAATAAAAAGGCGGAAAATACACTGTTCACCGCAAATCCGCCCTTCATCCCCTTGAAAAACGGAATGTGGATCACATCCAGATAACTCAGGCCAAACAGCACCACGATGCCGCCGCCCACGATATTGACCACCGTGCGGTACCGGGCAAGAAAGGTTCCCAAGGTGCCCGCAAACAGGCCCAGTGCCGTGAATACCGCGGTGAAGCCCAGCATAAAGGCCAGCGCACGCAGCAGCGTGTGTCCGCGCCCCTCTGCATTGCCCGCAAAATAGGACAGGTACAGGGGCAGCATGGGCAGCATACAGGGAGAGATGAAGGAAATCACGCCTTCCAGAAACGTAATGAGATATTGCATACCGGTTCCTTTCTTTTTCTGCGCATTATCTGTCGCAAAATTTTTTCCTGTTGCACATTCTCGTGCAATTCTGACGCGGCAAATGCATATACTGGGGAAGATAGCCTAAACGCAAAGGAGGATTTTATGCGCAGAGAGATGTTTCATGTGGGAGATGTGGATGATTTGATCTTTCAGGATCCCTGGTTCACCAGTGAACGGTGAGCAGGAATGACCGGACGCCGTTTGCACGGCGTCCTTTTGCATATCCTCACAGCTTTATTCACAGATGGTTCCGCCGCCGACCACGTTTTCTCCGTCGTACAGCACCACCGCCTGACCGGCGGTAACGGCCCGCTGCGGCTCGTCAAATACCACGCGGACGCGTCCATCTGCCAACGGCTCCACAACAGCGGCGGATTCCCGGTGGCTGTATCGGGTCTTGGCCGTCACGCGGATGGGCTCCGTCAAAGAGGGAATGGAGATCCAGTTCATTTCCTCCGCCACCAATTCGTTGGTCCACAGGGCGCTGTCCGGCCCCAGACAAATGGCGCAGCTGTCCGGATCTTTCCACAGCACATACAGCGGCTCCGCCGTAGGCAGGCCCAGTCCCTTGTGCTGGCCTTTGGTATAGCGGATAAAGCCCTTATGTCGGCCCAGCACCCGTCCTTCCGCATCCAGAAAATCGCCCGTGGGCGACACCTTTCCAGTGGTTCGTTCAATAAAAGCGGCATAATCTCTATCCGGCACAAAGCAAATGTCCTGACTGTCCCGCTTGTTTGCATTGATCAGGCCGTTTTCCTCTGCGATCCGGCGCACCTGCTCCTTTTCCAGTCCACCCAGCGGGAACAGCGTACGCGACAACTGCTCCTGCGTCAGCCGGTAGAGGAAATAGCTCTGGTCCTTCCGGCGGTCCGCACCGCGCTTCAGCAGCCAGCGGCCCGTCTTCGGGTCCTGCGCGACCTGCGCATAATGGCCGGTGGCAACGCAGTCGCCGCCCAGCTTTAAAATTTCATCCAGCATGGCGCCGAACTTGATGGTGCGGTTGCACAGGATACAGGGATTGGGCGTGCGGCCCGCCTCGTATTCCTCGATAAAATTCCGGATCACGGTCTCCCGGAACTGTTCTGAAAGCTCCACCGTATAGAATGGGATCCCCAATCGTGCAGCCACCGCGCGGGCGTCCTCCGCATCGGCGGTGCCGCTGCGGTCTTCCGCGCACTCCGACCGCCGAAGCAGGCACAAATTGATGCCGGAGATCTGATATCCCTCCCGCTGCAGCAGCAGCGCGGCCACCGAGCTGTCTACGCCGCCGCTCATTCCCACAAATACATGCGCCATAACTTTCCTCCAAACAACAGCGGCTGTGCCGCAATGGATCTCGCTCCATTGTACCACAGCCGCTCTCTTTCGTCTATTCTTCGTATCAATCCTGATTGCGCACCAAAAATGCCTTGGCCGGCAGCGCATCCGCCAGCGCCAGCAACGTGCGGTTGAAGCCACCCGCGTAATCAAAGGGCACATCCGACACGCTTCCGCCTACCTGATTATCCGGTAAAAACAGGGTAAACCGGCTGCCCTCTCCCTCCCGGGATTCCGCCAGCAGCATGCCTCCCTGCCGTTTTGCAATGCATTGGCACAGCGGCAGGCCCAGCCCCAGCCCGTGGGGCGCGGGGTCCATCTTCCCTGCACGCCGGTTGCGGTCAAACAGGGTATCCATTTTCTCCCGGGCAATGCCGCAGCCTGTGTCCGTGACCGACAGGCGGATCTGCCCGCCCTTGATCTGCAGTTCTACAGTCACGGTCCCACCCGCAGACGTAAATTTAAAGGCATTGGACAGCAGATGGTACAGCAGTTGCTCCGTGGCCTCCGCCGCAACGGCGCAGACATGGCTCTCCTGCGCGCAGACAAACCGCAACTGGAGTCCCAGCAGCGGTGCCAGATCACCGGCTTTGTCGCACACATCACCTACCAGATCTACCAGATCCCGGTCCTGGAGCGGTAGGGGACCATCATCCAGCAGCCACGCCGCCATGGACATGCTGTTGATCAGCCGGAGCATCTGGTAATAACTCTGGTCCATCACAGCCGCTCTGGCATCCAGCTGCGGATCCTGTTCGCGAACAGAGGAAGGTACCAGCTGTGCAGCGGACAAATAGAGGTTCCCCAAAGGGCCCCGCAGCTGTGCAGCCACCTCTGGAAATAGTCCCGCTAACTCGTTGTGTTCTAAATCCACAGCAAACTCCTTCCCCGTGCGCAAGGCACCGCTCGTAGCATTTGCGGCAGACAGGACAGAAACCCGTGGAAATGCCTGCCTGCGTTGCCTTCAGCATACCAAAAGCCTTCGGCAAAAACAAGAAATTTGTCGAATTTTGTCGAAAACACCGCCACAAGCACGGCGTTTTGGCCGTCTAAGTAAAAATCAACAAGAAAAACACGCAAAATAGTAGCGCAATTTTGCGTAAATATAGATGATTTTTATTGCGTAACGTGTTACAATGCTCGCATCTAAACTGAAATACTGGGGAGTGCAACACGGGAGGGAAAATACAATGGCCATTAAAGTAGGAATCAACGGTTTCGGACGCATCGGACGCATTGCGCTGCGCATTATGGTAGAGCGTGGCTGCAACAGCTATCAGATCTGCGGCATTAATCTCCGGAACGCGGATCTGGATTACATGGTTTACCAGGTAAAATACGACACCGTGTTCAAAACCTTTCAGGGCACGGTGGAGCGGGACGACCGCCACTTGATCATCAACGGCAAGAAGATCCGCGTATACAGCGAGTCCGATCCCAGTCTTATCCCCTGGGATGATTGCGGTGCGGAGTACATCATCGAATCCACCGGCGCTTTTAACACCACCGAGAAGGCCTCCGCTCATCTGCTTCACGGCGCGAAGAAGGTCATTCTCTCAGCTCCCGCCAAGGATGATATCACCCCCACCTTTGTCATGGGCGTAAACCACAAGAATTACACTTCTGACATGCATGTGGTCTCCAACGCCTCCTGCACCACCAACTGCCTTGCCCCCATGACCAAGGTCATTCACGACACCTTCGGCATTGAACAGGCCCTGATGTCCACCATCCACGCCGCCACCGCCAAGCAGAAAGCTGTGGACGCCCGCGCCGGGCGGGACTGGCGCACCGGCCGCAGCGTTATCGGCAACATCATCCCCTCCACCACCGGCGCCGCCAAGGCCGTGGGACGGGTGATCCCTGAGCTGAAGGGCCGCATGACCGGCATGAGCTTCCGCGTACCCACCAACGATGTCTCCGTGGTGGATCTGACCGCCCGTCTCATCCAGCCTGCCTCCTATCACGATGTCTGCGTGGCCATGCACAACGCCGCTAACCACAGCATGCGGGGCATCATTACCTGCACCACCGATCAGGTGGTGTCCTCCGATTTGACCGGATTTTCCGAAACCTGCATTTTCGACGAAACCGCCGGCATCATGCTGGACAACAACTTTGTCAAGCTGATCGCATGGTACGACAATGAATGGGGTTATACCAATAAAATCCTCGACCTGATGGCACACATGGATATCACAGATCATCTGGTCTGATATCACTCTCTCTTTGAAAGAGGCGCGGGAATGATTCCCGCGCCCTTTTCCCGCAAAAAAGGAGCCGCTTTCGCGGCTCCTTTCATTATACCATCATATCGTTTTATTCCTCTTCGTCAGCCACAATCAGGCCGTAGCCACCGTTCTTGCGCTGGTAAACGATGCACAGGCTGTCATCCTCGCTGTTACGGAACACGAAGAAGTCGTGGGCCAGCAGGTTCATCTGCAGGATGGCCTCCTCCGCACTCATGGGCTTCACGGCGAAGCGCTTGGTGCGGACGATGTTGAACTCCTTCTCCTCCAAAACCTCAAAGTCATCGGCAGCAGCGGCAGGGGGGAAGCCCTCGCTGCGCAGCTTCTTGGCCAGGCGGGTCTTGTTCTTCAGAATCTGACGCTCAATATATCCCACCGCGGCGTCAACAGCGCCGCGCATATCACCATCCGGGGCTTCCGTCTGCGCACGGAGCAGTGCGCCGCCTCCACGAATCGTCAGCTCTACGATGCACAGGTGATCTTTCTCCACAGCAAAGGTCACGGCAGCAGAAGCATCCTCGCTGAAATACTTGTCCAGCTTGGAGATCTTCTTCTCGGCGTAGGCTTTGATGGAATCGTTCAGAGAGACTTTCTTGCAGGTGTAGGTAAACTTCATAAAATCGCTCCTTTCGTGTGGAAGAGAGGCGTCTCCTCTCTTTTGTGTAGTATAACACATATCTTTGTGTTTGCATAGAGAGAAATGGACATTTTTTACAATTTGTTTAAGGGTACCACCTTTCGACAAAGGAAGTGGCAAACCGACAAAACTTCCCATTTACGCAGGAGGGCGTTTGTGCTACGATAATCAAGGAAGCTTTCCAATATCCCACCCGCTTGAGCCGCACAGGTTTGACTGTGCGGCCCTTTTTTATGCAAAAAAGAGACTGCCGAAGCAGTCTCTTTTCATCATCTTCTTCTGCGGCCACCACCACGTTTTCCATCCATGTTGCGGTTCAGGTCAGCCATCTTTCCCTCCGAAGAGGAGAGGAACTGCTTCAGCTTGTCCTCAAAGGTCTGGTCGGCAGAAACCGGCTGGGGCTGCTGGGGAGCGCGGACAAAGGTGCGCTCCTGCGGTGCGGCAGGTCGGGGGGGATGGCCAGCGGCAGCCGGGCGGGACGCATACCCGCCGCCGGCAGGACGCTGGGCAGGACGCTCCTGCGGCTGTGTCTTTTTTATGGACAGGTTGATTTTTCCATTCTCCGTGGACAGGACCAGAACCTTGACCTCCTGCCCCTCCTGCAGAAAATCATGCACATCGTTGACAAAGGTATTGGCGATCTCCGAAATATGTACCAGTCCGGAGCCTCCGCCCTCCAGTGCGACAAATGCGCCAAATTTGGTGATGGTGGTCACCTTGCCTGTCAAAATGCTCCCTACCTGAAGCTCCATACGCGTTCCCGTTGCTCCTTCCAAATCTCACCCACACCGTTTGCCTGTGGTTTTTGAAATAAAACGATGCCGCCCGCAGGAGGCGAGTTTCCTCCTCGTCGTCCGGCACCGCTTAGTTGCTGATATCGTAAATCACATATTCGCCGGGCGTTACCAAATTCAGTTCTTCCCGGGCAATCTCCTCCACCTTCTCAGGGGTCGGACCCTCTGCAATGTCCGCAGCCAGCGCTTCGTTTTCTTTCTCCATTTCCGCTACCTGCCGGGCATATGCTTCCTTTTCGGCGCGGGCGCTCTTCACCTGTCCCTGCAGGTCGTAGAGTTGCCAGCCGATGGCCGCCAGAAGCAGCACGATCACAAGCTTCGTCGCGAGGCTGGACCGTGCCGGAGCCTGCTTTTTCGTGTCTCTTGCCATGCGTACCGCCTCCTCCCCCATTTTGTTCTTCTTATTGTATAGCATTTCCTTGCAAAATAAAAGAGGTTTTTTCCCTGCCGCACCGTTTTTTTGCAAAAATTTTTAATACGGCGAACGGGGCGGATCAGCATGTGTACCATCCACATCAGGGTGTCCGTCCAAAACTTCCACACCGGGCGCAGCCATTCGGAAAACACGCAGAAAAACAGCACGACGCCGCCCAGGGCACCCACAATCAGGAACCCCCGCAATTCTCCGCTGCCGCGCCGCAAAAGGAACAAAAAGCTCCCGCCGCCCGCAGCAGCACAGAACAGGCCGTCCAGCAGGGGTGCAATCCGCGGCAGCAGCAGACGAAACGGACGCAGCAGGTCATACAGGATCCCCACGGAGAGGCCCAGCAGAACGGATTGTCCGAACGTCAGAAGCTGCTGGGAAAACAGCCCGCCCATTGTTATCCGAACAGGCGGCTGAAAAAGCCGCCTCCACTCTGCCGGTCATCCTCGTAAGTGACGGAATCGATCCGCCCGTCCACATGGAGCTCCCCGCCATCCAGTGACAGCTTGCCGATGTGCAGATCCTCTCCGGTGACCACAAGGGTCCCTGCAGAGGTGGACATCACGATCCCTGTCTCGTCAAAGCGCTCTACATCCTCCACGCCGGTCACCGTCAAATGTTCCCGTCCGGCAAGTTCCAGCCGGTGTGCGGCCGCGGACAGATTGGTATACTCATTCATTTCCGCATCCCTCCCCTGTCCACAGGATATGGCCCTGGAAGGGAAATTATGCCTCAGCGGCCAATCTCTTTATACAGGCTGACAGCATCCGCCTGACGGACCGTTTCCTGTACCGCCAGCACCTCCACCGTCAGCGTGCGCTCACCGAAGCGCAGGGAGATCTGATCGCCCACCTTCACGTCATAGGATGCGCGCTGCACCTTGCCGTTGACGGTGACAAGTCCGTTGTCGCAGGCCTCGTTGGCCACGGTACGCCGCTTAATGAGGCGGGAAACCTTTAAATACTTATCCAGTCGCATAAAAACCTCTCATGAAAGTGAATAAGACTGCCGGCACGGTGTGCCGGCAGTCGGGATATCTTTGCCTTACTTGGAGACAGCGTCCTTCAGAGCCTTGCCGGCCTTGAACACGGGCACGACAGATGCGGGGATCTCGATGGACTCCTTGGTCTTGGGGTTACGGCCAATGCGGGCAGCGCGCTTCTTCACTTCAAAAGAGCCAAAGCCCACCAGCTGGACCTTTTCGCCTTCCTGCAGAGCAGCGGTGATGGTGTCCAGAGTGGCAGCGATAACAGCCTCAGCGTCCTTCTTGGAAACGTCAGCAGCAGCGGCGACAGCATTGATCAGTTCAGCCTTATTCATGGTTTCTCCTCCTGTAAAGTCGTTTGTCATACAAACGCTATATTTCTTAACGCGTAACACGCGGGTTAAGACAATTGTTCCTTGGCACGGTTCCACAGTGCCCGCAGTTCCTCCTCCGTGCAGGAGGAGATCGGCTTGTCCGCCGCTTCCTCTACCAGACGGAAGCGGGTGTCGAATTTATCGCAGGCACGGTGCAGGGCGTCCTCGGGGTCGACGCCGGACATCTGGGCCACCTTTGCGGCGATGAACAGCACATCGCCCACTTCCTCCCGGATGCCGTGACGGGTATCCACAGCTTCTCCGGCCTCCACAGCCTGCCGCAGTTCCCGCACTTCCTCTTCCAGCTTGGCTAAGGCCTCCACCGAATTGGACCAGTCAAAGCCGGCTTTGGCGGTCTTCTTCTGTACCTTTTCCGCCCGCCACAGGGCAGGCAGGGTATGGGGCACGGCCTCAATGGCGTCCGCCGTGGAGCGCTGGCCCTTTTCCTTACGCTTCAGCACTTCCCAGTTGACCAGAACCTCTTCGGAGGTGTCGGCCTGCATGGTGCCGCCAAAGACATGGGGATGCCGGTAGACCATCTTCTGTGCGATGCCGTTGACTACGTCAGCCATGGTGAAGCGGCCGTTTTCCGTTTCGATCTGGGTATGGAAGGCCACCTGCATCAAGATATCGCCCAGTTCCTCGCACATATCCACCGGGTCTTCCCGGTCGATGGCGTCCAGAACCTCGTAGGTCTCCTCTAAAAATTCCCGCCGAATGGAAGCGTGGGTCTGCTCCGCATCCCAGGGACAGCCGCCGGGAGAGCGAAGCAATCTCATAATCTCGAGAAAGTCTTCCCAGCCGTATACATTCTTACATTGAAAATCTACCATACATCCTCCGCCTTTGCAAGGAAATTTCTCTCTCAAACCCTTGAAATCTCAAGGTTTTTTACTTTAAGTGCAGAAGTTTAATAAGCTTTGCGCCATAGGGGATGGATTTCACATCCTCTGCCCGCAAAATTCGCAGCGCGATCACCAGCACGCCGTACACTGCCACACCGGCACAGATGCCCGCCAGCGTGGCCACAGCGTTTGCACCGTAAACAGAGTGTCCGCCGGAAAGCTGCCGGTATGCGAAGCCGTGCACCGCCCATGCGGCACCGCCCATCAGAACGGAGGCCACCACCGGTTTGGCAAACAGCTGGATATATTTGGGCTTCTGGGGCAGATACTTCCACACAAAGAACATGTTCAGCCCCACGATCACCGCATAGCAGCACAAGGTGGAAACGGGTGCGCCGTGGATGTTGATTTCCGGATTGCCCACCAGAATGTAATTCATCACGATCTTCACCACGCCGCCGATAATGACGGTGATAATGGGCAGCTTCTCCTTGCCCAGCGTCTGCAAAATGGCGTTGGTCAGGATCATCATGCAGACAAAAATCGTGGCAATGCCCAGCAGCCGCAGATGGGGGCCGGCTGCCAGTGCGCCCTCATACTGGGCAGGCAGGATCAGCACCATAATGGGGGTAGCCAGCGCGCTCAGGCCCATACCGGCCGGCAGTGCCAGCATGGCGATGATGCGGAAGGCCGTGGAAACCGTGCGGTTCGCGCCCGCATAGTCCTTCCTCGCCAGCGCGGCGGCGGCAAAGGGGATCAGGCTCATAGTGACGGGATACACAAAAGACGACACCATGTTCAGCATATCCATGGCGTAGGAATACTGGCCCTTCAGGGCAGCAGCCGCCACCTCCGTCAGCCCCAGCCCAGTCTGCAGGCGGCCGAGGATGATCTTGGTGTCGATGACGGTGATAATGCTCATGGCGCAGTTGCTGAGGGTGATTGGAATACCGATGGAGAGGATGCTCTTCATGATGGCACCGCTGCCGTCCGGCACATCCAAGGATTCCTTCCTGTTCCGGTGGGTCGCCAGATACACAATCAGGAAACACATGGAGAGTACCGTGCCGATGGTGACGCCGAAGATGGCTCCCGCAGCCACGAACTCCATGCCGTCGCTTTCCATCTGCTCCAGCAGGGCGCGGTAGTCCGCCTGCTGGCACATCTTCACGATGTACCACGCCAGCGGCAAGCCGATACCCACCTTGCACAGCGCCTCCAGCACCTGCGAGATGGCCGTGGGCTTCATGTTGCCCTGACCCTGCGTGTAGCCGCGCATACAGGCCAGCAGGCACACACAGAACACGGCGGGTGCCAGCGCACGGATGGGCTGGGTGGCCATTTTGTTGTTCTGGATGATGGCCAACTGCTCCGCGCCAAAGAACATCAGCAAACTGCCCACCAGTCCCAGCGCGAAGAACAGCCAGATAGCCGTGCGGAAGATTTTCCGTTTCTGGTTCTCCCGTCCCTGCGCATGAGCCTGACTGGTCAGCTTGGAAATGGCCAGCGGCAGACCGGCGGTAGACACCGTCAGCAGCACGTTATAGATTTCATAGGCGGTCTGGAAATAGGTCTTTCCCACCTCGCCGAGAATGTTGTTCAGCGGCACCTTGTAGAAGAATCCGATGATCTTCACCACGGCCACCGCTGCCGCTAAAACGGCGGCACCGCCTAAAAAGGATTGCTTTTTCGGTTGATTCGACATCAAACATTACCTCGAATTCATCAATGCGTCCGCGTGTCCGCAGCCCTGAGTCGAGCCTATGCGGAAAGAAGCGGATTATGCCTGCTGCAGGCAGGCTTTCACCAATGCGGCAAAGCGGGGAGCCGCGGCCTTGCCGGCCTCGATAACCTCCTCGCCGGAAAGGGGCTGATCCAGCACACCGGCAGCCATATTGGTACAGAGGGTAAAACCCAGCACCCGCATACCGCAGTGGGCGGCGGCAATGGCCTCCGGCACCGTGGACATACCCACGGCGTCCGCGCCCAAAACGCGGGCGGCACGAATCTCGGCCGGTGTTTCAAACTGCGGGCCGGAGAAATACATATACACGCCCTCCTGCAGGCGGATGTCCAGTTCCTTAGCCGCCTGCCGTGCAACCGTCTGCAAAGCGGGTGTATAAACATGGCTCATGTCCGCAAAGCGGGGGCCGAATTCCTCCACATTGGGGCCGGTCAGAGGACTGCCCGCGAACAGCTTGATGTGGTCGGTAATGAGCATGATATCACCCACATCAAAGGCGTCGTTGACAGCACCCGCCGCGTTGGTCACAAAAAGGTTCTCCGCGCCCAGCAGCCGCAGCACCCGCACGGGATAGGCGGCATCGGCAAAACTCCAGCCCTCATAGGCGTGGAGGCGGCCCTGCATCACAGCCACATTCTGTCCGGCCAGACGGCCGAACACGAACCGGCCTGCATGGCCCGGCGCGGTGGAGTGCTTCATATGGGGCACCTGCTCATAGGGCACGAACACGGGGTTTTCCACCTCGTTTCCCAGATCGCCCAGACCGGAGCCGAGGATCAGCAGCGTGCGGGGGCGGAAGTCGCCGATCTTTTTTAGCAGCGCGTCCGCACTCTCCCGATACTGCGCAAACACATACTCACCCATTACAGTTCATCTCCGCATTCCCGGCAGAACCGGTCTGTCTCTCCTACCACAGCGCCGCAGGTGCCGCAGATCGGCACGATCTCGCGGCCCAGTTCCTCCTCCATGGCGGCGATCTCCGCCCGCAGGGCGTCGATCTCCTCCATCTTGGCCAGCAGTTCGTCGGATTCCGTGGGGTTTCCGGTGTGGGTGGCATACAGCATGGCACCGAGCTCGCAAAGGGCAGCTTCCACATCAGCCTTGCGCTGCTGCAGGCGGATATGCTTCTTTGCCGTGTCTACCAGCTCTCCGCCCTTTTTTCCAGCGGCATAAGCGGCGTCCACCGCCGCGTCACTGACGGTGATGGCCGTACGGCGAACGGTTTCCAGCAGTTCGTACACTTTCTCGTTCATAGGTGCCTCCTCTTATCATCAGTGGTTGTTATAGGTACTGCCGCCTAAGAACTCTCTTGCAAGAGACTCCGGCGCCACATATTTCTCGTCCATGGCCTCGATCTTCTCGAAGCCCCGCAGGATATCCTCCACCACGGGGTGTCTGCCCCGTTCCTCCTCCAGCAGCGGCACCACAATGGGTTTCAGCACGGAAAACTCAAAGGGCAGCAGAGAGTCGAACATGATGTCTGCGCTTTCCTTGTAGGGAGAGATATACAGCTTTTCGCCGCGGCTGACGTTAGGCCACATTTTCAGTGTGAAATCGGCATTGCTGCCGCGGAACTGATAGTCCCGCACGATGCGGCGGCACAGCCGCAGCCAGGAGTGCTGGAACACTACCGTTCCGTCCTCGTCCACCAGATTGCTGCGGGCAGCGATATACAGCTTGAAGGCCTTGGGGTTCTTGCCCACGATGATGTCGTTCAGGGCGTGGATGCCCTCAAAAATCGCCAGTTCGTCCGCACCCAGACGCAGGGGATGGGACATGATGTCCGAGCGCATCTGACGGGCAAACTCATACTTGGGGATGTGAATGGTCTCGCCCCGGTCCAACATGGAGAAATGCCGGTTCAGCAGATCCACATCCAGACAGAAGGGGGACTCGTAGTCGATCTCACCGTAACGGTTGCGGGGAGCGGTTTCCGGGTCCACGGTGTTGAAATAGTTATCCATGGCAATGGCATGGGTCTCAATGCCCATTTTCTCCAATTGCTCCTCGATCTTCAGGGCCGTGGTGGTCTTGCCGGATCCGGAGGGGCCGGAGAGCAGAATGATGTGGGACTCCGCACGGTGGTCTGCGATCTTTTCCGCCGCTGTCAGCACCTTTTTGGCATAGGCGGCATCACACTCCGCGGCAAAAGCCGCGGGATCATTGCGGACAGCTTCGTTCAGGGCTTTCAGAGAAATTGCCATATCACATGTCTCCTTTCAACGTTTCATAAAACGCGGCAAAGGCCGCCTGATTGGCAAGACACTTTTCGGGGCGCTCGGTATACTCTTTGGGGTATTTCAGGTTGAACACCCGCTCGATGTGGTTGGTGCCGAACTCCACCATCTTGGTGGAACCGCCCGCACCGAAGGACAAAATGGAGCAAAGCTCCGACATGATATAGATGTTGTACCAGCACTCGGCGTCGCCGCGGCACCAGCCTACATTTTCAAAGCTGCCGGACATATATTTCTGGCGGTACAGGTAGTAGGGGCGGTAGCCCTCTCTGCGCAGTACCGGCGCGGCATAGTCCAGCATTTCCGCCACTGCCGCCGGCTCGGGGATCTTCAAGCCTTCCAGCAGAATACGGCTGCCCTTTTTCAGGGCCAGCGTATGCACCGTCACATTGTCCGTACCAAAGGCCAGACAGCGGTCCAGCGTGCGGCGGAAGCCCTCGGGAGTATCCTCGGGCAGTCCCGCGATCAGGTCCATATTCACATGGGGAAAATCATACCGCTTCACCAGTTCCATGGCCGCGTCGATATCGCCTGCGGTATGGTGGCGGCCGATGGCCCGCAGCACATGATCCTCCATGGTCTGGGGATTGACGGACACGCGGGTCACGCCGTGGGCTTTCAGCACCGCCAGCTTCTCCGGCGTGATGGTATCGGGACGGCCTGCCTCCACGGTGATCTCCTCGCAGTCGGCAAGGTCAAAGCTCTCCTCAAAGGCCGTCAGCACGGCGTCCATCTGCTGGGCCGTCAGAGTGGTAGGGGTGCCGCCACCCATATAGAAAGCACGGCAGCGCAGGCCCTGTTCCTTCACCATCCGGCCACCGGCGCGAATCTCATCGATCAGGGCCTCCACATAGGGCGGCACCAGAGAAAAGCTGCGCTCCACGCTGTGGCTGACAAAGGAGCAATAGGCACAGCGGGTCGGGCAGAAAGGAATGCCGATATAGACGGCAATATCGTTTTTGTCCAGCTTTTTCGCCGCCTCCAGTGCAGCAGCGCCGGTCTCCAGTGCCAGCGCGGCGCGCTCCGGCGTGACAAAATAGGTCTGCTCCAGCAGTTCTTTTGCCTGCTGCGGTGTTTTTCCCTCCGCCAGCGCCCAAGTCACAGGCTTGTCGGGACGAACGCCCGTCAGCATCCCCCACGGGGGCGTCACACCGGTGATCTCCCGCGCCGCTAAAAAGAAGCAGCGGGCCACGGCGTGACGGCGCTGACCCTCCCGCTCGAAATCGGTGCCGGAAAGGGGCCAGCCAACGCTATACGGCGCGGCCTTGCCCTGCCAGCACATCTCCACGGTGACATGGCAGCGGTCGGTTTCTTCCCTGAGGGAAATGACAGCCCAGGTGTCATCCCCGGGCTGAATCTCTTCGTAAACGGGCAGTTCACCGGGGAACAGGGCCATCAGGCTCTGCTCCACGATATACCGCTCGTCATGTCCATTTAAAATCAGTTTCATAGGCGTTGTTTCAGGCACGCTCCAGTGCGTGGAGTACATACGGATTGGTACGGCGCTCATGGTCCAGATCGGAGAGGTCCATGTGGCCGGGCAGCACCTGCAGGTTGCCCTCCAACTGCGCCAGCCGCTTCAAAGACTTCAAAATCTTCTGCATACTGCCGCCGGGGAAATCCGTGCGGCCGCAGGAGCCTGCAAACAGGGTGTCGCCGCAGAACAGCACATCGCCACAGCGCAGGGTCACGCTGCCCTCGGAGTGGCCGGGCGTGGCCATGACCGTGACGGTCAGTCCGCCCACGGCGATCTCATCACCCTCGTCATAGTCCCGAGCTCCCGCAACGACGGGGAACAGCTGTGCCATGTAGGGAGAATCGGGCTGTGCATCTCTGCGATTAAGATACACCGGCACATCCGGCCACAATCTCGCCAGTTCTTCTGCGCCGCCGGTGTGGTCATAGTGGCCGTGGGTCAGGAAGATAGCGCAGAGCTTGCAGTCCAACTGCTCGATGGCAGTGGAAATGCGCTTTGCGTGTCCGCCGGGGTCCACCACAGCGCAGACATGCGCCGTCTCGTCCGCTAAAATGTAGCAGTTGGTTCCGAGCTCACCAACCTGTAAGGCTTTGATCTTCATGGGTGCCTCCTTTTCAGGCTTCCGTATCAAACAGAATGGTCACAGGGCCGTCGTTCAGGGAATCCACCTTCATATCCGCGCCAAATTCACCGTGCTGCACGTCAAAGCCTCGCTCGCGGCAGTGGGCCATAAAGCGCTCGTACAGCGGAATGGCCACATCCGGCTTGGCCGCGCCGGAGAAGCCGGGACGGCGGGAGGAGGTGTCGGCATACAGGGTGAACTGGGACACCACCAGCAAGCTACCGCCTGCCTGTTCCAGATTCCGGTTCATTTTGCCGTTTTCGTCCTCGAAAACCCGCAGATTGCAGATCTTCTCCGCCAGTTTCTCGGCGACTTCTTCCGTATCATTGGGTCCAACGCCCAGCAGCACCAGAAAACCGATGCCGATCCGGCCGTTGATCTTCCCTTCAATTTCCACACTGGCGCGGCTCACCCGCGTCACAACTGCGCGCATAAATGTTTCTCCTTTTATATTTGCCGCAGGCAAATGATAATTTCAATCCATGATTTGTCGGGGCGTGTACCTGACAAATCACTACGTTCCCCCTCCTCCGGCAAACCAGCGAAGCGTTTGTCGGTGGAAAGAAATGGCCTCGGCCGTCCAGTTGCCGCCAGTCGCCTGCGGCGGGCGGCAACTCATAGGCCGCAGGACATTTCACCCGGCCGGTCTCGTCACACTCAGCACACCGGCGATCTGGTTCAGCTTGTTCATCAGCGTCTGCATCTGCTGGGCATCCCGCACGCGGATCTCGATCCGGCAAGAGGCATAGCCATCTTCTGTGTTGCGGGTGTTGAGGCCCAGCACATAGGTGTTGGTGCTGGACAGGGCCGCGGAAATATCCAGCAGCAGGTTGTGGCGGTCCTTACACAGGCACTCCAACGCCGTGGGATAGCTCTCATTGGTGTCCTCACCCCAGGAAACGCTGATCCAGCGGCCTTCCTGACCAGGCAGGCTCCGCTTCTCCTCGGAGGCATTGGGACAGTCGGCACGGTGGACGGACACGCCGTAACCGCGGGTGATAAAGCCGATGATGTCATCACCGGGCACCGGCGTGCAGCACTTGGAGAACTTTACAAGGCAGTTGTCCAGTCCCTCCACAATGATGCCCTGCTCGCTTTTAATTCTCTTAGCGGCAGGCGCGCGGGGTTCTTCCCGGGGCTTGCTCTCCGCCGCGTCCGCAATCTGTTGCTCCTGCTGGTGCTGCTTGCTGACGCGCAGCAGCTCACCATGCATACGGCTGACCGCCTTCTGTGCGGAGAAACCGCCGTAGCCGATGGCAGCATACATATCCTCCAGTGAGGGATAGGCCACCTTTTTCAGCAGTGCGGGCAGAATATCGGGGTCCGTCACGTCCTTCATGGTCAGGCCGCAGTGTTTCAGTTCGTTTTCAAAAGAAGACCGTCCGTTGACGATGTTCTCTTCCTTCTTCTCTTTCTTGAACCACTGGCGGATCTTACTGCGGGCCTCGCTGGACTTGGCGATCTTCATCCAGTCGCGGCTGGGACCCTTGGCATTCTTCGCCGTCAGGATCTCCACGATATCGCCGTTTTTCAGCACATGGTCAAAGGTGACGATACGGTTATTGACCTTGGCACCCACCATGCGGTTGCCGACGGCGGAGTGGATGGCATAGGCAAAGTCGATGGGAGTCGCACCGGCGGGCAGGTTCTGCACGTCGCCATTGGGGGTAAAGACGAACACCTCATCGTCAAACATATCAATTTTCAGAGAGTGGATATACTCCTCAGCATCCGCGCCCTCCTGATTTTCCAGCAGGCGGCGGACCCACTCGTAACGGCCCTCACTGCCGGCACCCTGACCGCCCTGCTTGTATTTCCAGTGGGCGGCAACACCGTACTCGGCAATTTCATGCATCTCGCGGGTGCGAATCTGCACCTCGAAGGGCACGCCGTCGGGACCCATGACGGTGGTGTGCAGAGACTGATAACCGTTGGGCTTGGGAGTGCCGATATAGTCCTTGAAGCGGCCCAGAATGGGCTTGTAGAGGTCGTGGATCACGCCCAGCACGTTGTAGCAGTCGCCCACATTCTCCACCACCACGCGATAGGCGAACAGGTCAAAAATCTCATCGATGGACTTGTTCTGGTTGAACATCTTGCGGTAGATGGAGTAGGGGTGCTTCATGCGCCCGTAAACGATATGCTCAATGTGCAGTTCGTTCAGGCGGTCGTCGATCTGCAGTTGGGTGCGCTGCATGAAATCCTCATACTCGTGCTTCTTGACATCCAGCTTGGAAACAATTTCCTCGTATCCCACCGGATCCAGATATTTCAAAGACAGGTCTTCCAGTTCCCATTTCACGCGCTGCATGCCCAGACGGTGGGAGATAGGCGCGTAGATCTCCATGGTCTCCAGAGACTTCTGCTTCTGCTTGGGCGGTGTCTGGTACTCCATGGTTCGCATGTTGTGCAGACGGTCGGAGACCTTGATCAGAATGACGCGGATGTCCTTACTCATGGCAAAGAGCATCTTGCGCAGATTCTCCATCTGCTCGTCTTCCTTGGTAGCGTACTGGATACGGGTCAGCTTGCTGACGCCCTCCACCAGATTGGCAATGGTGGGAGAAAACAGCGTTTCTACCTCTTCATGGGTAGCTGCCGTATCCTCGATCACGTCATGGAGCAGCGCCGCAATGATGGACTCGGAGTCCAGCTTCTGGTCCGCCACGATCTGAGCCACCGCCAGCGGGTGGATGATATAGGGTTCTCCGCTCTTGCGCTTCTGTCCCTCATGGCACTTGTCCGCATATTCAAACGCGGCGCGGATCTGGACAAAGTCCGCAGACGGATTATAGGACCGTATGGTCTTTTCCAGCAGTTCGTATTGTTCCTGCAGCGTCACTTCAAATCACCTCGGTTTTTCTCGCCGCTGTCCCACAGGCGGCTCAAATAGGGGCAGGCGAACAGATCCACCTTGCCCTGTGCGGCCGTCAGGCACAGCGTCATCTGATCCTCCCGCATCGTCAGGGAGATCAGTCCGCGCTCCCGGAACACTTCCAGCGCCAGCGCGGCACGCAGGAAGCTCTCGTTGCCGCCTCCGGCAGCCAGCTGCCGCAGGTAGGGCAGCGCATCCACTTCCGCCTTTCCGCTGCGGATCTGCCGTTCCAGCGCCACCCAGATGGCGGCAAACTGGTCCCGGCCCGCACGCAGGCGGGTGGCTTCCTGAGGCGTGACGGCACCGCCGTCCACCAGACGGCGCACCAGTTCCAGATCCGCCGCTTCATGGCGGCTGGGCGTCAGGGAAAGACGGATGTCGATCAGCTGCAGCTGCAGCGTGGTGACACCACGGAAGGTATTGGCCTGCAGATAAAAGGCAGCATCCACACGGCTGCCCACCGTAATGCCGCATTCTTCCTCCGTGACGGAGAAGAAAATGGCGTCGAACCGGCAGGGGCCCTTGGAAAGGCGCAGCTTCAGGTGCCGCCCCTGTCCCACGGACTGGACGGAGTCCACCGTGACCCCCAGCAGGGCGAACACGGGACGGGGATTGCCGGCGCCATAAGGCTCCAGCAGGCTCAGATGCTCCACCTGATCCAGCGTCACATCGGCGGGGCAGGTGATGGCCGCATCCACCTCCAGTGAGGAAACAGGCAGTTCTCCTCCGGTGGCGGAGCGGACATAGCGGTTGATGCGCTGGCGGAAGGCATCGATATTCTCCTCCGCGATGGTGAAGCCGGCCGCCAGTTCGTGGCCGCCAAAGCCCTCCAGCAGGTCGGTGCAGGATTCCAGCGCCGCAAACAGGTTGAAGCCCCCGTAGGAACGACAGGAGCCCTTGCCGGTGCCGTCCTTCAGATGGATCATAAAGCTGGGGCAGGAGTATTTTTCACTAAGGCGAGAGGCCACGATCCCCACCACACCCTGATGCCAGTCACTGCTGGACAACACCAGCGCGCTGCGTTCTTCCGCACGCAGCGTCTTGATCTGGCGGAGGGCGTCGGCGCAGATCGCCTGCTCCACCGCCTGCCGCTCCCGGTTCAATTCACAAAGCTGGCGTGCCAGCTCCTCTGCCAGGGCGGGATCGTCCGTCTCCAGCAGGTCGGCAGCCAGATCCGCAGCACCCATGCGTCCCGCAGCATTAATGCGGGGAGAGAGGACAAATCCAATCTGGATGGAGGTAATGGGCTTGCCCAGCAGTCCCGCTTCTTTCAGCAGGGCGTGGACGCCCACAAAATCGGTGTGGGACAGTGCTTCCAGGCCGCAGGAGACAATCACACGGTTTTCGCTTTCCATCCGCATCACATCGGCGATGGTGCCGATAGCAGCCAGCGTACAATAGCGGGCAAACAGGGCGTCCTCCCGGTTTTCGCCGCCCAGCGCCAGCACCAGCTTCAGCGCCACACCCACGCCCGCCAGATGCTTAAAAGGATAGGGGCAGTCCGGTCGGTGCGGGTCCACCACGGCCACAGCCGCAGGCAGCGTTTCCTTACATTCATGGTGGTCGGTAATCACCACATCCATGCCAAGAGAATTGGCAAAATCAACTTCTTCATTGCCGGTGATGCCACAGTCCACGGTGATCATCAGCGTAGCCCCCTGATCGTGCAGGCCCTGAATGGCCTCACAGGACAGGCCGTAGCCATCCTCAATCCGACGGGGGATATAGCGCAGGCACTTCACGCCGCAGCTGCGCAAATAATCCATCAGCAGCACCGTAGAGGTGATGCCGTCCACATCGTAGTCGCCGAACACGGCGATGGTCTCGCCACCACTGATGGCACGCTGGATCCGGGCAACCGCCTTATCCATGTCCCGCATCAACATGGGCGAAATGGTCAGCTTATGCTCCCGCTCCAATGCCTCCGCTGCATGTTCCGCAGAAGTGATCCCGCGGGCAGCCAGCACCGTGGACAGCAGGTAGGGGTATCCCGCACTCTTCAGGAGGGCCACATCCTGCTCTGCCGGCATACCGATATTCCACTTCTTGAATTTCACAGGATCTCCCTCCTTTCGGGCGTAACGACATACACCCCCACAATAACTATATTAGTATAGCAGAAAACACCTCACAGGTAAAGAAAAAATCTGTTTGTTTTTATATACCCCCTTCGACACCCCTCGTTTGACGAATTCGGCTTTTTCTGGTACAATAGCCCAAATTTTCTGCAATCACCTTTTATGGAGGCGATACATGATGAAATTCAACGACTTGCAGCGCCTGTTAGCCATGCTGATAGTGTGCATCTTGCTTGGCAGCAGCCTGACCGTTCCCGCCGCTGCGGCGGGTTTTCAGGATGTCCCCGCAGGGCACTGGGCAGAAACCGAAATTCAGCGCTGCGCGGAACAGGGGTTTTTTAAGGGTAAGACAGCAACCCAGTTCGGCCTTGGCCAGTCCATGACCCGTTCTGCCTTTGTCGTTGTCCTGTGCCGCTTCTTTGGTTGGGAGACCCCGGCCCCTGTAGTCTCTTCCTATGACGACGTACCCACGGACGCATGGTATGCCGGAGCTTTGGAGGCTGCATATTCTCACGGCGCTGTTACAAACCAGCAGGACAGCTTCCGTCCTGCGGACGCCATCACCCGTGAGGAGCTGACCGTCATGCTGGTACGCGCTCTGGGCTACGGCTCTCTGGCCGGTCTGCCGCAGGAGCTGCCCTGCCCCTTCCAAGACGTGGACACCAATGCGGGCTATATCTCCATGGCCTATCATCTGGGTCTGATGAACGGCACCTCCGCCACCACCTTCTCTCCCGACCGAAACGCCACCCGCGAGCAGGTGGCGGTGATCCTGATGCGGCTGTACGCCAAGCTGTCCACCCCCTCCGCCGCCAGAAGCGCCATTCTCTCCAAAGACAACCTCCAGCCGGACCTGACCGGACTGGATGCAGCCATGATCCCCGCACAAGCCCTGAGCCAAACGGGAAAACTGCTGCCCCAGATCAGTGAGGCGGACTCCATAGCGCTCCGCAGCCACGCACAGGAAGCCGGAATCCCCGTCTTGTTGTATGTCACCGGCAATGATCTCGCTCTGCGGGGCGACTGCTCCGCCATGGCGCAGGCGCTGGCTGACGAAGTGGCATACGGAGGATATGACGGGCTGGTTCTGGACATCCCCTCTGTTCCCCCGGCCAAAGCCTCCGCGCTGACCGCGCTGGCCTCCTCTGCCAAAGCAGCTTTGGATGGACGGCCGCTGCAGCTGGTCGTGGGAGCGCCCTCGTGTCAAAACATCACTTCCGTTGGATATGATTATGCCGCGCTGGCCGTTGCCGCAGACCGCCTGATCCTGCGGGTCGCACCGCTGGAAGCTATCGCCGGAAGCACCGCTATTGCCGCCGTGGAACCACCGGAAGAGGTCTATTACGCACTGAATAAGCTGAAAGCTTTGATCCCCGCAGAAAAACTGAGCCTGCTGGTGACCACGACAGGTCTTGTCCGGACCCGCACCGGCCGGAACAGCGGCATGATCACAGCAGAGGAAATTTCTTCCCGTCTGGATGCCGGCACCATGGATGGTTACTACTCCAGCCGGTACGCCTGTGCCTACCTCCACAACACCAGCAGCGGCGAGACGGTCTGGTATCTCAACGAAGAAGCCGCCGCACAGCGCTCTCAGCTTCTGCGGCTGACCGGAGTGGATGCCATGTGCCTTTCCGACTGGGACTCCGCCTCTGCGGCGCTGCTGTGGGGACTGAACTGAACAACAAAACATGCCGCGTGAAGCTTTCACACGGCATGTTTTTCTGCGCAAAAAAGGCCCCATCCTGTGGATGGGGCCTTGAATTTCCGGAAGTTACAGGTACTTCTGCATGCCATCGGTGGCAACAGACGTATCGGCACTGATCGTGGCGGTGAACTTCAGGTTGTTCTTCTCGCCAAACTGATCCAGCCAATTCAGGAAGCCTTCGGTTTCCTTGTTTACATCGGTACCGACGATCTTGCACAGATTGTCGATAAACACGTGGGTAATATCATAGTTGCCAGCGTACAGGCCGCTGATGAAACCACGCATCAGTTCATAGCTGTCAAGCTTATATTCTTCTGCGTCGATAAGGCGGATATGATAGTGAATATCATAAGTCATGTTGCGGTTAGCCTCAATGCAAACCACGTTGCCGGGCTCGTCCTTGGCCGCGTTGTTGATCAGTTCGATGAGCTGCTTGGTTTTGCCGGAACCCTTTCCGCCCATAATCAGTCTGACCATAGTAAATCACTCCTGTCATATATAATTGCGTAGGTAAAGATACTTTGCTGATACTAAGCATAGCATATCCTATCGGAAATTACAATGCAAAAAAGAAAAATTGATATTTGTTTATAATGCGGTATTGACAGTGAAAAGCGGCGCGCATGGCGTCGCTTTTCCGCATATTCAGTCCTCGATATACTCCCGCACACGGTAGATGGCGCCGATTTCTTCCTCGCAAATCTTTCGGCAAGCCTCAATTTCTTCTGCGGGAATGGTATCCACCACGGTCATCATCACCTTCGGGACATACTTCTGGATCTCCTTGGCAAAAGATTTCATCGCCTCGTAGCAACCGTTCTGCACCGGATGGCACAGCGCGTCGTACTTTTCCGACGTATTCGTGTTCAGGGAGATGGAAACCATATCGAACCGGCCCGCGAACTCCGGGCAGATATCCCGTCCGTGAATTAGGCAGCCGGTGCCGTTGGTATCCATGCGGGTATAGATCTTGGTGCCGTGCTCCTTCATCCGGTCGATGACCCAACAAATGTCCTCAATGCGGTAGCTGGGCTCGCCAAAGCCCACAAACACCAGCTGCTGATACTTGGAAAGGTCGCAGCTTTCGATGGACTCTAAAATCTCTTCCTTCGTCGGCTCCCGCTTCAGCCACAGATTGTGGGTATAAATGCTGCCGTCATTTCCGTTTTTCCGGAGGCAAAACTCACAGTTGAAATTACAGCGGTTGGTGGGGTTCACATACAGGTTGTCCCCGTATTCATAGGTAATGGTAAATCCTTTTTCCATATCGATCACTCCATCTTGAACAGGCGCTTTCCGTTTTCAAAGGTGATGCGCTCCATCTCGTCCGCACCGATCCCTTTCCACTCTGCCAGTTTTTCAATGACATACGGCAGATAGCGGCTATCGTTTCGTTTGCCGCGGTAAGGCACGGGCGTCAGATACGGCGCATCCGTCTCCACCACGATCCGGTCCAGCGGCGTGATGGCCACCACTTCCGGCGCACGCTTTGCATTCTTGTAGGTAATGGGGCCATCAAAGCCTAAATACCAGCCCCGCTTCAGCAGTTCCCGTGCCATTTCCGGGCTGCCGGAAAAGCAGTGGAACACGCCCCGCAGCGCCGGATATTCCAGCACAATGGCAAGGGAATCCCCGTGGGCTTCCCGATCATGTACGATCACCGGCAGATCCAGCTCCAGAGCCAGCTCGATCTGGCGGCGAAACACCTCCTGCTGGAACTCTCTGGGCGGATTGTCCTGCCAGTAGTAGTCCAGACCGATCTCGCCGATGGCAACCACCTTTTCATGCTGCGCCAGCGCGCGGATGGCCTCGATGGCCGCATCGTCCGTTCCGGCACAGTCGGAGGGGTGGATGCCCACCGCCGCATACACGTGGGGAAAGGCCTCCGCCAGCGCCACCGCAGCGCGGGAACTCTCCACATCACAGCCGGGGTCTACCACCAGCTGCACGCCCGACACAGGCAGTGCTGCCAGCACCTCCATGCGGTCGGCGTTGAATCCGCCGGAATCATAATGGGCATGGGTATCAAAAATGGCCATAGGCTCACCTCTGTCTGTATTGTAGCACGGCTTGACCTTTTGAGAAGTGTCAGTTTTTGATTGTTTCACAAGGTCAGCACGGCATGAAAAAAAGGACATCCACCGGATGTCCTTTTGGTTCACTCACACGATCAGCCGATCTTGTTGAGCTTCAGGGTCATGGCGCTCTTCTTGTGAGCGGCCGTATTCTTGTGCAGAATGCCCTTGGCAGCAGCCTGATCGACTTTCTTCACGGCAACCTTGTAAGCGCCATCGGCCTCGGTGCGATTGCCTTCTGCGGCAGCAACCTCGAACTTCTTGATGGCGGTCTTCAGCTCGGACTTCGCGGCCTTGTTGCGTGCGTTTCTCACTTCACCGATCAGAACACGCTTCTTGGCAGACTTAATATTCGGCAAACCAAACACCTCCTTAGGCAAATTATCACAATGGAAATTCCACCGTGCAGAATGATATTTTAACAGGGAAGTTTCTAAAAATCAAGTGTTTTTTTGCAATTTCTGTTTAATTTTTGTATATTGTGTTTCAGAACGCAAAACATAGAACCCATACCACAAGATTTTGTGTCGGGAGGTCCTATTTTGTTCGAAAAACGAACCGATCTGGCTCTGGAAGCCAGAGAATTGTGGCAGGAATCCGCCGAAAAAAACACCCGCCTTAACGGCGTCAAAGCAACCAAAAGCCGTCTGGAGGGCTATCCGCTGACTCGCGTGGACGTTCTGGATGCGCGGGGCGAAGAGGCCCTCGGCAAGCCGCAGGGCAGTTACCGCACGTTAGACCTCTCCGCCTTTTGGCAGCGGAAAAACGGTTTTTTTGACCGTGCCGTACGGGCTCTTGGTATGCAGCTGCGGGAACTGCTGCCGGAGGAAAAAGGCCCCGCCCTGATCGTGGGGCTGGGCAACCGCGCCATGACGCCGGACGCCATCGGCCCGCTGAGCGCAGACAGCGTGCTGGTGACCCGCCACCTGATCTCCGCCATGCCGAAGCACTTTTCCGGTTTTCGCCCCGTTTCCGTGTTCCGCACCGGCGTGCTGGGCACCACCGGCGTGGAATCTGCCGAGGCCGTGCGGGGACTGGCGGCAGAAGTCCAGCCGTCGGTCATTATCGCCGTGGATGCGCTGGCCTCCCGCCGCACAGGGCGGGTGTGCGCTACGGTGCAGCTCAGCGACACCGGCATTGCCCCCGGCTCCGGTGTAGGGAATCACCGCGCCGCACTCAACGCGGAAACGTTGGGTGTTCCCATCCTCGCCATCGGCGTTCCCACCGTGGTGGATGCCGCCACGCTGGCGGCAGACCTGCTGGAGGAATCCGGCTCCGCACCACCGGACATGGAAGCCCTGCAAAAAAGCCAGCAGAACCTGATGGTCACCCCCGGCGATATCGACCAGAAGGTGCGGGACTTGGCCAAGGTGGTGGGCTACGGCATCAACTGGGCCTTGCAGGATCTGGAGATCGAGGAGATCAGTGCATTGTTAAGTTAAATTAAAGCAGAGGGCTATGCCCTCTGCTTTTATGTTTCGTTTAACTTCTTAATCAGGCTCCGGTACATACCGCCCCCTATCAGCAGCGCACAGGTGTCCGCAACCGGCGCCGCGCACACCAGACCCATCTCACCCACAAGCCGACCCAGCACGATCAGCAGCGGGAACAGGAATCCCACCTGACGAATGACGGACAGGGCCAGCGAGTGGGCCCATTTGCCCATGGACTGAAACACGCTGCTGAACAGGTTGGTAAAACACATGCCCGGCGCACAGAAGAACCAGACCCGCAGGAAACGGATGCCCGTTTCCACCGTGGCAGCTTCCGAAATGAACAAGCGAATCCAAGTGCCCGCAAACAACTCGATCACAAGGATACAGAACACGGCGTAACCACCCAGAAGCAGGAAGGAAAAGCGGCTGATCTCCTTCATCCGCCCCGTTTCACCGGCGCCGTAGCAATAGCCCAACAGCGGCATGATGCCCTGCGTCAGTCCCACCGTGATCTGGATGGCAATGCTGCCGATCTTCTGCACGATGCCGAAGGCGGCAATAGACACATCTCCGTAGTCGGACATGAAGTGGGTCAGCATGATATTGGCGCTGCTGCCCAGCACGATGATGGCTGCGGCGGGAATGCCCACCAGAATCACCTGTTTCACGATCTGCGCCTCAAACCGCAGCTTTGCCGGAGAAAGAACGATCACGCTCTCCCGGTTTCGCAGCGCCACCCGCAGCAGATAGAGGAAGGACACGATGTTGGAAAGGCAGGTTGCGATGGCTGCACCCTCCGCGCCAAGGCCCAGAACCGGCACAAAGACGGCGTCCAGCACAATATTCAGCACACCGCCCAGCGCCAGACCGATGCTGGCCTGCTTCGTGTTGCCCTCCGCCCGCACCAGATGACCCAGCATCAGCGCGGCAACCGAGGGAACGCCGCCGTAAAGCACTGTCCATGTGAGATATGCTTTCGTTGCCGCAAAGCTCTCCGGCGTGACCGCGCCGATGGTTTTCAAGATAGGCGTCATAAAGGCACTCAGAACGCCAATGATCAGCAGCACGCCTCCTATGGCGCCGTAAAAGGCGAATGTGGACGCCGTAGACGCCCGTTTTCTGTCTCCCTGTCCCAAAGAGCGGGCAATAAAGCTGTTGGCACCGATGCCGAACAGATTTCCCACCATTGTCAGCGACATGAACAGAGGAAAACTCAACGTCAGGGCCGCCACCTGCGCGGGGTCATTGGTGTGCCCCACAAAAAAGGTGTCCGCCAAATTATACAGCAGGGTGACCAGCTGGCTGAGGACGGTGGGAACCGCAAATTTTGCCACCGCCTGCGGCACAGGCAGCGTCAGAAACGCCTCCTGCTTGTCGATCGTTTTCTGCATGCTCATACCTTACACATCCAACTCCAGTACCACGGGACAATGATCCGAGCCCATGACCTCGCTCCAGATATCGGCCCCCAGAATCTTCTCCCGCAGCCGGTCGGAGACGATAAAATAGTCGATTCTCCAGCCCGCGTTGTTCTTGCGGGCGTTGAAGCGGTAGCTCCACCAGGAATAGGCTCCGGTCTTGTCGGGATAGAGATAGCGGAAGGTATCCGTAAAGCCGGAATCCAGCAGTGCCGTCATCTTTTCCCGTTCCTCATCGGTAAAGCCGGGATTGCGGCGATTGCTTTTGGGGTTCTTGATATCAATCTCCTGATGAGCCACATTCAAGTCGCCGCAGTAGATCACCGGCTTGACCTTGTCCAGCTCCATCAGATACTCCCGGATATCGTTCTCCCACACCATGCGGTAATCCAGACGGGCCAGCTGGTCCTTGCAGTTGGGGGTATAGCAGCAGACCAGATAGAATGTCTCATACTCCGCCGTGATGACGCGGCCCTCGTGACGGTGATCGTCGATGCCGAAGTCATAGGTGACGTTCAGCGGCTCGGTTTTCGTGAAGATCGCCGTACCGGAATAACCGGCCTTGTCGGCGCTGTTCCAGAAGCGGTGGTAGCCGAGTAGGTCAAATTCCGCCTGTTCGGGGCGCATTTTCGTCTCCTGCAGACAGATCACATCCGCGTTAGCAAAGTCGCAGAAATCTAAAAACCCTTTATTCAGACAGGCCCGCAGGCCGTTGACATTCCATGATACCAATTTCATATCCGTTTCCTCCGTGTTTTTTCTCATTGTATCCGATTCCTTGTCAAAAAACAATATTGCTACTGGACTTGAATTCAGGTAAAGTGATACCAAGGAAGTATTCTATCAAGGAGGCAGTCATGGCACGCAACCGCGGCACACGGAATATGACCGTCGGCAGTCCTGCCGGCCATATCTTTTACTTTGCCCTGCCGCTGCTGGCGGGCAGTTTTCTCCAGCAATTTTATAATATGGCAGACAGCTGGGTGGTGGGCAACTACGTGGGCGACGGCGCACTGGCCGCCGTAGGCGTGGGTGCCCCGGTCATTTTTATGTTCTCCTCCCTGTTCATGGGCCTTTCCAACGGTGGAACGGTGGTGATCGCCCAATTCTTCGGAGCTGGAAAGCCAGAGGGCGTACGCAGCGCCATCGACACCGTCTACACCGCCTTCATCTGCGCTGCCATTCCCCTGACCCTTTTGAGCGTCGTGCTGGTGGACCCACTGCTCCACGCCCTGCAGGTGGAGACTGCTGCCTATGCAGAAGCACGCACCTATCTGCTGGTCGTATGCGCCGGACTGGTGGGCACCATCGGCTACAATTTAAATGCAGGCATCCTGCGGGGTCTGGGCAATAGCCGGACTACCCTGCTGTTTCTGGCCATTTCCGCGGTCATGAACATCGTGCTGGATCTGGTGTTCGTGCTGGCGCTGGGGCTGGATGTGCTGGGCGTGGCGTTGGCCACTATTCTGGCACAGGCCGCCAGCTGGCTGTTCGGCCTTTACTACATCAATCGCGCCTATCCTGCCTTTGCCATTCATCCCTTCTGCTTCCGGTTTGACGGTAAGCTGTTCCGTGAGATCATGCGCATCGGTCTGCCCTCCGGCCTCCACATGTCGCTGGTGGCACTGGGTTCCATGGTGGTAATGAGCAAGATTAACTCCTACGGCCACGATTTCACCGCCGCCTACAATGTAGGCTCCAAGCTGGATTCCATGGCCTTCCTGCCCATCCAGAGTCTTGCCAGCGCGGTCGTTGCCTATGTAGGCCAGAACATGGGCGCGCAAAAGCTGGACCGTGTGCGGCAGGGTGTGCGCATCACGCTGCTCTCCTCCGTCATCTGGGCGGTATTGATGCTGGTGCTGATTCCGCTGGGGCCAATGCTGATCGGCTGCTTCTCCGACACGCCCGCGGTCATTGAAGCCGGTACGGTATATCTGAAGTGCATCATGCCCTTTTACATTCTCTTCTCCGTCATGTTCTGTCTGAACAACGCCATGCAGGGCGCGGGAGACAGCATGTTCTCCATGGTCAACGCCATTCTTTCCCTGATCCTTGTTCGGGTGCCCATGGTGTATGTTCTGGCCGACCGGTTTGGCCCTGATTACATGTACTACGGCATCGGCATCGGCTGGGCTGTGGGCTGTGTCTTCTCCACAATTTATTACCTCTCCGGCCGCTGGAAGCGCCGCGGCTCTGTGGCACAGGACAGTCCTACTAAAGAATAGCGGAAGTTTTTGGAATATCTGACGATTGCCAATCCCCCTTCATTCTCATACAATTGTTTTAAAACAAAAACAGCTTTTAATAGTTTTGTCTTTCTGCTGAGGACAGGAGGTTTTCTATGGTAACACTGGAACAGATCTGGGCGGCACAGAACGTGCTGCGCGGTGTGGCGCGCGTGACGCCGCTGAACCCCGCCCCCACCATTGGCAAAAACGTATACATTAAATCGGAAAACCTGCAGCTGACCGGCGCATTCAAGCTGCGCGGTGCCTACAACCGCATCCACCGGCTGAAGCCGGAGGAGCGCGCCAAGGGCGTCATCGCCTGCTCCGCCGGCAATCACGCGCAGGGCATTGCCCTTTCCGCCACCAAGCAGGGGATTCGCTCCGTGATCTGCATGCCCGCCGGGGCCCCCATCAGTAAAATCGAGGCCACCAAGCGTTACGGCGCGGAAGTGGTCCTGGTTCCCGGCGTCTATGATGACGCCGCTGCGGAGGCCAACCGCCTGGCCGCCGAGCACGGCTATGTGTTCGCCCACCCCTTCAACGATCCCGATGTCATCGCCGGTCAGGGCACCATCGGTCTGGAAATTCTGGAGCAGCTGCCGGATGTGGATCAGGTCATCGTGCCCATCGGCGGCGGCGGGCTGATCAGCGGCGTGGCCTGCGCCATCAAGAGCCTGCGTCCGGACTGCAAGGTGATCGGCGTGCAGGCCGCGGGTGCCGCCTCCATGCTGGCCTCCCGCCTCTCAGGAAAGCCCGCGCAGCTGGATGCCGTCTCCACCATCGCCGACGGCATTGCCGTGAAACTCCCCGGCGACCTGACCTTTGAAATGTGCGAAAAGTATGTGGATGAGATCGTCACTGTGCAGGACGATGAGATCGCCACCGCCATCGTGACGCTGATGGAAGTGGAGAAAACCGTGGCCGAAGGCGCAGGCGCCACCACCGTGGCCGCCGTGATGTTCGGCAAGGTGGATGTCTCCGAAAAGAAAACGGTCTGCCTCGTTTCCGGCGGCAACCTGGACATCACTACCCTCTCCCGTGTGATTACCCGCGGTCTTTCCAAGACCGGCCGCATCGTGGAACTAACCACCAAGGTGCCCGACAAGCCGGGTTTCCTGCTGAAAATGCTGCAGATCGTTTCCAGTCTGGGTCCCAACATCCTCACCATCGACCACCAGCGGGAGGATAAGGACTCCGACGTGTCCAGCTGCATCGTCTCTCTGGTGCTGGAAACGAGAAACGCCCAGCACGCGCAGGAGATTGAATCAGCCCTGTTGGAAAACGGATTCCCTCTGCTGCATAAGTAATCCGCCATTTCCGCCCCGAATCTGAGATTCGGGGTGGTTTTTGTTGTAATTCGCAAAAAATCGGAGTATACTATGGAACGAGCGGGCTTTTCCCGCGATTTCCGGCACTCTTCCATTCGGAGCTGCCGCTAAAAGGAGAACAAACACATGGAACAGAAAAAGTTTTACATTACCACCCCCATCTACTATCCCTCCGACAAGCTGCATATCGGCCACACCTACTGCACTGTCGCCACCGACGCCATGGCCCGCTATAAGCGCCTGGCCGGCTGCGATGTGTGCTTCCTGACCGGCACCGACGAGCACGGCCAGAAAATCGAAACCAAGGCACATGAAGCCGGCGTGACCCCCCAGCAGTTCGTGGACAATATTGTGGAGGGCGAAGGCGGTATCCTCGACCTGTGGAAGCTGATGAACATCTCCAATGACCGCTTCATCCGCACCACCGACGATTATCATGTTGCCTCCGTGCAGAAGATCTTCAAGAAGATGTACGACAACGGCGACATTTACAAGGGCGCTTACAAGGGCAAGTACTGCACTCCCTGCGAGTCTTTCTGGACCGAGAGCCAGCTGAAAGACGGCTGCTGCCCCGACTGCGGCCGCCCCGTTGTGGACGCAGAGGAGGAGGCATACTTCTTCAAGCTGAGCAAGTACGCCGACCGCATTCAGGATCTG
>JAZRCP010000139.1:0-19292 GCA_045659825.1 Dysosmobacter sp. | reverse complement strand
TTCTTCGACCGACGCGCGGAGAGTGCGCTCGGCTTCGACAAATTCACGGTTTCCGCTTCGAAGCTCCTCGATACATTTAACGTATGCGGAGATCTTGTCGGCAGCCTTTACGAGCGTATGCTCGTAAGAATCCGCGTCGGTGACGATAAGGCTTCTGTATTCACCTTGCAACTCGTCAGGGAGCATTGAGATCAGCTTTTCATTTGCCGTTCCCTCAATCGCTTTGTAAGCGTTTCGGATATCGGGGTTATAGTATTTTATCGGGGTGGGAAGATCGCCTGTAAGTACCTCGGAGGTCTCGTGATAAAGCGCGATAGTCGCTATCCTGTCGGCATTGAGTGAACCGCCGAACTTTTTGTTCTTGATAAGCGCAAGAGCGTGCGCTATCTGCGCGACCTGCGCGCTGTGCTCGGCAATGTTTTCTTCGTGTACCGACTTCATAAGACTCCAGCGCTTGATCAGCTTCATTCTTGCCATATAGGCAAAAAAGTTATACATATATACTCCTTACTCGGCAGAGACTACGGCAATACCAAGCTCTCCGAGAGCGTTCGGGTCGGGCTCGGAGGGACATTTTGTCATAAGCTCGGAAGCGTTCTGTACCTTCGGGAATGCGATAACGTCGCGAATGTCCTCAAGTCCGAGGAGGAGGGTTACGAGACGGCCAAGACCGAACGCAAGACCGCCGTGGGGGGGAACACCGTACTTGAACGCGTCAAGCAGATATCCGAATTTTTCCTGCGCCTCTGCCTCGCCAAGACCGAGTACCTCAAACATCTTCGACTGGATATCGCCGTCGTGGATACGGATAGAACCGCCGCCAAGCTCCGTGCCGTTGGGAACGATGTCATAAGCCTTTGCGCGTACTCTTGCGGGATCGCTGTCTATATACTGAAGGTCCTCGTCCATAGGAGAAGTAAAGGGATGGTGCATAGCGTAAAATCTTCCGTCCTCCTCGCTGTACTCAAGCAGCGGGAATTCGGTAACCCACAGGAACTTGAAGTCCATAGGATCGAGTATACCCATTCTCTTTGCGCATTCGCAACGGAGTGCGCCGAGAGAATCGAAAACTACCTTGTTCTTGTCAGCGACAATGAGAATAAGGTCGCCCGCCTCGGCAGACATAGCCGCCTTTATTGCCTCGTTTTCTTCGTCTGTAAGGAATTTTGCGTAAGAGGAAGAGATCTCACCCGTAGTTGCCCACTTGAGCCAAGCAAGACCCTTTGCGCGGTAGGATTTAACGAACTCAACGAGCGAATCAATCTCTTTGCGAGAGAATTTTGCGCCGCCTTTTACGTTGATCGCGCGAACAGAGCCGCCTGCTTCGACCGCACCTGCAAATACCTTAAAGGAGCAGTCTTTAACGATTGATGAAAGATCGGTAAGCTCATATCCGAAACGAATGTCGGGCTTGTCCGAGCCGAATCTGTCCATAGCCTCGGCATAGGGCATACGAATGAAATCCTCGGTCATATCGATACCCGCATATTCCTTCATAAGGCGCTTGAGGAATCCCTCGTGCATACGCATTACGTCGTCTGCCGTAACGAATGACATTTCTGTGTCTATCTGTGTGAACTCAGGCTGACGGTCAGCTCGGAGGTCCTCGTCACGGAAGCAACGGGCGATCTGGAAGTAACGGTCAAAACCGGAGAGCATCAGTAGCTGCTTGTACTGCTGGGGGGACTGGGGCAGGGCGTAGAACTTGCCGGGATGGACGCGGGAGGGAACCAGTTAGTCGCGGGCGCCCTCGGGGGTGGACTTGGTCAGAATGGGGGTCTCGATCTCGAGGAAGCCGTTTTCGTCGAAGTAGTCACGGGCGATCTTGCAGATCTTGTGACGGGTGATGATGGCGTGCTGCATGTCGGGACGGCGCAGGTCCAGATAGCGGTACTTCAGACGCAGCATGTCGTTGGCGTTGGAGTTTTCCACGATCTCAAAGGGAGGTGTCTCGGACTTGGCCAGCAGGCGCAGCTCGGTGACGTACACCTCAATGTCGCCGGTGGCGATCTTGTTGGTCTTGCTCTCGCGCTCGCGGACGAGGCCGGTGGCGGCCACCACGAACTCGGCGCGGAGGGAAGCGGCCTTTTCAAAAATGGCCTTGTCAGTGGAATCGTCGAAGGACAGCTGAACGAGACCGGTGCGGTCGCGCAGGTCCACGAAGATCAGACCGCCCAGATCGCGCTGGCGCTGAACCCAGCCGCACAGCTGCACCGTCTTGCCGGCGTCGGCAAGGCGCAGGTCGCCGCAGTAGTGACTGCGCTTGAAATTCTGCAGATTATCCATAAAAATCAACTCCAATTAGTATAATTTTAAAAGTATATTGCTATTTGTATTTAGAATTAGGGGTTATCCCAGAATTACAGCGCCTTTTTCCAGCTCTGTAAGACCGGCCTTGATGCGGTAGATGGTGGCGGCGGGTTCCAGCTTGGTCTGCTCGCCGGTCTTCATATCCTTGCAGGCTACCACGCCGGCATTGATCTCATCCTCACCGAGGAAGACAACGTAGGGGATGCCCAGCTTGTCGGCGTAGCCGATCTTCTGCTTAAACTTCTTCTGCTCCGCATGAATCTGGGTGCGGATGCCGTTCTCGCGCAGAGCGGTTGCAAAGGAAATGGCGGCGGACAGGTCGTCGGTCATGGGCAGGATCAGCACATCAGCGGGAGCGGTGGGCAGTTCGGGGTTCAGCATGCCCTGCTCGCCCAGCACATAGAACAGGCGGGTCAGGCCGATGGAGATGCCCACGCCGGGCAGCTGCTTGTCCGTGTAATACTCCGCCAGATTGTCGTAGCGGCCGCCGGAGCAGACGGAACCGATCTCGGGGTGATCCAGCAGGGTGGTTTCATACACGGTGCCGGTGTAGTAGTCCAGACCGCGGGCAATGGTCAGGTCCACGGCGAAGTTTTCCGTGGGCACGCCGAAGGCGGCCAGATACTTCACCACGGTGTTCAGCTCGGCGAGGCCGGTGTCGAAGATCTCGTTGCGGCCCTGATAGCCCTCCAACGCAGCAAGGACTTCCTCGTTGCTGCCGGTGATGGCAATGAACTTCAGAATCTCGTCGGCCTGCTCCTCGGTCAGGGCGATTTCCTCGCCCATCAGGATGACCTTGACCTTTTCTGCGCCAATCTTGTCCAGCTTGTCCACGGTGCGCATGATGTCGCCGGACTTTTCGGTGAGACCCAGCATCGCATAGAAACCGTTCAGAATCTTGCGGTTGTTGACGCGGATCTGGAACCGCTTCAGGCCCAGCGTGGAAAAGGTCTTGTAGATGATGGCGGGAATTTCGGCCTCATTGGTGATGTCCAGCTTGCCGTCGCCGATAATGTCAATGTCGGCCTGATAAAACTCGCGGAAGCGGCCGCGCTGGGCGCGCTCGCCGCGGTAGACCTTGCCGATCTGGTAGCGGCGGAAGGGGAAGGTCAGGTCGTTGTAGTGCAGGGCCACATATTTGGCCAGAGGCACCGTCAGGTCAAAGCGCAGAGCGATGTCGGCGTCGCCCTTCTGGAAGCGGTAGATCTGCTTTTCAGTCTCGCCGCCGCCCTTGGCCAGCAGGACGTCGCTGGATTCAATGACGGGGGTGTCCAGCGGGGTGAAGCCGTAGAGGGAATAGGTGTTGCGCAGAGCCTCCATGATGCGCTCCATCTGCTGCTGGGGGGCAGGCAGGAGCTCCATGAAGCCGGATAGGGTCCGGGGAGTCATTTTTGCCATGTGCGTGGTCTCCTTTATTTGAAAATGGTATTTGATTTCGGTTTTGTTTTATGGGATGAGCGAAAAATCGGGTAAAAAAAGCGCTCTCATCCCAGCGGTTTGGGACGAGAGCGGTCAAACGCTTCGTGGTGCCACCCAAATTCGGAGCATGTCTGCCGGAGGGCAGGATACTCCCTTTGGCCTCCTGTTACGGGGAGGGTGCCGTGGGCGTTTCCGCCCCCGCTCCACCGCTGTCCTTCGTCTGAGCCGAACGGGTCACTTTCAGCGATGTGGCCCTCTCTGTGGATCGTTCATCAGAGTACTGCTGCGGCATCTGCGCGGTAGCTATGCAATTGTATGCGGTTTTGGGAGAAATGTCAAGCAATGGGACGGTTAGAGGGGTTCACGATGCTGCGCCAGTCCAGATCGCCGCGGGCCAGACCCAGTACCAGCATTTCTGCGGTAGCGATGTTGCTGGCGAAGGGGATGTTGTTCTGGTCGCACAAACGGGAAATATAGGAGATCTCTCCGGCCATGGCCTCGTTGGTGGGATCGTTGAAGAAGAGGACCATGTCAAATTCGTTATAGGAAATACGGGCGCCGATCTGCTGGCTGCCGCCGTGGCTGTAAGAGAAGAAGCAATGCACATTCAGGCCGGTGGCGTCAGCGACCATGTGGCCGGTGGTGTTGGTGGCGTAGATCTGATGCTGGGACAGAATACCTGCGTAAGCGGTGCAGAACTGGACCATCAGTTCTTTTTTGTTGTCGTGAGACATCAGGGCGATATTCATGGGGAAGATCTCCTTTCCATTTATTTGATACGCAGCAGGGGTGCTTTTACGCCCTGCAGACGTTTGGCAATGTTACGATAGGCTGCAGCAGCAGGACCATAACCGGCAGACAGTAGCAGGGGGACGCCTGTGTTCAGGCTTAAGGGGAGGGAATCATCCTCCGGAATCACGCCGATCAGCGGCAGGCCTGCCTTGTCGATGGCATCGTCAATGGTGGCATGCATGCTGCGCAGCAGCTTTTTCCGGACACGGTTCACCACCAGATGCAGTCTGCCGCGGCCGAAGTGGTTCAGTTCCATGACGGTGTGCTGAGCATCCCGCAGGGAGGAGGCGTCCGTGTTGGTGACAACAATGGAGCGGTCGGCGGCTGCGGTAGCCAGCTGAAAGCCGCTGCCAAGACCGGCGGGTGCGTCCAGCAGACAGTAGTCAAACTGCCCGCGGATTTGCTTGAGAAGGGCGGTCATTTCCGCCTCCGTTACCTGACGGCTGCGGCTACGGACAGGAGCGGTCAGCAGAAACAGGCCGGGAATACGGGGGTGTTCCACCACGGCTGATTCCAGGGAACAGCGGCCCTGTGCCACATCGGAGAAATCCATCAGTGCCCGGTCGGAAAGACCCAGCGCCAGATCCAGATTCCGTAGGCCGATGTCGCAGTCCAGACAGAGGACCCGTTTTCCACTCATGGCAAGGGCTGCACCGACACCGGCGGTGAAGGAGGTTTTGCCTGTGCCGCCCTTACCGGACACCACGGCGATGCATTGTCCGCCCATGTGCAGCCTCCTTTCGCCCTCACTTGTTTCCTAAATTTGCATAATAGAATTATTATAACGGATTCTTCTTAATTTTTGCAAATGTTCTGGGGTATTTTTTGTCGGTTTTTTTTATTTTTTTAATAAAAATCAGCCGGTGGGACACCTCGGTGCCCGGAATCGTGTAGTCCACGACCTTTTCCACCTGTCCACCCAGGGTTTTGATGGCTGTTTTGGCATCGTTCAGCTCCTGCTCGGAGTCCACGGACTTCATGGACAGGAAGTAGCCGCCTTCCTTCACCAGCGGCAGGCACAGCTCGCTGAGCATCTGCAGGTTTGCCACGGCGCGGGAGGTGACGATGTCAAAGTGCTCCCGGTGGTTTGCGGCAAATTCCTCGGCACGTCCGTGGACGCACTCCACATTCGTCAGCGTCAGATCGGCGCAGACCTCTTTCAGGAAGTCGATGCGCTTGTTGAGGGAATCCAGCAGCGTCAGGTGGATGGAAGGTTCCACGATCTTCAGCGGCATGCCGGGAAAGCCGGCGCCGGTACCGATATCTGCCACGGTCTTGTCCTTAAAGTCTGCCAGCGTCAGCAGGGCCGCGCTGTCCAAAAAGTGGAGCGTGGCAATGTCGGTAGGCTCCGTGATGGCGGTCAGGTTCATCACCTTGTTTTTCTCCACCAGCAGTTCGGAATACCGGATCAGGGAGGGGATGCCCGCGGTGGGAAGCCCCAGCTCTGTGAGGCCTGCTTGCAGGATCTGCTCCATTACTTGTTCTTCAGCAGATCGCGGATCTCGGCCAGCAGCTCCTCGGTGGTGGGAGCGGGGGGAGCGGGCTCTGCCTCGGGCTCGGGAGCCGGCTCTTCCTTCTTGCGATGGAGGCTGTTCAGACCCTTGACCATGCAGAACACAGCGAAGGCGATAATGATGAAGTCCAGAATGATAGCGATGGTGTTGCCGAAGTTGACAGCCACTTCGGGCAATTTCTGCGTCACACCGTCTGCATCCATAACAGCTTCCTTCAGAACCCATTTCCATGCGCTGAAGTCGATGCCGCCGGTGATCATGGAGATCAGGGGCATGATGATGTCGTTGACGATGGAAGTGGTGATCTTACCGAACGCACCGCCGATGACAACGCCGACTGCCATGTCGATTACGTTTCCGCGCATTGCAAAGGTCTTAAACTCTTCAAAGAACTTCTTCATTTGAAAACCCTCCGTTATATTTATATAGTTTTATACTATTTGTTTACGACAAACAAGGCTTTTCTTACTTCTTGGGAATCAGAACCTTGGTGCCGCCCATGTAAGGCTGCAGGACCTCGGGAATCAAAACGGTGCCGTCTTCCTGCAGGTTGTTCTCCAAGAAGGCGATTAGCATACGGGGAGGAGCAACGCAGGTGTTGTTCAGGGTGTGGCACAGCTGAATCTTGCCGTTCTCGTCCTTGTAGCGGATTTTCAGACGACGAGCCTGAGCGTCACCCATGTTGGTGCAGGAGCAGACCTCGAAGAACTTCTGCTGGCGGGGGGACCATGCCTCAATGTCGCAGGACTTGACCTTCAGGTCGGCCAGGTCGCCGGAGCAGCATTCCAGCTGACGGACGGGAATGTCCAAATTACGGAACAACTCAACGGAGTAGCGCCACAGCTTCTCGTACCAGTCCTTGGATTCCTCGGGCTTGCAGACGACAATCATCTCCTGCTTCTCAAACTGATGGATACGATACACACCGCGCTCCTCAATGCCGTGAGAACCCTTCTCCTTGCGGAAGCAGGGGGAGTAGGAGGTCAGGGTCTGGGGCAGCTTTTCGTTGGGCACGATCTGGTCGATGAAGCGGCCGATCATGGAGTGCTCGGAGGTACCGATCAGATACAGGTCCTCGCCCTCAATCTTATACATCATACCGTCCATGTCGGTCTGGCTCATAACGCCTTCCACCACGTTGCCGTGGATCATGAAAGGAGGAATGCAGTAGGTGAAGCCCTTGCTGATCATAAAGTCGCGGCCGTAAGCCAAAACGGCCTCGTGCAGGCGAGCGATATCACCCAGCAGATAGTAGAAGCCGGAACCGGAAACGCGGCCAGCGGCTTCCAGGTCAATGCCGTCAAAGGACTCCATAATGTCGGTGTGATAGGGAACGGAAAATGCAGGAACCTTGCACTCACCGAAGCGCTCCACTTCCACATTGGCGGAATCATCAGGGCCAATAGGCACGGTGGGATCGATGATCTGGGGGATGACGATCATGCGCTTGCGGACTTCTTCATCCAACTCGCCTTCCAGTTTTTCCAGCTCAGCCAGACGGTCGGCCTGTTCCTTGACCTGTGCCTTGACGGCCTCGGCTTCTGCCAGCTTGGAGGGATCTTTCTTAGCCTGACCCATCAGCATGCCGATCTGCTTGGAGAGGGTATTGCGGTTAGAGCGAAGCTGGTCAGCCTCCACGATGGCGGCACGGCGCTTGGCATCCAGCTCGATGACCTCGTCTACCAGAGGAAGCTTTGCGTCCTGAAACTTTTTCTTGATGTTTTCCTTGACAATCTCGGGGTTTTCCCGCACAAAACGAATGTCCAGCATGGTAATGATCTCCTCTTTATATCAGTTTAAATTGAAAGTCTTATTTTCTTGAATGTTTCGCGTTTCACGTGAAACATTCCGGCGGGGCGTTATTCGGCAGCGTTATTTGCCTCGGTCTCGGCAAGCTTTTCCAGCGCGGCGGCTTTCAGCTGCTGGAAACGGACGTAGGGGGCAGTTACGGAGCCGCTGTCAGTGGATAGGGGAGTGGAGGACAGCAGTTCTGCCGCGCCGCTGCTTTCCATCTTTTCGATAATGATTTTGCAGCCTGCGTAGTCGCCGCTGGCATATTCCTGCTGTAGGCAGTACAGTTGCTGCTGCGCTGCAAAAAGGGCCTCGGCCTCGGCCAGTGTGGCTTCAGAGGCAGTCAGTTGTTCCTGCATGTCCTGCAGCTGGTTTTCCGTGTCGGACAGCTTGTCCTGCAGCTGTAAAAGCCGGTCCTGATCAGCCTGCATGTCCTTAATGGTGGTCGTAAAGGAACTTTCCAGCTCACCCATGGCCTGCTGATTGCTCCGCTGATGCATGGCAAAGGACAGGGCCATTAGCAAAAAGGCGGCAATGAACAGGATCATAATATAGATGAGAACCGGTTTGCCGCTTCTACGGGGCTGCTCCTCCGGCGTGTGCTTTTCCTGTGTCATGACGGAGTTCCTTTCTTCTTCACCTGCAGGAGGGCCAGTGCGTCCAGCAGGTCGTTCAAATCGTCCAGGCCGTAGTATTCCAGTTCAATGCGGCCTTTTTTGCGGCCGGAGACGATCTTTACGCCCCGTCCCAGACGGGAGGAGAGGTCTTTTTGGGCCTCTGCGGTGTAGTCCACCTGGTCAGAGGGTTGTTCTTTCTCCGGTTTTTCACCGGCGGAGAGCCGCTTCACCAGTGCTTCCGTCTGGCGGACGGAGAGCCCGCCTGCCACGATTGCGTCGGCGGCACGGATCTGAAGCGTAGCAGGGAGGACTACCAGAGCGCGGGCATGGCCTGCGGAAAGGGTGCCTTCCTGAACCAACTTTTGCACGGCGGATTCCAATTCCAGTAGGCGCAGGGCGTTAGTCACGGCGCTGCGGGACTTGCCTACGCGGCTGGCCGCCTCTTCCTGTGTCATATGGTACTGGGAAATCAGAGTACGGAAGCCGGCGGCTTCTTCAATGGGATTCAGGTCCTCCCGCTGGAGGTTTTCGATCATGGCCAACTCGGCGACCTTGCGGTCGTCTGCCTCGATGACAATAACGGGAACTTCGCTGAGACCTGCCAGGCGGGCAGCACGCCAACGGCGCTCACCGGCAATGATTTGATAATAGCCGGAATTCAGCTTCCGGACAGTCAGCGGCTGAATAATGCCGTGCTGGGCAATGGATTCGGCCAACTGGCCCAAAGCCGCGTCGTCAAAGACTTTGCGGGGCTGCGCGGAGTTGTTTTCCACGCTGGAAATGGGCAAATAGGTGGTGCCGCTGGATTCCGGCTTCAGCACGTCCTCGCCCAACAGGGCGCCAAGGCCGCGGCCAAGACCGGAGGGCTTTTTTGATGCCATAAAGATTGCTCCTTTCAGGCGTTTTGCTTGCCGAGAAACTCCGCGGCCAGTGCTTTGTAGCTTTCTGCACCGCGGGAGGAACGGTCATATGCGGTAATGGGCTTGCCGTGGCTGGGAGCCTCGGAAAGCCGGACGTTGCGGGGAATCACAGTAGCGTAGACCTTGCCGGGGAAATAGTGTTTCACTTCCTCCGCCACCTGCAACGCCAGATTGGTGCGGCCGTCAAACATGGTCAGCAGTACGCCCTCCAGCTCCAACTGGGGATTCAGGGCCCGCCGCACGATCCGCACGGTGTTCATCAGGTCGGAAAGGCCTTCCAGCGCGTAATACTCACCCTGCACCGGTACCAAAACGGTATCCGCGGCACACAGGGCGTTCAGCGTCAGCAGTTCTAAAGAGGGCGGACAGTCAATAAAAATGAAGTCGTAGCGGTCAGCCACCTCTGCCAGCGCGTCCCGCAGCAGAAATTCCCGCCGATCCATAGCAATCAGCTCAATACCTGCGCCGGCCAGCGCCTTGTTGGAGGGCATCACATCGCCGAAGCGGGTATGTACGATGGCGTCGGTCACGGAAATGTTACCAATGACCACTTCGTAAATGCCTTTGGAGAGGGTCTTATCCACGCCCATGCCGGAAGTGGCATTGGCCTGGGGATCAAAGTCGCACAGCAAAATGCGCTGCCCCATCTCCGCCAGAGCGGCGGCAAGGCTGACACAGGTGGTGGTTTTGCCCACGCCACCCTTCTGATTGACGATTGCAACGGTTTTTGCCACGCTGGCACCTACTTTCTTTAATTGCATTTTTACATACAGATATATTATATCAAGGTGTCCTGACAGGTGCAAGAGAAGAATCAAAAAAGTCGCAAAAGAAATGTTTCACGTGAAACCCTCGTCGCCGCAAGTTTCGCATCCTTTGCTTCCGGCTGAAGGCGAAAGCAAAGTCGCTCCACTGCGCCGCCTCTTTCCCACCGCAAACGCTCCGCTGGTTTGCGGCGGGAGCCCTATAAAAAGGCAGATCCTTTGCTGCCTGCAACGACATCTGATACGCGGGTCCCGCCACAAGCGGCAGGACCCGCGTGTTTCACGTGAAACATAAAAACAGGCCCGTGTTTTTTAACACGGGCCTGTCAGCATATTACATCAGAAGCATACCGCTGCGGGGAGGGAGATAGTGGGTCAGAACACCGTCCTGCGCGGTCAGCTGCGCACCGGAAAGCAGGTCGGTTGCCGACCCGTTCCACGGAAGCGTCAGCTTTTCCGGCGTTTCGCCGGCATTTACAGCGCAAATCAAGGTTTCGCCATCAATTTCGCGGGCAAACACCAGCAGAGGGCCTTCCGCAGTCAGATATCGGATGGTACCGCGCTGCAAGGCCGGGTGGGCTTTGCGGAGTGCGGCCAGCAGAGTGAGGCGGGCTTTCAGGTCGGCGTCCTCATTGCCCCAGGGATAGCTGCCTCGGTTAAAGGGATCTTCCCAGCCTTCCATACCGGCTTCATCTCCATAGTAGACCATGGGAGAGCCGGGGAAGGAGAATAAGATCAAGGCTGCCAGCTTCACGCGGGAAATACCCAGTGCCCGCTGGGCAGGGGAGAGGCGGAAAGCCGCCCGCTCACCGCGAGTTTCCGGCTTTTCTTCCGCGCCCAGTATGGTCAGAATACGGGGCGTGTCATGAGTGCTGAGGAAGTTCAGTGCGGAGTAGTAGACGTCAGGGGGATAATTCTCCCGCAGCGTTTCCATGGTCTCCCGGAAGGCGGTTGCATTACCGCCTCGCAGGAAGTCCATCACTGCGGTGCGGAAGGGGTAGTTCATCACGCTGTGCAGGCCCTTTCCGAGGATATAGGACCGGCGTCGGTCATAGGAGATCTTGTTGGAGGCATCCTCCCAGACCTCGCCCAGCAGAAAGGCGTTGGGATCGGTTTCCTCCACCGCCGTGCGGATTTTTTCGATAAACCAGTCCGGCAGCTCGTCTGCCACGTCCAGCCGCCAGCCGTCCGCGCCGCAGCGGAGCCAGCGGCGAATGATGGAGTTTTCACTTTCAATAATGTAGTCTACATAGCTCTCCGACTCCTCACGCACGGCAGGCAGGGTCTTGATACCCCACCAGGAGTCGTAGTCGTCGGGCCAGTGCTTGAAGTTGAACCAGTTGTAGTAGGGGCTCTCTTTGCTTTGAGCAGCGCCCGGAGCGGGGTAGAAGCCATCTTCGTTGAAGTAAATGCTTTGGGAGCCGGTGTGGTTGAACACACCGTCCAGCATTACCTTCATGTCCCGACGGTGGGCCTCTTCGCACAGGGTACGGAAATCCGCCTCCGTGCCGAGGAAGGGGTCAATGGTCTCGTAATCCGCCGTGTTGTAGCGGTGGTTGGAGGCTGCCTCAAAAATCGGGCAGAGATACAGCGTTTTTACGCCCAAATCCGCCAGTGTATCCAATTTTTTTGTAATGCCCGCCAGAGAGCCGCCGAAAAAGTCCCGGTTGCGGATCTCGCCGTCCGGTTCCGGCTGCCAGGAGGGAATGTCGTCCCAGTTTTTGTGTACCCAGCGGTTGCCTACAAGGCCTGTGGGGTTGGGCAGCGCGGTGCGGCAAAAGCGGTCGGGAAAGATCTGATACGTCACGCCCTCGCCAAACCACGCGGGGGTGTAGTTTGGGAGATAGGTGGTCAGCTGCCAGGGGTCCAGTCCGCCGTCGCTGCGATAGCCGGTTTTGTCCAGATCGCAGCCGGAGCCGTCATCCCGCCAGAGGTGGAAATGATACCAGCTCAGCTCCGGTTTGGCCGGAGCGGGCAGCTGTCCGGTAAAGCAGCAACGATCCTCTTCCGCACAGGCAACAGGCTTCAATTCAATGGATTGCCAAATTTTGGAAAACTCGTGAAAAAGTACGATAGAACAGTGAGAAAAGCCCTCAGATACAAGAGGACGGCAGGAAAAAGTAATCGTTTGCCCGCAGGAAACAGCACCGTAGGGGGTTTTGTAAGCCTCGCGGCGGGGATCAAAGACAAACGGTTCGCTCATGCAATAAACTCCTTCGGATGATTGGGTTAGGGGATCAGTTGGTTTTCGGGGAGAACGGCGGTGCCGATCTCGTCTGCGGAGAAGTACGCGTTGAGGATCTCCACGGCGGCGGTGGCCAGCGCGGAGCCGGAACCACCCTTTTCAATGACGATGGAGACGGCAATCTCCGGCTCGTCATAGGGGGCGAAGCACACGAATACGCCGGTGTTTTCCGTTTCGGCGCCCACCTGTGCCGTACCGGTCTTGGCGCCGGCGTCCACCACACACTGGCTGAAATAGGGGGCCAGAGAGGTTGTGGTCAGGTCATGCATACCCTTTTTTACGGCTGCAAGGGTGCTGTCGTTCATGCGGATGACGTTGGTGGGCGCGGTATTGCCGGTGGCGACCACCTCGGAATTGTCGTAGGTTTTGACGGCCTTCAGGAGGTGTGCGTCATAGTGTGCGCCGCCGGAGACCAGCGTGGCGATGTAGTTGGCCAGCTGGATGGGACTGTAGAGCTGGTTGGACTGGCCGAAGGCCGCCCAGGGGGTCTGGTTTTCACCGGCCTTGTTTTCCGGCAGGGCACCGGGATCGTCACCGGTTTCGATGCCGGTGTTTTCGCCCAGACCAAATGCGGTCAAATATTCTCGAAATGTATCCATTCCAAGACGATAGCCCATTTCTGCAAAGAAATAGTTGCAGGAAACGGTAATTGCTTGTGACACATCCACGTTGCCGTGGCCGGCGCGGTTCCAGCACCAGGCGCCACTTCCGGTGGGGTCGTTGGGGTAGGCCCAGCGGCCGGTGTCCCGGATCTTTTCCGTCAGGGTGGTAGCGCCTTCCTCCAGTGCCGCCACAGCCGTCAGCGGCTTGAGGGTGGAACCGGGGGCGTAGGTGCCCTGTGTAGCCCGGTTGAACATGGGTTTGGTCAGGTCGGCACGCAGTTCATCCCAGTCCTGCCGCCACGAGGACAGGTCATAGGTGGGATAAGAGGCCAGACTCAGCACCTCTCCGGTGCCTACTTTAATCACGGCGGCACCTGCACCGCGAGTGTCGGCATCCTTTTGGTATTTGGGGTCTTCATTCAGCCGTGTTACGGTGGAGGCCAGCGCCTCCTCCACGGCCTTTTGCAGCTCTAAATCAATGGTCAGCTCCACGGTGTTGCCCGGCTGGGGCTCCTTGGAGTAGTATTCGCCGGTGATCTTGCCGTCGCTGTTGACGGATACCACTCGCTTTCCATCTGTGCCCTTCAGATATTTCTCAAAGGCGGACTCCACGCCGCTGCGGCCAATCCAGTCGTTGCCGTCATATCCCTGCTCCCGCAGGGCTTTCAGGTCATCGGTGGCTTCCAGACGGCTGACGTAGCCTAAGATGTGGGCGGCATATTCCGTCTCATACTGCCGGACAGAGGAGGTGGTGATCCGCGCACCGGCATAGTTGCCGTCGGAAATTTTGGAAATAAAGGCGGTGTCAATGTTCTCCACCAGAATGTAATCCGTGTAGTTGGCCAGCCGGCGCAGAGCCAGCTCATAGCGGACGCCTAAAATTTTTCGGGTATCCAGCAAAGTCAGACCTTCAGGCAGGTCCATTTTTTCACCCATCAGCAGCACCAGATCCGGTGCGGTAATGCCTGCGTCCAGCAGCAGCTGTTCTGTCAGGGCGGAGGCAGGCAGCCGCTGCAGCAGGTCCTTTGCCTGCTCGGCGGGGGTCAGGACCACTTCCTCGTCATCCTCCTCGCCGGAAAGAGCCGTGTCTGGCTCCGGTTCTTCCTCCGGAACCAGCTCGGGATGCAGCAGTAAGTATTCGCCCAGCGGTGCGGCCACCTCGTTCAGTGACTTGAGGTAGGTGAAAAAACGGCTGCGCTGGGTGTCGGAAATACCGCCCAATGCGTAAATAAATGGGGCGGTTTCGGAAATAGGCAGGTTATCCACCCATACCTTGCCTTCTTTCTGGCACAGCTCTACCAGCCGGAGAATGGCCAGATTCTGTTCCTCGCCATCATCCAGAAGACTTGCGTCAAAGGTCAGGTCGTAGGCGGAGGAATTGGAGACCAGCGTGCGGCCGCTGCGGTCGGTGATGATGCCGCGGGAGGCCTCCACCCGCTCTTCGCGGGCGATGGAGTGGATGGACTGCGCCAGATAATCCGCATGGTGAACCACCTGGGTGTCCACGAGTACACCCAGGTAGGCCAGCAGTACCGCCGACAGAAGCCCCGCCAGGATCAGCAGGCGGGCAGTGGAGGGTTTATGATCCATGGGATCTCCTTTGCAGATCAGTCGTTTTCATGGGCCTTGCGGTGGACGGCGCGAAACAGCACTGTCATGGGCACCACAAGCGGCGCGGTGATGAAAAATTCCCGTGCCATGACGGAAAAACCGGCGCCCCATGCGGCCTTCCGGTCAATCCAGAGCAGAAAACACCGAAAGGTGTCGGTGAGCAAAAAGGCGGCGGCTGCCGCACTCAGAGAGCAGATAAAGCCTGCCGGCAGCAAGCTGTGGGAGAGCAGTCCCGCGCACAAACCTGCCAGCGGAAAAATCAGCGTATAGAGACAGGGAAAGGCCCCCGGCAGCAGCGAATCGCACATCACGCCGATAATCAGGGCAAACACGCTTCCGGCCAGCGGGCCCTCATAGGTGGCAGGAATGGTGGCCAGCAGGGGGTAGAGAAAAGGAATAACGCCCCAAATGGTAATGCGCTGCAAAAGCGTGGTCTGCACCCAGATGCACAGCACAGCGGCCAGTGCGTAGAGCAGCCATTTAAAGATAATCTCATTGCGAGCCAGCACGGCGGGGCCTCCTTCTTATTTACATATAGTAAGGGGTTCCGCCGCGAATGGGCGGAGCCTCTGAGGAAATCAGGGAACAATGTCGAAGGATTTGATAATAAATACCTGGGTCAGGGTGTTAAAATCCACGGCGGGAGACAAAATAGCGTAAGGCGCGGCGCCGGAATCATCCACTTTGACCTCCTCCACAGAGCCGATCACCAGACCGGAGGGATAGTAGCCGCCAAGACCGGAAGTCAGCACCAGATCGCCGCCCAGCAGTTCACATTCCGCAGGCAGATAGTCCAGCCGCAGCAAACGTTTCTCCATCAGAGAAAAGTTGCCCTGCGCAAGGCCCAGATCGCCGGAGCGGAACACCTGTGCGCCCAGCGAGGTGTCGGTATCCACTAATGTGAGCACGGTGGACCAGTTGGTGCCGGTTTCGCTGATAATGCCCACCATGGCGCCGGTCTCGTCAATGACACAGTCGTTCACCTCCACGCCGTGGAGGGTTCCCTTGTTCAGCGTCAGAGAGGAGGTCCAGTTGGTGACGGTATGCTCCGTCACAGTGGCGGCCTCCAGGTCGCTTGTCAGGTCGCGCCGCTGTTCCCGCAAATCCAGTAATCTGCGCAGGCGGGCGTTTTCCTCCCGGTCCTTGCGGGCCTGCCGAATGTCCGCTTCCATCTCAGCCAGCTTCTGGCGCAGCTGTGCGTTTTCTGCCTCCAGCGCCGTGGTGTCCTTGTAATAACGCTGCTTGTCGTTGAACCAGGTGGCCACGGAGGTATAGGCGTTACGGAAAGGGGAGGCAATGGTGTTGGCTGCGTTGGCCAGCGGAGAGGAGGTGTTGCTGAAAATGGACAACAGCGCCAAAGCCACAGCGATGACCGCTGCGGCAAAAAGCACCCATAATCCGTGTTCTTTCAGAAAGTTTTTCAAAGAGAATCTCCTTTTAAAGCGTATGCAGGATCAAAGAAGATGGACACCGAACTGTGCCAGCATGCGGGAGAGCCGCAGCACCGGCAGTCCCATTACATTGAAAAAGTCACCATGGAGCTTTTCCACCAACAGCGCACCCTTGCCCTGCACGCCGTAGGAACCGGCCTTGTCCATGGGCTCGCCGGTGGCGATATAGGCCAGCAATTCCTCCTTTGCGGCGGGGCGGAAATAGACCTCGGTGGTCTCGCTTTCCGTGAGGACGCGGTCACCCTGCCGCACGGTCACGCCGGTGCAGACGGTGTGGTGGCGGCCCTGCAGGTCGGTCAGCATCCGCAGAGCGTCTGCCTCGTTTGTGGGCTTGCCCAGCCGCTGATCGTCTAAAAATACCATGGTGTCAGCGGTGATGATGATTTCATCGGGGGTACACAGTGCGGCGGCAGCCTCCGCTTTTTTGCGGGAGATGTGCTCCACGACCTGTGCGGGCTTCAATTCCGCGGGATAGCTTTCATCTGCCTCTGGCACGCGGATATCGAAGTCCTCGATGCCGATGCGGTGCAGCAGCTCCTGCCGCCGGGGAGAGGCGGAGGCCAATACGATCTTTGCCATGTTTGCCTCCTTATTTGCCGGTGGAGCCGAAGCCGCCGCGGTCAGGGCTGTCCAGATGCTCCACGCGGGTGAAGACCAGCTTGGGCTGGTTCTCCATGATGCGGAATTGGCAGATGCGGGCGCCCTTTTCAATGGTCACATCGCGGGTAGCGTAGACGGGCATGTGCCACTGGTCGCCGTCACCGCAGTAGGAGCAGTCCACCACGCCCACAGAGTTGGTCTGCAGGATGCCGTAATTTTTAAAGGTGGAGCTGCGGGGCGCGATGTGGGCCTCGTAGCCTTTGGGCAGCGCCACGGCAATGCCGAGGGGAATCAGGCGAAATTCTCCGGCCTTCAGGGTCACTTCCACAGCGGTGCGCAGGTCGATCCAGTCGGATTTGCCGTCCACATAGCACAGCTCCTCCATGTCGTCATGAAAATATTTTACCTTAATTTCTTCCATGAGATACTCCAAAATAAGATACTTTTAGTAATATAAATTATTAATTATACGAGAAGTAATCAAAAATGTCTTATTCTACGCCTCTTTCATAGAGTCCGCGAGTAAATTCTGCGGGCGCTTTGGCGCCGGCGCGGTAGGATCGCAGCACGGCGGCACACTCCGCGGGAGACTCGGTTGTGAAGCGCAGACGGGCATAGGCCAATCCCAGATGTTTCCAATCGGGTCGGTCAGCCAGCCACAGGACGCGGCTATTTTGCACTTCTGTGCGGTGACCGTATACGGGCATCAGCGGGAAGGCTGCGCCGGTACGATCCTGCAGCGTGTGGACGCTGCGGCAGGGGGCGCGGTCGGGAATGGGCTGCGTCCGGTCCACGCGGCAGCCGCACTGGTTCTGCGCCAGACAATTCTCCGTGATCATCAGGGGCAAGCGGCCGTAGACAATGGCCTCGGCGGGCAAAACCTTCTGCATGTCCCGTAGTTGGGCAAACCGCAGTTCGAAGGAGAGGCAGGCGGAGTTCAGACCCTTACCACGCAGATAATTCAGAGAACGGCTGTTAAAGACGTTCAGGCCGTAGTCGCCGTAGAGGGCGAGGCCCGTATCCCGCACCAGCGGGAAGTGGCCGATGTTGCCGAGGAGAGCGGCGGTCACACCGATAGATCGGGCGTGAGAGAGCATGGCCTTCAGTTCTGCTTCGTCACGGTCCCGCCACACGCGGGGCAGGATCGCACACCATTCGGTGTCGCCTGCAGGCAGAGTCGCGCAGCTTGCCAGCTCCTCCAGCGGGACATAGACACGGGCGGGAGACTGGGTCAGCAATTCCTCCGTTACCTGCGCAAGGGAGGCCACGGAAACGGTGAAGCGGTGGCTGCTTTCCGCGCAGTCGATATCCGGCAGCGAGGGGATGTCCACCTCCCGTCGTACGGGAACTGCACTGCGTGCGTCCGCAAGGGCGCTCAGCGCATCCCGCCGCAGGGCGTTGATGGCGCTGGCGGGCAGGGAGAGACCTTCGTCCACCAGTGTGACCACGTTATCGCAGCGGAAAGCGGTGCCGCCGGTTTTGCGGAGGCGGGCTTCCACATCCGCGCCGTCCAGACTGCGGTTGCGGGCAGCCTCGGGGACGGGGCCGGTGACGGTGACGATATGGCCGTCCTTGTCAGATGCGGTCAGCCTGCACGGCTGTCCTGCTTCGATAGCGCAGGAGAGGTCCACCGGTACGGTGCGGGCGTCGTCCTTTTCATAGGCAGCTTTGGCCGCCTCAAATAACTCTTTCGGTTCGGGGGTGTTTTCGGGGCGGGTGCCGAACATGGCGCTGCCGCGCTTGCCCGTCCAGTAAAAATCGGTAAAGCCGGAACGGGAGAAGGCCTGTTCCAGTTCCGCCTGCTCGGCGGCGGTGGGCTTGCGCTGTTCCTCCAGCAAACGGGCGTAAATGCGGGTGATGACGGCCACATATTCCGGCCGCTTCATCCGGCCCTCCAGCTTCAGGCAGTTTACGCCGGATTCCGCCATTTCACCAAGACGGTCGGCAAGGCAGTTGTCCTTCAGACTGAGGGGATACTGCTTTTTCGCCGGGCCATCAAACCCATAGGGCAGGCGGCAGGGCTGGGCACAGCGGCCGCGGTTGCCGCTGCGGCTGCCCACCACGGCGCTCATGGCACACTGGCCGGAATAGCACATGCACAGCGCGCCGTGGGCAAAAACCTCCACTTCGGCGTCGCAGCTGCGGCAAATTTCTGCTGTATCATCACCAGAGCATTCCCGGGCAATGACCACCCGCTCACAGCCGTCAGCCGCCGCTTCGGCGGCACCACCGGAGGTGAAAATGCTCATCTGGGTACTGGCGTGGATGGGCTGGTCGGGGAGTGCACGGCGCAGCAGGTCGAAAAGGCCCCAGTCCTGCACTAAAATGGCATCTACGCCGAGTCGGCAGGCAGTGCGGGCCGTTTCCAGTGCGCGGGGCAGCTCCCGGTCGGTCAGCAGAGTGTTCAGCGTTAGGAATACCCGCACACCCCGGACATGACAATAGACCAGAGCCTCCGCAAACTCCTCGTCCGAGAAGTTTTTGGCGCTCCGGCGGGCATTGAAATCGCCCCAGCCCAGATAGACCGCGTCCGCGCCGCTCTGTACGGCGGCGCGGAGGGATTCCGGTGACCCGGCAGGGGAGAGCAGTTCCGGTGCGGACATCACTTGTGACGGTTGTCCTGACGCTGCTGCAGGCGGAAAATCTCGCGCTTCAG
>JAZRCP010000138.1:0-4458 GCA_045659825.1 Dysosmobacter sp. | reverse complement strand
CTGCCATGCAGCCAGTTCCCTGACGGTGGTAAAGGTGGTTCCCTGGAGCATGCCGTACTCGTCATACCGGAAGGCATGGTCACAGGCGCTGCAGGTTACTGTATCGCCGTGAGAGTGAATGGTATCCAACGCACCGCACTGCGGGCAGATAAACAGCAGGTTTTCCATTTGCTCGGCAAGGCCTTTGCCGCGGTAGCGCTTCGGTGCCTCCAGCTGACGCGCATAGGCGTCCTCATACAAGTCCCGCACGATAGCAGCGTTGATCTCATCCACACTCATCTGCGCAAGCTGTTCTTTGGTGTAAACATGGACCGGCGCACCGTGGACATACCCGCGGCGGGTATTCTTCCCGCTCCAGTTGGGACTTGCAAAGTAACCGCCCACAATTTTGTATGTAACCAACCCACAGCGGGCACTTTTGACCGTTCTGCCCGTAGACGGGAGAATCGGATTGGTGACGCCGTCCCAGCAGCGGGCGCCTTCCGCAAAAATACAAACATTGGCACCGCCTTTGACCTTACGCAACACCTCCATGGTAGTGGAAGCGCCCAGCGTTCCCTTGGGCCGCATAATGGGTGCAAAACAGCTTTTCAGCAGTTCATACCAGTGCTTCCAGCGGGCAATGTGCTCACTGCCCACAAAATACATCTGCCGGGGAAAGCTGGCTCCCAAAAACAGTGGATCGTAATCCGTGGTATGGTTGGAGAGAACAATATAGTTTTCCGGCAGATTCTTCGCCAACGTAAAGGTATATCCAAATTTCAACCAGAGCAGCACAATGATAACGGGCCGCACCAGCTTATAGAAAAAAACATGTTTCTTGTTCATACAGTACCGCCAAATTCCGTTCGATTCCGGCTCTCCCGGTTCGGATTCCTTTCCCATTATAATGGTAATCCATGGATTTCACAAGCATGGAATTTATTCTGGTGTCTTAAAAACAGGAAATCCGTTGAAATTTGTCGCTTTTTGCCCAGTTTTGAACAACAGATATCTTTCATTTTTTTGACGTATCTCCGCCTTTTTCGCAAAAACAGGCCATCTGCATCACAGATGGCCTGTTTTATTTCAATTCAGTTCATACAGCGGCATTGTCCGCTGATAAGGCTGTTTTCGGTATGTCACGGAAGCAATGGGCCGACCGGAAACTCCATATTTCGGATGGATTCCAAAAAGGTCGATGTACTGCTCCAAATCGTCCTGCTCCGCTGCCATGGCCTCCAGCAGCGCTACTGTGGCACGGGCGTCATCCACGGCGCGGTGACTATTGACCACCTGCCCTCCCAAGCCGTAGGCTTCAATGGCATTGCACAGCTTGTGGGGATAGTCCCGCCGGTCTCGATACACCGTCAGAGCATCCAGAAACCGAGGTGCCCGCAGCACCCCTACTTTTCCGCCGGGGCGAAGAAAATGATAGAGGAAATTCAGGTCAAACTGGGCATTATAGGCTACCAGCAGCGGCCTCTCTGCACCGTCCAGAAGACGGCAGAACGCCTCCACCGCCTCTGCCTGCTCCACACCCTCCGCCATCAGCTGCAAGTTGGTAATTCCGGTCAGTTCCGTAATGAACGGCGGCAGAGACTGCCCCTCCGGCAGACGGACCAGCAGATTCAGGTTATCCACTTCCACACCATTTTCGAGGGCCACCGCGCCCAGTTCAATGATGCGGTCCTTGCCGAATTCGATGCCGGTGGTCTCCGTATCAAAAACCACAATGCGGTCAAACTGTTCAAAAAGCTGTTTCATCAGGCTGCCTCATCTTTCGCCAGCCAGTTTTCGCCGGTGGCATAGTCGATCTCCACGCCGGGTTGAACGTTATAGCAAAATACGTTGTAGCAGACCCCGTCGCCTGCGTCCTCCACTGAGAAGGCCTCCATCCGCACGCCCTTTGCCACCAAATCAGTCCCCTCAAACACAGGGGTCACCCGGTAAAGCACATGGTTTTCCGTTTCCTTCACATAGTCCGCCACCATGTCCTCAAAGGGCAGCATACCCTCCACGTTCATGTAGCGGGTACCGGTGATCAGATTCTTTTCGTTGGCGTTTTCTCCGGTCAGCTGGAAGCCAATCAGATGACAGCGGTTATAAAGCGCTTCGCCATTCACAAAGTCGTAAAACTCCTGTTCCCATCCGGTGGGTTTTATGCTGCTGATGTCGCCGCGTTTTTCCGTGGGCATCATCTCCACGCCTACGCAGGCCTCCGTGACACCGCAGCGGCCCAGATAGTCCAGCTCGGAATAAAACTCATATCCACCTTCTGCGGCATAGGTCAGTTCCTCCTCGGTAAAGGACGGCTGGTTATCATCAATGATCACAAAAGGATCGCCTGCATAAGCGGGGATATCCTCCATGGTGTAAGTCTCCACCTGCGATGCCTGATACATGCGGTAGCCCGTAATTGCAACACAAAGAACGATCAGGAGGATCAGCTCTCTGCGGGACATTTTTTTACTGTTCTTTTTCTTTGCCATATGTCTTACTCTTCTCTCTGATAGATTTCACGGGTGATGGTTTCATGGGAGTTGCCTGCAAACTCGCTGACGGATTCCAGCCGGAATCCGCTTAAATCCAAGTCGAACCGCAGGTCCGCCGGATAGGTCCGGTTCCAGCGGTACAGCACCACCACTTCCACCCGGTCCGCCACAGCGCTTACGGAGCGATCCTCCACAAAGCAGACCTCCCCCTCCGCTGCTTTGTCCAGAAAGGCATCGTCTGCCCGTGCGCCGTCCGGAAACAGCGGCGCGGAATAGGGAGCCACCCACAGCGTCCGCCCACCGCACCAGTCCAGCAAGTCCGCCTGCTGGGTACGGTCACGACTCTGGCGCCGACGGTTGAACATCATGCCGTTCTTGTCATCCACACAGACTGCAATAATCATGGGTACCCCTCCGTTTTCGATGTTTTTTCCACTATATCAGTTTCCGGCCGTTTTTTCAACCGTGCATCATCCTGCTGTTTCCGGCAACACTAACGAAAATTCCATGAACAGGAGGAACGATCCATGTTCCGCTACCGCATCTTTCTTGCGCTGCTGGCCCCGCTGCTGGTGCTCACGATCCTGCGCCAGCCCAACACAATCCCCACGGCCTCTCCCGCCGCCATTCCGGCTTCCGCAGGAAACTGGGGACTTTCCTTCCCCACAGAGGGCGAATCTCCCACCGGCAACGCCACCACAGAAGATCTGGCACAGTACAACGCCTGCTATCTGGGCGACACCTCCAAAAAGGTCATCTATCTGACCTTTGACTGCGGCTATGAAAACGGCTATGCGGAACCGATTTTAGACGCACTGAAAAAGCACAACGCCCCCGCCGCTTTCTTCATCGTCGGCACCATGCTGGACACCGCACCGGACATCGTCCGCCGTATGGCGTCAGAGGGTCACATCGTCGGCAACCACACCAACAGCCACCCCGATATGTCCGCCATCTCCGATCCGGCAGCATTCCAAAAGGAGTTGGATGCACTTTCTGCCAAATACCGCGAGGTCGTAGGAGAGGACATGCTCCCGTTTTACCGCCCGCCGCAGGGCAAATACAGCGAAGAGAATCTGCGCAACGCCCATGCCGCAGGCTACACCACGGTGTTCTGGAGCCTTGCCTATGTGGACTGGTATGTAGACGATCAACCCACTGCGGAAGCTGCTTACGCCAAACTGCTGCCCCGCATTCACGACGGAGCCATTGTCCTGCTGCACTCCACCTCCGCCACCAACGCCGCCATCTTGGATGACCTGCTGACCAAGTGGGAAGACATGGGGTATACGTTTGCCTCTCTAAAAGAACTGCCCATTTATCAGGCATCCTGATATTTTACCCTTTTGTAACTTCTTTTTCTCGGTTTTTCTGTATAATGCAGTCAGTAAACCGAGAGGAGAAACTGTATGCCCCAGGAAACCGTATCCGTCCCCGAAACACGCCTTCCCCTGCCCTTTGGCGGGATCAGCGCCTCTGCATTGCGTGTACTGGCCATGGTCACCATGCTGCTGGACCACATGTGGGCCACAGTCATCCCCGGCAACTTCTGGATGACCTGTGTGGGCCGTCTGGCCTTTCCCATATTCGCCTTTCAAATCGCCGAAGGCTTTTTCCACACCTCCGACCGCCGCCGCTATGTCAAACGCCTGCTGGTCACAGCTCTGATCGCTGAGATCCCCTTTGATCTGGTACAGGGCGGCACCGTTCTCTACCCCTTCCACCAGAACACCATTTTCACCTTGCTTTTGGGTCTGTGGGCTGTCTGTATCATCGACGCTGCCCGCACAGCCCCTACTCCCCGCGGTTGGCTGCAATGCAGCGGCAAGCTGCTGGGCATCTGGCTGCTGTCTCTTGTGGGTATGGTGGATTACGGATGGAAAGGCGTTGCCACCGTGGTGGTTTTCTACCTGCTTCGCGATTTCCGCGGTGCCCGCCTCTGCCAGCTGGCAGCCATGGTCATTCTGCACAGCCTGCTTATGGA
>JAZRCP010000137.1:0-6799 GCA_045659825.1 Dysosmobacter sp. | reverse complement strand
ATCAGAGCACGATAGCGCTCGATGTCCTTCTTCATCAGGTAATCCAGCAGGCTGCGGCGCTTACCGACCATCTTCAGCAGACCACGGTTGGAGTGCTTGTCCTGGGGGTTGGCGCGCATATGCTCGGTGAGGATGTTGATGCGCTCGGTCAGGATGGCAATCTGGACCTCGGGGGAACCGGTGTCGGTCTCGTGAGTACGGTTGGCGTCGATGACGGCCGCTTTCTGTTCTTTACGCAGCATGGTTAATTTCCACCTTTCAAAATATTACCCGCAAAACTGCGTCTCAGGATCGGTGAAAAATCCATAAAACGAAGTTTCAGGGCCATTCTTGCACATTCGCGTGCTCAAATAACATATCATACAAACATCCCGTTGTAAAGAGAAATTTTGCATTTTCCGGACATTTTTTTGCGGATTTTTTCCGTGTTTCAGCGGATTTCCTCCGCTTTGCGCCACTCTGCCCCACCTATGGTATCTGCGCCCCCGCTTCACCACAAGAAGTGCCCGCCCCACTGCAAAAATTGTTTTGTTACCAATTTGTTATTGACAGGAAAATTCCGCCATGATAGCCTAACTGTATTAGAACAGTTAATACAGTTTGACACAGGAGGTGCGTGATGGCGTTTTCTTTGCTTTTTGTTGTCGGCGGCATCGGACTATTGGCTGTGATTACTTTGATTGCGATTTTACTGAGCAGGAGGTGAACGGATGATCTGTCTGAACTACCGGGATTCCCGCCCGATTTACGAACAGATCAAAGACGGGCTGAAAAAGCTGATTGTCAGCGGCGCCATGGCGCCGGGGGAAAAGCTCCCCTCCGTGCGGGCGCTGGCGCAGCAGCTGTCCATCAACCCCAACACCATCCAGCGGGCCTATAACGAGCTGGAAAACGAGGGCTACATCTACTCCATCGCCGGAAAAGGCAGCTTTGCCTCCGGAGATGTGGGCGCGGACGAAACCCGCAAGCAGGAACTGATGGAAAAAGTCCGGGAACTGGCCGCGGAGCTGCGGTATCTGGGCGTCAGCGAGGAGGAGCTGCTGGCGTTGGTAAAGGAGGAACCAGTGAAACTGGTGACGGAAGTCCTGCGAGGCCCGCAGGCCGAGACAGGGAAGGAGGAATCTGTATGATCGAAGTGAAAAACGTCGTCAAGACCTTTGACGGCTTCCACGCACTGGACGGCGCCACGTTGACGGTGCCCACCGGCAGCGTCTACGGATTGGTTGGCCCCAACGGCGCAGGCAAGTCCACCATCATCCGCCATCTGACCGGCATTTACCGGCAGGACGCAGGCGAAGTGGCCATTGCAGGCGAGACCGTGTGGGAAAACGCGGCGTTGAAGGCCCGCATTGCCGCCATTCCCGACGACTGGTTCTATTATGCCCAGTCCAACGTGCGGGATATGATGCGTTTTTACAAGGGAATGTATCCCAATTTTTCCACAGAGCGCTATGAAAAGTTAAAAACTGTCTTCAACATTGACGAAAAGCGCACCATCCGCCGCCTTAGTAAGGGCATGCAGAAGCAGGTGGCCTTCTGGCTGACCCTCAGCTGTATGCCGGATTATCTGATTTTAGATGAACCGGTGGACGGCCTCGACCCCGTGATGCGCCGCCAGATCTGGTCTCTGATGATGGGCGATGTGGCCGAGCGGGGTACCACGGTGCTGGTCAGCTCTCACAACCTCCGTGAGCTGGAGGATGTATGCGACCATGTGGGCATCATGGACAAAGGCACCGTTCTGCTGGAGCGCTCTCTTGCCCAGCTGCAGGACAACATGGTGAAGCTGCAGGTGGTGCTGCCCGACGGCATGGCGGACATTCCCGCTGAAGTTCCGGTGCTGCACGCCAGCAAGATCGGCCGCATCCACACCATCATCATGCGGATGAACGCCGAGGAAGCCACCGCCCGGCTGGCGGTTTACAGCCCGCTGCTGGTGGACGCCGTGCCGCTAACCCTGGAAGAGATTTTTATTTATGAATTGGGAGGTGTGGACTATGCAGTCAAAGACATCGTTCTGTGAGTTTTTCAATAAGACGCTGTTTCGCAAGAACCTGATGCGGTTCTGGCCGCTGTGGGCCGCACCCTCCTTTGTCGGAGCCCTGTTCCCGCTGGCCGTGCTGACCAACCTGCTGCGGGATCCTCATTGGAACCTCAGCGCGCTGCAGCTGACGGCCTCTTACTATGAGATTGTCACCTATGCGCTTCCCATTATCTCCCTGTGCTACGCCATTCTGGTGGCAATTGCGGTATGGAGCTATCTGTTCAACGCCCGCAGCGTAGGACTGATGCACACCCTGCCCATCCGGCGGGAGGGCCTGTTCCTGACGGGCGTGCTCTCCGGCATGGCTATGATGCTGATCCCCTACGTCATTACCGGCGCGCTTGCCATTCTGGTCTTCGGCCTGAGCGGCGTGTTCAATCCCATGGGCATCCTCGTGACCGTGCTGTGCGTCATGGGCGAAAGCCTGTTCTGCTTCGCCTCCGCTACGGTCGTGGCCTTCATCACCGGCAACCTGTTTGCCATGCCGGTCCTGTACTTCATCTTCCACTTCCTCGCCGTGGCTATGGATTGGCTGGTGAACCTGTTCGCCACCGGTTTCCTGTTCGGCCTGCAGGGCGACTACTCCGGTGTGGTGGAATTTCTCTCCCCCACCGTCTACCTGATGGGCAATGTGCGCTGTGACCGGCAGTACACGGAAACCTTTATCGCCGACACCATCCACGGCTCCCTCACTCCCGACGGCTATGGCTACTACGAGAGCGAACTGACCTCGGTGGCCCTGCGGGACGGCTGGATTATCGCTGTCTACGCATTGGCAGGCGTGGTGCTGCTGGGCATCGCCTACGCGCTGTATCGCCGTCGCCGCAGCGAATCCGCCGGCGATGTGGTGGCCGTGGGCTGGATGAAGCCCGTGTTCCGCTACGGCGTGGCTCTCTGCAGCGCCATGGCAGGCGGTCTGGCCCTGTACGCCATCTTCTGGGGCAGCTTCCAGAGCGGCGACACCTACGACGTGATCCCGCTGGCCATCGCCATGCTGATCGCCGGAACCATCGGCTACTACGCCGCCAATATGCTGCTGGCCAAGAGCCTGCGGGTGTTCCGCGGCAGCTGGAAGGGCCTTGCCCTGACGGCGGTGTGCGCCGTGGTCATCTGCTGCACCATGTATTTCGACCTCTTCGGCGTGGAGACCCGCGTCCCCACCCTCGACCAGATCGACCACATGACCTTCTACGCCGCCGACAACAACTATACCCTCCGTCCCGACGAGGATGCGGAATTGATCGAGGAAGTCCGCGCCGTCCATCTGGCCATCGCGGAAGATGCGGACTATATCCGCGCCATGGAGCAAAATTTGCGCTATGAAAGCACAAAGGACCGCAGCGAATTCTCCCTCCACAACTCCATTCGCGTGAACTACTATCTGAAGGACGGCACTTCTGTCTCCCGCCGGTACAGTATCCCCATCGTTCGCAGCCGTCTGGAAGATCCCGACACCTATGATTACGCCCTCAACCGCATGGTCAACGGCCAGAACGCCAGAAACGAGCGCTTCCACCTGAATGACGGCTTCGTTCCCATGAACGGCTACATCTATCTGGAAGCCGGCAAGGAATCCGGCCACCATTCCTTCGGCGACCGGGAGGCCCGCCAGATCATGGCCGCCGTGGCCAACGACATTGCCAACGGCACCTGCGGCGTTTACAACTGGTTTGAGAGCAATCACTATGATTACTCCTACGCCATGGACTATGCGCTGGATCTGGGTATCGAGTTCCAGAAGCCGGTGGTGCTGTCCAGCGGTCAGAACACCACGGATTACGACAGTATTTCCATCCGCGTCCGTCCCGGGATGGACCACACCGTCAACGCCCTGCTGCAGCTGGGACTGGCGGATCAGGATTCTCTGAAAACCCGTCTGGAGCTGTCTCCCGAAAACTATTCCGCCGAGGCGCAGGAGTGGTTTGACAAGTATGGTTACGGCACCTACGAAACCTCCTTCCCCACGCCCGCCGAGGTCATTGTCGGCAGTTCTCCCGCCACCTCTATCGGCATCATCGGCGGTGCCGACGGCCCTACCGAGGTCTTCGTGACCGCGGGCTGAGATGGTCTGCCACAGAAGACGCCGCCTGCGTCTCCAGTTTGTGCTGCTGTGCATTCTGCTGGCGCTGGTGCTGGCCAACACAACGATCCTGACTGTCCGCCTTGTCCGGAGCCGCGCAGGCGGCTCCGGCGGGCTGCTCTCCCGCCCTCCGGAGGCCGAGGGCATTGCCGTGCCGGAGTATGTGACGGAAAGCCTGCTGCCGCCCAACCGCTATTCCCGCCCCGGCTATGAGTTGGAGGAGATCAACGGCGTGGTGGTCCACTATGTAGGCAATCCGGCCACCTCCGCCGAGGCCAACCGCAACTATTTTGCCTCCCTCGCCACCGGCACGGAAAACACCTACGCCAGCAGCCATTTCATCGTGGGGCTGGAGGGCGAGGTCATCCAATGCATACCCCTGACGGAGATCGCATATGCTTCCCGTGACCGCAACGGCGACACCGTGGCCATCGAGGTGTGCCACCCTGACGCGGAGGGGGAATTTTCCGCCGTCACCTATGAACGGACCGTGGAACTGACGGCGTGGCTCTGCACCCAGTTCGATCTGGAACCGGAAACAGACGTGCTGCGCCACTACGACGTGACGGAAAAGCAGTGCCCCCTCTACTATGTGGAGCATCCTGAGGCATGGGCCGCCTTTCTGTCCGACACCGCGGCGGCGGTTGCCTCGTTGGAAGAAGCTTCCCGCTAAATTTCTTTTTGATTTTTGAAACTTTTTGCCCCTCAAATTCGTCTTATGAAGTAAATGCTGAGAAAGGAGCCATCCCCTTATGGAAAAAGCTTACCATTCTGATTCTCTGTTTCGCGTCTGGATCGATACCGAACGGCGCATCGTGTCCTTCCACGAGGTGGAGGGCGGTCAACTTCTGGAGTTTCGCAGCCGCGACCTGTTTTTGAACTGCGTGGACCAGTACACAGGTCAACAGTACCGATATCAATGATGTAACCGCGGACCGCTTCAAAGGCCGGTCCGCGTTTTTTCTATCGAAAAGATTTGGCAGCGGAAGTCTTGTCCTTCCGCTTTTTTTCGTGTAAAATACAAGATACGACTTTTCAGAGAGGAGGGGCTGCATGGCAAACATTCTGGTCCACAGCGGCGATGAGAGCGTCACGCTGACCGCACAGGCCACAAAACGCCTGCTGGACAAGGGCGACGGCGACGCGGCGCTGCTGTATCTGGCATTGCTGCGCCATCACGGCACGGTGCCGCCCCGCTCTCTTGCAGGCGAGCTGCGCTGGGATCGCGGCCGCATTGAGGCCGCCGAAGAAACGCTCCGCGCACTGGGTCTGATTACACCGTCCACAGAATCCCTGCCGGAGCCTGCCGACGAACGGCCGAACTATCAACGGGATGACATTTCCCGTCAGTTGGAAAGCTGCGAAGAATTTCGTCTGCTGACCGGCGAGGTGGAACGGCGGCTGGGCAAAAAGCTGACCAGTCCGGACTTGAGTATTCTGTTAGGTCTTTATGATCATGTGGGTCTGCCGGCCGACGTCATCTATCTGTTGGTGTGTCACTGCACGGAGCGGCTGCAGCAGCGCCATGGCGAGGGACGCCGTCCTACTCTGCGCCAGATCGAGAAGGAAGGTTACGCATGGGCCCGCATGGGGATTGACACCCAACGTGCCGCCGCAGAACATCTGCGCAAATATGCCCAGCAGCAGGGCACCCTGCCCGCCTACATGCGAGCACTGGATCTGGGCGATCGACTTCCAGTGGCCTCGGAGGAAAAATATCTTGCTGCCTGGCAGGAGATGGGCTTCCCTCCCGAAACCGTGGCGATTGCCTACGACAAAACAGTTTTAAAGTGCCACGAATTGAAGTGGCCCTATTGCAACGGTATTTTGAAGCGCTGGCACGAGGCTGGCTTACATACGCCGGAGGAGGTTGCCGCAGGCGACCGTCCGGTGCCCCAGGGAGAATCCCGAAAGAAACAGACTGAAGATGAAGAGCTTCGCAAGTACATGCAGGCGCTTCATCGGGACAGGGGGTAACGATCCATGGCATATGACGGAAAAATCATGCGGCGGGCTCTTTACCGTTTCGAAGAAGACCGGCAGGAACGAACCACCCGCGCGCAAGAGCGGCAGGAGGCTATTTTCCGGCGGCAGCCCCGCCTGCGGGAAATCGACGTAGAATTGAAGTCCACCATGAGCCGCATCATCTCTGGCGCTCTGCGCCGCGGTACGGACCCCCGCCCCGCTATTGACCGCCTGCGGGACGAGAATCTGAGTCTACAGGCTGAGCGGCGGCAGCTGCTACAGTCCATGCACCTGCCCGAAGACGCTCTGGAGGAAAAGCCCGCCTGCCCCCTCTGCGGTGATACCGGGTACCGGGGCGGCGAAGTGTGCCGCTGCCTGCGCCGCTACTATGCACAGGAACAACAGAAGGAGCTCTCCCGCATGCTGGATTTAGGCAGCCAGAGCTTTGACAGCTTCTCCTTAGACTGGTATGCCGACCGCTATGACGTATCTACCGGCTGCTCACCCCGAAAAAACGCAGAGGTCATCTACGATGTTTGCGCCGATTTTGCCCATACCTTTGGCAAAAAGCCCTCCAACCTGCTGCTGTTCGGGGCACCGGGACTGGGCAAGACCCACCTCTCCGCCGCCATCGCCCGGGAAGTCAGCGGCAGCGGCTTCTCCGTGGTATATGACACGGCAAGCCATGTGTTCTCCCTCTTTGAAAACCA
>JAZRCP010000136.1:0-28811 GCA_045659825.1 Dysosmobacter sp. | reverse complement strand
GAGGCAAGAAATATCAGGAGAGCGCCAAGCAGATCGAAAAGAACGTTCAGTACGAAGCTGCTGAGGCTATGGCTCTCGTTTGCAAGACTGCAAGCGCCAAGTTCGACGAGACCGTCGAGCTGCACGTGAAGCTGGGCGTTGACTCCCGTCACGCTGACCAGCAGGTCCGCGGCGCCATCGTGCTGCCCCACGGCACCGGCAAGACTGTCCGCGTGCTGGTGTTCGCCAAGGGCGACAAGGCCGACGCTGCCCGCGCAGCCGGTGCTGATTATGTTGGCGATATGGATCTGGTTGAGAAGATCCAGAAGGAAAACTGGTTTGAGTTCGACGTGGTCGTCGCTTCCCCCGACATGATGGGTGTTGTCGGCCGCCTCGGTAAGGTCCTGGGCCCCAAGGGTCTGATGCCCTCTCCCAAGGCTGGTACCGTTACCCCCGATGTTGCCAAGGCCGTGCAGGAAGTCAAGGCCGGTAAGATCGAGTACCGTCTGGACAAGACCAACATCATCCACTGCCCCATCGGCAAGGTGTCCTTCGGCCCCGAGAAGCTGACCGAGAACTATCAGGCTCTGATCGGCGCTATCGTGAAGGCCAAGCCCGCCGCTGCCAAGGGCCAGTATATCAAGAGCTGCGTCGCCGCTTCCACCATGGGCCCCGGCGTCAAGCTGAGCACTGCCAAGCTGATCTAATCGGTTTTTTGGCAAAATCCTTTCAATATTGAACAATTTCGGAAAGTTTCTCTTGACTTTCTCTAATTGTTTGATATAATATCAGATGCGTTCCAAAGACAGCAGGTGGCGCAAGCCGTAAATCCTGCCGAGGGCGGCTATCGTGAGATTGCTATCCGTCCTTGTGTCTTTGCGGCACAAGGACGGTTTCCTTTTTGAACGCACCTACAATTCCTATGGAGGTGAAACAAGAATGCCTAACGCAAAGGTCTTATCTGAGAAGCAGGCTATCGTGGCCCAGCTGACCGAAAAGATCCAGAAGGCCACCGCCGGCGTGATCGTTGACTACAAGGGTATCACCGTTGAAGAAGACACCGCGCTGCGTAGAGAGTGCCGTGAGAGCAACGTTGATTATGCAGTCGTGAAGAACACCCTGCTGCGCTTTGCTTTCAACAACACCGGTCTGGAAGATCTGAACGGCCTGCTGAACGGTACCACTTCTCTGGCACTGTGCGATGATCCCGTGGCTCCCGCCCGCGTCATGGCCAACTATGCCGACAAGCTGAAGGACAAGTTCGAGATCAAGGGTGGTTTCATGGACGGTAAGCCCGTCGACATGGCTACTATCAACCGTCTGGCTTCCATCCCCGCACTGCCTGTTCTGCAGGCTCAGGTTCTGGGTACCATGCTGGCTCCCATTACCGGTTTGGCTGTCGTCCTGAAGCAGATCGCCGAGAAGAACGGCGCTCCCGCCGAAGTCGCTGCCGAAGAGGCTCCCGCCGCCGAATAATCGCGGCACCCACATTTATTTAAATTTTACAATTAGGAGGCAATCACAATGTCTGAGAAGATTACTGCTATGATCGAAGAGATCAAGGCTCTGACTGTTCTGGAGCTGTCTGAGCTGGTTCACGCTCTGGAGGAAGAGTTCGGCGTTTCTGCCGCTGCTATGGCTGCTCCCGCTGCCGCTGCTGCTCCCGCTGCTGAGGAGAAGACCGAGTTTGACGTTGTCCTGGCTGGCTTCGACGCTGCTGCCAAGATCAAGGTCATCAAGGCTGTCCGTGAGATCACCGGCCAGGGCCTGGCCGAGGCTAAGGCTACCGTCGAGGGCGCTCCTTCCACTCTGAAGGAAGCTGTTTCCAAGGACGAGGCCGAGGAGCTGAAGAAGAAGCTGGAAGAGGCTGGCGCAAAGGTCGAGTTGAAGTAATTTTCACTTCCATACGTCTTGAAAAAATCCTGCCCATTCGGGCAGGATTTTTTTCGTTATCAGTAAAAACATCTGTTGCTTTTCGTAATCTGTGCTATAATAGGCGAGGTATGTAAAAAAGAAAGAAGGAGCCTGATTATGAAAGCATTTACCGGAACGAATCAATATGTTGCTTCCAATGAGCTGATGACGGCAGTCAATATTGCCGTGACGCTGCAGAAGCCTTTGCTGATCAAAGGCGAACCTGGTACCGGCAAGACCATGCTGGCGCAGGCGGTATCTGATGCATTGGGGAAAAAGCTGATCATCTGGAATGTAAAGTCCACCACAAAGGCACAGGACGGCCTGTATGTCTACGACGTGGTGCAGCGCCTGTATGACAGCCAGTTCGGCAACGAGGGCGTGGATAATATTTCCAAATATATTAAACTGGGCAAGCTGGGTGAGGCGTTCCAGAGTGAGGAGCAAGTGGTCCTGCTGATCGACGAGATCGACAAGGCGGATCTGGAATTCCCAAATGACCTGCTGTGGGAACTGGATCAGATGGAGTTCTATATTCCTGAGACCAAGGAGACCATCCGTGCTAAGCAGCGTCCGATCGTGATCATTACCTCCAATGCGGAAAAAGAACTGCCGGACGCATTCCTGCGCCGCTGTGTGTTCCACTACATTGAATTCCCCGATCAGCAGCAGATGGAGCAGATCGTTCGTGTGCACTTCGGTGAACTGGACAAGCATCTGGTGCAGCAGGCTCTGGCTGCTTTTTACTGGCTGCGAGAGCTGCGGGGCATTGAGAAGAAGCCCAGCACCTCCGAACTGGTGGACTGGCTGCGTGCCTTGGTGGCAGGCGGTGTGGACCCTGATTTGATCGCAAAGCAGATCCCCTTTGCGGGGGTTTTGCTGAAGAAGGACAAAGACCTGCGGGTGCTGGCCCAGAGCAAGCGGTGAGCCATGTTTGCATCGTTTTTTTACCTGCTGCGAAGCCGAGGACTGGATGTATCGCTAAATGAATGGATGACGCTGCTGGAGGGCATGGAGAAAGGACTGCACCACTCCACGCTGACGGGCTTTTACCACCTCTGCCGTGCCATCGTTGTGAAGAACGAGACGGAATTCGACCGCTTTGACCAGGTATTTCTGGAGTTCTTCAAGGATGTTCCTTTTCAGGGGGAGATACCGGAAGAAGTCATGGATTGGCTCAACCATCCTGCCGAGGACCTGAAGCGCACCATTGACCAGCTGCGGGCACAGGGCTTTCTGGATGAGTCTTTGGAAGAACTGCTGAAGCTGCTGGAAGAACGGCTGAAGGAACAAACAGAGGAGCATAACGGCGGCAATTACTGGGTGGGAACGCAGGGCTTTACGCCGTGGGGCAACAGCGGCTGGCATCCCAACGGCATCCGTATCGGCGGCGAAAGCCGTAACCGTACCGCTATGATGGTGGCAGGGGAGCGGAAGTTCCGGGATTTCCGCAAAGACAATACCCTCGACACCCGCCAGTTCCACATGGCGTTTCGCCTGCTGCGGCAGATGTCCGTGCAGGTCGATGATGCGGAGAAGGAACTGGATGTGGACGGCACCATCCGCGATACCTGTGACAATGCCGGTTCTTTGAAAGTTCGCTACCGCAATCCCCGGAAAAATGCGGTGAAGGTGCTGCTCCTGATGGATTCCGGTGGTTCCATGAGCTATTATTCCGGCCTGTGCAGCATGCTGTTTCAGGCGGCTACCAAATCCAACCACTTCAAGGAACTGCACACCTATTATTTCCACAACTGCATCCATGCGGAACTGTATGAAAAACCAACGCTGTGGCGGGATGGAGAGGTCCCCACGGAATGGGTGCTGCGGAATTTTGACAGCAGCTATAAAGTCATTATCGTGGGTGACGCCGCCATGAACCCCTATGAGTTGATGGAGAAGCGGTTTGACTGGAAGTCCAGAACCTACGGCCCTTCCGGTATGGAGTGGCTGGAACGGTTCCGGAAACAGTATCCCTATCTGATCTGGCTCAATCCTGAACCGATGCCGGCGAAGCCGGATTACTGGAGCCAGACCCACTGGCAGTTGGGGCAGATCTTCAAAATGTACGATCTGTCCGCTGAGGGACTGGCACAGGGCATGAAGCGCCTGATGGCAAAACGAATATAAGGAAAAGACCTGCAACCGGTTGGCTGCAGGTCTTTTTTCGTTACAGGCTCTTGCCACGGCTATTGATGGGGACGCGATCCACCACTTTACCGTTACGGATGAAGTAAATGTGGTCATGGAGATTCATCTCCGTGCAGCAATGGCTGGGGATCATCAGCAGTCGGTCGCCGATCTCCAGCGGCAGATCTGCGTAGATCGCGCTGTGCTCTTCACTCATAGCAACGGGATATTCCTCATATCCCTTGAAGTAGGGGGGATTCTGATCCGCACTCACGGATTTCAGGCCCGCATCGGTGATGATGGTTCCGTTGTGCTTGTTGATGACGGAGGCGAGAACGAACAGGGAGTGGTGGAAATCAATGCCGACGGCGTCGTAAGTGGTGTCAGAGAACAGATAGCTGCCCGACTGGATCTCCGTATAGACGCTGTCCTTTGCGTGGAACTGGACGGTTCCGGTGCTGATGCCGCTGATCTCTTTGACGGGAATGCTGTTTTCTTCCAAATACTGTTTCAGGGCCGCAAGCTTTTTCTTGATGATTTCGGATTCTGCTTTGCGCTTTTCGTAGTCGTGCTCGTGCGCAATATTGCCGGCGTAGGCTTGAATACCCTCGAATTTCAGATTAGGGCAGGCGGTGATCTGACGGGCCAGAGCAAGCACGTCTTCTTTGGTATGTACGCCGCAGCGGTTCATGCCGATATCAAATTCTACCAGACAGTAGATTGTAGAACCCTGAAAAGCGGCGGCGGTCTGCAAATCCGTCACATTCTGTGCGTTATCCACACAGACGCCCAGGTGGCAGCACTTAGCCAATGCGGCAAGACGGGCGATCTTGGCAGGGGCGACCACCTGATTGGCAATGAGTACGTCCTCGATGCCGGAGAGAATCAGATCCTCTGCTTCCGACAGCTTGGCACAGGTGATGCCCTTGGCACCGACTTCGATCTGCATATGGGCCAGAGCAGTACACTTATTGGATTTATAATGGGGGCGCAGACGGATGCTGCTGCCTTTTAGCATGGCGTCCATCTTGCGCATGTTTCCTTCCATCAGGTCCAGGTCAAGAACCAGTGCAGGGGTTTCAATATGTTCCAGTTTCATGTGTATTCTCCTTTGCGTTTGATCAGGGGTTAGAACTCCAGATACAGAGGGGCGTGTTCGTCCGTGCTTCTGCCAACGATCAGGCTGGCGTCAAAAAGGATCTGCCGATTCTTGGATGTGGGATGATTGATCTTGTTGATCAGCAGGCTCACGGCCTCCGCACACATGGCGGGAATGGGGGCGGACATGGTGGTGATGGAGGGGTCGTAGATTTTTGCCTGCTGGATGCCGTCCATGCCGATTACGGAGACATCGCGAGGAACATGGTAGTCGTTCAGATTCAGATATTTGCAGCAGCCGATGGCAATGATGTCGTTGGCTGCGACAATGGCGGTGGGCGGCTCTGCGCACTGCATAAAATGCTTGGCTGCCAGATAACCTGTGCGGTAGGAATATTTACCGCTGTAAATATAGTCTTCGGGGATTGGGAAGCCGTGATCTGCCATGGCTTTCTGGTAGCCGCTCATTTTCTGGACAGAGATTCGGCTGCCGGCACGACCGTTTACATAGGCAATTTTGGAGTGACCTTTATTGATCAGATAGTTGGTGGCGTGGTACATGGTTTTGGTCAGATCCAGAACAGCGGAGTTGAACTGCGTGTCAGAGTCCCAACTCAACAGTGCTACGGGAACGGTGGTCTGCACGCGATCCAACAGACCGATAGATTCATCCTCGTCCAGGAAACAGAGGATGATACCGTCGATTTTGGAGGAGGACAGCTGGCTGAGCAATTCATTTAGAATGTTGAAGGCTTCTTCCGTTGTATACAGCTGGGTCATATAGCCTTGGGAAAGCGCGTTCAGGCGAATGTTGTTATAAACTTCAACATAGAACGCATTGGTAATGTCCGGCACGATCAGCGCAATGGTATTGGTGCGCTTGGTGCGCAGACCGCGGGCGATGGCGTTGGGCTTGAAGTCTAATTCTTCTACTGCTGCGGCAACTCTGGTGCGGTATGGTTCAGACAATCCGTTTGGATTGTTAAAATATTTGGAAACAGTGCTGATGGATACGCCTGCCAGCTTGGCAACATCTTTGATAACAGCCATAAAATCACCCCGAAAAATTAAAAAACGATTCGCGATACGTTTTTTCAAGATTATTTTCATTATATGGAAAAGGAGAAGACTTTGTCAAGACTAAAAAACTACATTAAAAATATGAAAATTGCAGAAAAAATGAAAAAACGGAGGGGAAAAGTAAGAAAAGCGGACAAGAGACACTGCCCCGAAAACCGTTTCGCGAAATGATTTGTGAAAAAACAACGAGAAAACGACCGTGACTATCACCAAAAAAATAAAAATAAATCGGTTAAAACGTAAAAATTGTGTTGAAATAACCAAAATTGGTTGATTTTTTATTTTTGAGGACGTATAATCTCATTAGAAAAATCGATTTTTCTTATGGAGATTTTTGGGATTACCCCGCTTTATTTGGAATTTCGATACAATTTAGGATGATCGTGCTTCTCGGTTTGATGCAAATTTACATATAACCGGAGTTCTATATTGGTAAAAAGGAGTGCCTGATATGAAGCCTGAACTGGTAGTTGACAGCAAATGCATTATTGGTGAAGGTCCTGTTTGGGACAGCGAAACCGGTAAACTCTACTTCATTGATATTCTGGGCCGCAAGATGCACTGCTGGAACGGCAAGGAGATGGAAGGCTCCATCGAGTTTGACCAGAGCCTCGGCTTTGCAGTTCTGCGTGAAAAGGGCGGCGTGGTGGCTGGTCTGCAGAAGGGTTATTACTTTGCCGATTTTGACGGAAAGCCCGCGCAGCAGATCGCAGATCCTGAGCCTGACCGCGAGGATGGCCGTTTCAACGATGGCAAGGTTGATCCCGCTGGTCGTGTCTGGGGTGGTACCATGCCCACCAGTCTCGATACCGGTTACGGTGAGGCAGGGCCCGACAGCGCGGTGTACTGCATGGATGAGAATCTGCAGGTGAAGACCATGCTGACCGGTGTCATTCAGGGCAATGGTCTGGCCTGGAGCGCAGACACCAAGAAGTTCTACTTCGTGGATACCCAGAGGTTCTGCGTGCAGGAATTTGATTACGATATTGAGAAGAACGAGTTGTCCAATGGTCGCGTCTGCGTGGAAGTCCCCGCTGAGATGGGCATTCCCGACGGCATGACTATTGATGATGAGGGCAATATCTGGGTCGCTATGTGGGGCGGCAAGGCTGTTGTGAAGTATGATCCAAAGACCGGTGAAGTACTGGAAAAGGTGGAGTTGCCTGTTCTGAACGTCACTTCCTGCTGCTTCGGCGGTGAGAAGTTGGACGAACTTTACATTACTACTGCAAGCCTCGGCACCGATCTGGAGCAGTATCCTCTGGCAGGCGCTGTGTTTAAGGTCAAGCCCGGTGTAACCGGACGTCCTTCCTATAAATTCAAGGGATAAAAGGAGTTCAAAAACGATATGAAAGCATTACTGTTGACGGACGTAAGTAAGTTTGAGTATACCGATGTGCCAACTCCGGAGCCTAAGGCCGGTGAGGTGCAGATCAACATCAAGGCCTGCTCTATTTGCAATAGCGATGTGCACGGCTATGACGGCACCTCTGGCCGCCGTCAGCCCGGCGTGATCATGGGCCATGAGGCATCCGGCGTTGTCAGCAAGGTGGGCGAGGGTGTCACCAAGTTTAAGGTTGGCGACAAGGTCGTGTTCAACTCCGTGAAGTATTGCGGCGAGTGCTGGTACTGCCGTCACGGTTTGGAGAATATGTGTGAGAACGGCTGCTGCTTCGGTATCAAGACCGCCACCCAGCATCTGGATGGTGCCATGGCTGAGTACCTGTGCGTTCCCGAGTATATCTGCTACAAGATGCCTGAGGGCCTGTCCTTTGAGCGTGCCGCTATGCTGGAGCCTCTGGCAATCATGGTGCATGCCATCGGCGGTGTGGACATCAAGATCAATGATACCGTCGTGATGTTCGGCTCCGGCGTTATGGGGCTGATGGGCATCAAGGCGCTGAAGGCCACCGGTGCCGGCAAGGTCATCGTGGTGGAAATGGACGAGTTCAAGAAGGAAATGGCCCGTAAAAACGGCGCTGACTATGTCATCGACGGCCGCGAGGACGTTGTTGCCCGCATTAAGGAACTGACCGATGGTTTGGGCGCCGATTATGCATTCGATACTGCCGGCGTGAAGGCCACCATCGCAAATGGTTTCCACTGTCTGAAGAAGAACGGTACCATGGTACAGGTGGGTAATATCTCCCCCACTGTGGAGGCACCTCTGCAGACGCTGGTCAATAGCCAGATCCACTGGATTGGCCGTTACGGCACCTTTACCGAGTATGAGGGCGCTATGCACCTTATCGCTTCCGGCAAGGTCAGCGTGGATGACTGCCTGAGTAAGGTAGCTCCCCTGAAGGATGGTCAGGAGTGGTTCGAGCGGCTCCACGCCATGGAGCCCGGCCTGCTGAAGGTTGTTCTGGTTCCCTAATTTTCATTTCCTCGCATGCCAATCACGGGCTCACTGCATTTTATGCATTGACCATATATTTTCAAAGGAGGAAGACCCAATGAAAAAAGCTTTGTCTCTGATCCTGGCTCTCATGATGATGTTCTCCCTGGCCGCTTGCGGCGCTAAGGAAGAACCCGCCCCCGAGAAAGAGGAAGCTCCCAAGCAGGAAGCTGAAGCTCCCGAAGAGAAGACCATCGATTCCATGGTCTACATGTGTGCTACCACCGACAACGAGTACTTCATCAACGTTGCCGAGGGTTGCAAGAAGTTCTGCGACGAGAAGGGTATCACCTTCGAGTTCATCGGCGCCAACTATGACGCTGCTGAGCAGTATTCCCAGATGGAGAACTTCATGTCCAAGGGCGTTGACGCTTTCATCATCTGCCCCGTTGACGTGAACGCTCTGAAGGACCTGATCGAGCAGTGCGCTGCTGACGGCATCCCCGTCATCGGCCAGGCACAGGAAGTTGCCGGCGCTCTGGGTAACTCCATCGTTGATGACTATCAGTATGGTGTCAACCTGGGCCAGGCTGCAGCTGACTGGATCAACAAGTATCTGGCTGACGAAGAGAAGGTCGAAGTCTGCCTGATCACTCTGGACCATCAGGAGCAGGTTAAGGCTCGCGGCGACGGCATGGAAGCTACCATCAAGGAGAAGTGCCCCAACGCTGAGATCGTTTATCGTCAGAAGGCCGAGTCCACCGAGGAAGGCATGAACGTTGCTGAGACCGCTCTGACCGCTCACCCCGGCATCAAGGTTATCGCTTGCGTCAACGACCAGATGGCTCTGGGCGCATGGCAGGCAGTTCAGAACCTGGGCCTGTATGCTGATGACTTCTACATCGGCGGCGGCGACAACACCAGCCAGATCGCTTCCTACATCGCTGACGAGGCTTGCGCAATCCGTCAGTCTGTTGACATCGATCCTCCCGGTTCCGGCTACACCGCTTGCCAGATGGCTTATGACATCCTCATGGAAGGCGCCGAGGGTTACAACCACTTCTTCGAGTTCAACCCCAACTGGCAGCCCGGCGTGATGGACTAATTCTGTAGTCTTTCACAGTAAACAACACAATTCGTTTTGATGGATACAGGAGCCTTCGGGCTCCTGTATCCACCCCTTAAAACTACCGCCGACAGATGGCCGGACAAGGAGGACAGTATGGGAGAAACATTACTGAAGGTTCAGCACATTACGAAACGCTTCCCCGGCGTTTTGGCGCTGAATGATGTTTCCATGGAATTTGAGAAGGGTGAAGTCCATGCAATCTGCGGCGAGAATGGCGCAGGCAAGTCTACTCTGATCAAGATTTTAACTGGTGCGTATACTCCTACCAGTGGCACCATTGAGTGGGAAGGCAATACTTATGAAAGCTTTACCCCGAAGCAGGCAATGGATTTAGGCATTACTACTATTTACCAGGAATTCAACTTGGTTCCGTTCCTCAGCGTTGCTGAAAACGTGTTTTTCGGCCGCGAGATCGAAAATGGAATCTTTTTAAATAAAGCTGAGATGCAGCGCCGCACCGCGGAGCTGGCCAAGGAAATGGGTATTGAAGTGGACCCCAAGGCCAGAATCAAGGATTTGGGCGTGGCTTATTCTCAGATTACGGAGATCCTGAAGGCGATCTCCCACGACACCAAGATTCTGATCATGGACGAACCCTCTGCTCCTTTGAGCAACCGAGAGATCGAAGCTATGTTCAATATCATCCGCAAGTTGAAGGCAAAGGGTGTCACCATCGTTTATATCTCTCACCGCATGGATGAGATTTTTGAGATTTGCGACCGTGTTACAGTCATGCGTGACGGTCAGTACATCTCCACCAAGAAGGTCAGTGAGACTGACCGCCATCAGCTGATCGCTGACATGGTCGGTCGTGAGTTGGGTGAAGACTTTATTGGCGGCGTTGGCCCTCAGGACGAAGTGGTTCTGGAAGTCAAGGGTCTGACCACCGATAAGATCAAGGATGTTTCTTTCCAGCTGCGCAAGGGCGAGATCCTCGGCCTTGGTGGTCTGGTTGGTGCCGGTCGTACGGAAACGGCTCGTGCTATTTTCGGCGCAGATGCTTTGAAAGCAGGCAGCATTACCGTCAAGGGTAAGGCGGTCAATATCAAGCAGCCGAAAGATGCTATTGCCAATGGTATTGCACTGCTGACCGAAGACCGTAAGGGTCAGGGCCTGATCCTTGGTATGAGCGTGAAGGAAAACGCAACGTTCTCCATTATGGAGAAGCTGCAGAAGGGCCTGTTTGTGGACTTCAAGAAGCAGAAGGAAGTGACTGAGGAGAAGCGTCAGGAACTGCTGATCAAGACGCCTCACATTGAGCAGAAAGTCAAGTTCCTCTCCGGTGGTAACCAGCAGAAGGTGGTTCTGGCCAAGTGGCTGCTGACCAACTGCGATATTCTGATCTTCGATGAACCTACCCGCGGCATCGACGTGGGTGCCAAGCAGGAAATTTACTCTCTCATGAACCGCCTGACGCAGGAAGGCAAGAGCATCATCATGATCTCTTCCGAAATGCCGGAACTGCTGGGCATGAGCGACCGCGTTCTGGTCATGCACGAGGGTAAGATCAACGGTGAACTTCAGAAGGAAGAATTCAGTCAGGAAGAAGTCCTGCGTATTGCTTCCGGTATGTAATAAAGAGAGGACGATAGTGATGAAAAAGCAGAAATTTAATGCAGCCGACTTTTTCGGCAAGTTCGGCATCGTGATCATTCTGATCCTGCTGTGCATCTTCTTTAGCCTGAAAAACTCCGCATTTATCAGCCTGAACAACATCATCAACATCCTGCGTCAGGTGGCTATCAACGGTATCATCGCTGTTGGTATGACCATGGTTCTGGTGACCGGCGGTATCGACCTGTCCGTCGGTGCTGTGGCCGGTATCGGTACCGTGTTCTGCGGCATCATGCTGGTGAACGGGCTGCCCTGGTATCTGGCACTGCTGGCATGCATTCTGATCGGCTTCGCAGTTGGCGTTCTGAACGCTTTCATGATCTGCCGCCTGAATCTGCCCCCCCTGATCGCCACTCTGGGCAGCATGACCTCTCTGCGCGGTGTTTGCTATCTGGTCACCAATGGTAAGCCCGTCTTTGGTTTCCCTGAGGATATCCTGTTCCTGGGCAAGGGTACCGTTGCAGGCATTATCCCCGTTCCCGTTATCCTGATGGTCGTTGTCTTTGTTCTGGGCATTCTGTTCCTGCAGAAGACTCGTTACGGTACTTACATCTATGGTATCGGCGGCAATGAGGAAGCATCCCGTCTGTCCGGTATCAACACCAATAAGATGAAGTATCTCTGCTACGGCGTCTGCGGTGCCCTGTCTGCCCTGGCCGGTGTTGTGCTGCTGGCTCGCGTTAACTCCGCACAGCCCAAGTCCGGCGACGGCTACGAGATGGATGTTATCACCGCTTGCGTTCTGGGCGGCGTTTCCATCAGTGGCGGCGAGGGCAAGCTGTCCTTCGTTACCTTTGGCGTTCTGCTGATGGGCGTTCTGTCCAACGGCCTGATCATGATCAACGTGTCCGACTATTGGCAGCAGGCTATTTCCGGTCTGGTTCTGATTTTTGCAGTTGCATTCGATCAGATGATGCAGAAGATGAAGGCAAAGCAGCTGCAGGCCTAATCAATCTATTCAATCTATTTAATAGGAGAATAACAGATGATTCAGTTATCGCAGACCAGCGGACAGGCACAGCTTGTTGTCATGGAAAATGACCTGTTGCGCGTCCAGCTGACCAATTTCGGTGCAGCCATTTTCTCTGTGCAGATCAAGGAATCTGACGGGAAGCTGGATGATATCGCACTGACATGTGATTCTCTGGAGGAGTTTCTGGAAAACCGGAATTTCTATGGTGCAACGGTTGGCCGTGTTGTGAACCGTATCAAGGATGGTCGTGCTGTTATTGGTGGAAAGACCTACCAGTTGACCCTCAATGACGGCAACAACAGTGCACATGGCGGTGAGGCCAGCTATGCCTGGAGATTCTGGGATACGGAGATCCGTGAGGATTGCGTAATTTTCCGTTTGCTCAGCAAAGATGGCGAGGCTGGATATCCCGGCAATCTGCAGGTCGAAGTGGAGTATCGCTTTGATGAAGATGGGGCCTTGCTTGTCACCCATCGCGGAATCTGCGATCAGGATACAATCATGAACATGACCAACCACACCTATTGGTGTCTGGGCGGTATGGATGAGAAGATCTATGATCAGGAACTGTTTATCAACGGCCGCTTCTATCTGGAGGTTGATGATGAGCTGATTCCGACCGGTCAGATTCTGTCCGTAAAGGATACGCCGTTTGACTTTACTACGGCCCATCCCATTGGTGATCATATTTTTGATGATAACCATGCACTCCAGCACAATAGAGGATACGATGTTTCCTTTGTGCGTGATGGCCACGAGATGGGACTGGCCGCCAGATTGGTGGCACCTTCCAAGGGTCGTATACTGGAAGTGGAAACAACAATGCCAGACCTGCACATCTATACGGGTAATTTCCTGGATAACCACCCCGGTAAGGATGGTCGGAAATATACCCCCCATGATGCAATTTGCCTGGAAGCAGAGTTGTTCCCTGATGCAGTACATAATCCTCATTTCGGAAAAACACTTCTGCGTGCCGGTGAAGCGTATTGCGAGCAGATTAAGTTCCGGGTGATTGTGGAGCAATAATCCCTGACAGGGAAGCATACTGGACAGATTTAAAAGCTTACAAATTTTGCTGACTGCTATATTCTGTGTCCCACCGCCAATAAAATTGGCGGTGGGTTACAGTACATTTTGGAACCACGCGTACAGCACTTGGTTTTCTTTTACAAACCAACGAAGGGGCAGAGGTAGACACTGCTTTCTTATGTCATGTAAGACTGATCTGATATGTCATTGTAGACGTATCAACGCAGTCCTCAAACAATATCATTTATCAAAATACCAGAAAAGGAGAGGGGAAGTATATTCATGAAATACGACCATATTGTTCAATATCCCGATGCGTACAGTCATTGCATCGGTTGCTCCAGCTGTGAGCTGTTCTGCGCCCTCGTTCACGATGGCGTGACCGGCCCCTGCCATGGCGGCATCAAGGTGGAGTTGGGCCGGTTGGACCAGCTCAAACACAAGGTCTATGTTTGCGAACACTGCGAGGATCATCCCTGCTATGAGGCCTGTCCCAAGAAGGACAAGGCTATGTGCGTTGATGAAAACGGTATCGTCTACATCAACGAGGAAGAGTGCATCGGCTGTGGCCTGTGTGCCAAGAAGTGCAAGCTCACTCCTTCTCGTATTACCATGGACAAGAAGAACCGCAAGGCACATAAGTGCGACCTGTGCCGCACCCGCGAAGGCGGCCCCCAGTGCATTAAGGAATGCCCTGTGGTGTGCTTGGGTCTGGCTTCCGATCCGCTGCCCTATGATCCCGAGACCTTAGGAGGTGCAAAATAATGGCAAAGAAAGTGTTTTTCGAGAAGCTGCCCTCCTGCTACGCGGGCAAAATTCTGAAGATCGACCTGACCAACAAGACCACTTCCATTATCCCCACGGAAAAGTATGCCAACGATTATGTGGGCGGCCGCGCCATGGCAAATAGACTGTACTGGGATGAGGTGAAGGACGGCAATGTTCCCGCTCTGTCCGCAGAAAACACCCTGATTTACATGACCGGCCCTCTGGCCGGTACGGGTCTGCCTTATGCCGGCCGCTGCATCATGACCGGCATTTCTGCAAAGACGATTCCTGAGCAGTATACCCACGCCTGCAGCGGCGGTTACTTTGGTGCTGTGTTGAAGTGGGCCGGCTACGACGGCTTTATGATCACCGGTAAGGCCGACAGCCTGACCTATGTTGTTATCGATGACGACAAGATCTCCTTCGAGGACGCAAGCGAACTGAAGGGCATGTATGTGCTCGATACGCAGGAGAAGCTGTTTGACAAGTACGGCAGAAAGTCTTCCTCGCTGGTTATCGGTCCCGCCGGTGAGAACATCTGCCGTCACGCCTCCATTGCAACCCACGCCGACAATGCATTCGCAATGCCCGGCTTCGGTGCTGTGTGGGGCTATAAGAACCTGAAGGCAGTTGTTGCCAGAGGCACAGGCACCATCGCTCCCATGGATCTGGAAGAAACGCTGAAGATCCACGCATGGGGCGACACTCCCGAAAAGGGCAAGCCCTATCCTCCCCAGCACTGCGACCAGATTCAGGGTTCCGCTGATACTCCTGTTGCGGCTGTTCCCCATAAGTTTGAGTATAACTCCTGCAACCCCGGCTGCAACCATATCTGCATGGGTACCAGAAGCTGCCTGAAGAACCCCCTTGATCCTGACAGTGAAGACTGGATCGCAATGGTGGGTAAGTGCATGGATATCTATGCCTCCGTCATGCAGGTCGATAACCAGTTTATTCTGGGCGCCTATCTGGACTTCCCCAGACAGTCTGTTCCCGGTAAGTATCAGTGGCAGTTCCCGATCCTTGTTGACCCCGATGACCCGCTGAAGGATGAGTACCTGAAGAAGTATTCCGGTAACCTGCTGAATATGTGGGGCCCCGACTTCGAGTTCGGCAAGATGATGATGTGGTGCTGCAACCAGTTCGGCATCGACAAGTGGGATGTTTGCTTCTGGCTGTTCACCTGGATGTATCAGTGCCAGGAAGAGGGCCTCTTTGATGAGGCTGGTATTGACTTTGGCCGTCCTATCGATTTCAAGGATCCCGAGTTCGTTCGCTACATCCTCGAGTGCATGGCTTACCGTAAGGGCCCCATGGGCGATCTGCTGGCAGAGGGCGTGGGCAGAATGATCCGTGCACTGGGCAAGGAGAAGTTCGGTGATACCCTGCGCCACGGTATCTATAACAGAATGGGCGAAGAGCGCCTGACTCCTGTCAGCTGGGAGACCAGCTGGGGTGAGTGCTCTCACTGGCAGGGCAGAGGTTTCCAGGGCTGCGAAAAGTGCGTCTGGGTGTCTATGAACATTGTTCATATGATCGGTTCCCGCGACGAGGCCAATGGCGCCCACTCTCACGACCACTATGACAACTACCTGCAGTACAGAGATGATCCCTGCCATCACCCCCTGATGGTTGCCGCAACAGTGGATAACATCCGCAGAAACGAGATGAAGGACTCCCTGCTGCTGTGCGAGTTCAAGGATCCCGATCCCGGCCGTCCCAACATGGAACTGGATATGTTCAAGGCTGCCACAGGCGCAAAGCATGCCACCATGGAGGATATCAACCATCTGGCTGACCGCGGTAAGATCATCGAGCGCGCTATCTTCATGCGTGACCACGGTAGAACACGCGACATGGAGATCGTTCAGGTTTATCCTTGGATGACTTTCCCCGATCCCTGGGGCGATACTGTGACCTGGGACGAGTGGAACGATTTTGTGGATATGTTCTACACCGACCGCAAGTGGGATCTGGAGACCGGCTGGCCCACCAGAGAGGCTTGGGAAGATGTGGAATTGGACGATATTGCTGACTTCTTTGCAGAGAAAGGCAAGATCCCCACTGCCAATCCCAACTATGTGAGAAAGACCAATCCCTTTGACAAGTAATTTAATATAATGTTTTAAAAGGAGCCCGTACCGATTTCGATACGGGCTCATTTTGTATAAAATATGTTCTCTAAGCAGGGGCTATTTCTCATCATGCAACTGGATGATAAAAGGATATTTACGCCGGTTGCGCGCTACACATGATGCTGCACCGTAGGGCTCCATGCATTGCTGCGCAATGCCGCTCGGCGCACAGGACCCCCGATAAAAAGAAAACAGCCACCTTTCGGTGACTGTTCCTTTTTGGTGGAGATAAGCGGGATCGAACCGCTGACCTCTTGACTGCCAGTCAAGCGCTCTCCCAGCTGAGCTATACCCCCATACTGTTGGAACTCTCGTGCCAACAGTGGATATTATATCAGTAACATAGTGCTGTGTCAACATGTTTTTTCAAAAAACACGATGGTTTGCATTTACTTTTTGCCCTGCTGTTTCTTGGGCTTTGCCTTTGCCCATCCTGCCTTACGAACAGGCTTCTCCGTTCGCACAGCAGGCTTTTCCACACGCTTTCGCTCGCTCTTTCCGCCAGCCTTATTCTTGTGCTCCGATTTCCGTTCCGGCGCAGACTGTGCCTGCCCAACGGGACGATTAGGCCGGATCAGGCACTCTTTTCCGTAGCCGATCAGGTCTTCGCGTCCGGCCTTTTTGAGTGCTTCCAGCACCAGCGAGCGGTTCTGCGGCTTACGCCACTGCATCAGTGCACGCTGCAGCGCCTTATCGTGAGGCGTTTTGGGAACAAACACCGGTTTCATCGTGCGCGGGTCGATACCGGTGTACCACATGCAAGTTGCCAGCGTACCGGGTGTAGGATAGAAATCCTGTACCTGCTCCGGCATATGCCCTTGCTTATTCAGCCATTCTGCCAGCTGTACGGCATCTTCCAGTGTACAGCCGGGATGAGAGGAAATCAGATACGGAACCAGATACTGCTCCTTGCCATAGCGCTGGTTCAGTTTAAAATACTTCGTACGGAACCGCTCATATAAATCGATATGAGGCTTTCCCATGTAGTCCAGTGTGTGTGCCACGCAGTGTTCCGGCGCTACCTTCAGCTGGCCGGAAATGTGGTGCTGCACCAAATCGGCAAAAAACTCGCCGTTGGGGTCTTTCATCAGGTAGTCAAAACGGATACCGGAACGAATAAACACTTTCTTAATCCCGGGAATATTCCGCAGTTTCCGCAGCAGCATCATGTAGTCCGTATGATCTGCATCCAGATTGGGGCAGGCCTCCGGTGCGAGGCAGGCACGGTTTTTGCACACGCCATGCTTCAGTTGCTTTTGGCAAGAGGGGCGGCGGAATGTTGCAGACGGACCACCCACATCATGGATATACCCCTTGAAGCCCGGATGCTTTGTCAGCGCTGTGACTTCCCGTATCACAGATTCGTGGCTCCGTGCGGAAATCGTGCGCCCCTGATGGAATGCCAGTGAGCAGAAATTGCAGGCACCAAAGCAACCTCGGTTATGGGTGACAGAGAAGCGCACTTCTTCAATGGCAGGTACGCCGCCCTGATCGTCATAAATCGGATGCGGTTCACGCACATACGGCAACTCGGCCACGCGATCCATTTCCTCTGTGGACAGCGGGAACGCAGGCGGGTTCACAATCAGATAGCGGTTGCCGTGCTTCTGTACGATGGCTTTTCCCACCACGGCATCATGCTCCTGATACTCCACCATATTTGCTTTGGCATAGGCTACCTTATCCGCAGCTACCTCCTCAAACGAGGGAACCTCTACACGGGGATAGGCGCAAACTGCGGGGTAATTGGCAACTACACAGGTACCGCGCACATCCGTAATTTCACTAACTGGAGTGCCGGATGCCAGTCGGGCGGCAATCTCCAGTGTTGCATATTCTCCCATACCGTAACTGAGAATGTTTGCCTGCGAATCAAAGAGAATGGAGCGGCGAACGGTGTCTTCCCAGTAATCATAGTGAGCAAACCGCCGCAGACTGGCTTCAAGGCCGCCGATAATGATGGGAATATCTCCATAGACTTCCCGCACACGATTCGCATAAACGATGGTAGCATGGTCGGGACGCAGGCCAGCCTTTCTTCCGGGGGAGTACGCATCATCATGCCGGCGCTTTCTGGCAGCGGTATAATGGGCCACCATGGAGTCCAGGTTGCCGCCGGAAATCATAACGCCATAGCGGGGGCGTCCCAGTGCGGTAAATGCCTCAGGTTTTTTCCAGTCCGGCTGTGCCAGAATGGCGACACGATATCCGGCCGCTTCTAAAATGCGGCCGATGATCGTGGAACCAAACGAAGGATGATCCACATAAGCATCGCCGGTAATAATCAAAAAGTCATAGTAATGCCAGTTGCGGCGAAGCATATCTTCGCGGCTGATCGGCAGAAATAAATCACGGTCAAAACTCATAATTACCTCATTACCTCCGTTAGGGAAGTTTTCCTGATAATTCAGTTTACCACGGACTTGATATCCGTTCAAGAGGTGCTGATCGAAAGAATCTTCCAGAGAAAAAGAGCCGCAAGCGCAGCTCCTTTTGTATTATCTTCTAAATTTGGCAAACTGGCGCAGCTGCTTTTTATGGTGGCACAGTTTCTCCTGACAATTGGCGCAGGTAAGGCTTTGGTTGGTGCCGTCATAAAAGCGTTCAGGAAATTTGTGATAGATGATTTCCCACTGCAGAAGGAGGATCAATGCCAGTCCCAAAAGACTGTAGGCATAGAAATGCTTTACAAAAACCAGCGGTGTGAACATCATAGCATAGTCCCAATTATAAATCCGGCAGGTCCCGCAACACTTGTTCTTCATAAACCACGTCTGGAACGGGCAGAAAAACAAAATACAGATCATGTCACAGACAGAGTATGCAAGAGAGACCAGCAGCAAGATGCCTTCATCGATTACCTGTGTAAAATACAGCGTTCCGATCACACCATTAAGCGTAAACCACGCAACCGCCATGGCAAAGGTTACCTTCCAAGACACCTTGTAGTCATGCACATCACCCCCCTGTACAGGGAGATAATTACGGGGAAATAGCTTCTGACAACCCATGCTCTCCAGCCCGGACGGAAAGCACCTGGCAATCATCTCTGCGGCAAATAATATCCAAATCAAACCAAAGGTCAACGGATAATCATGGATCATTTCGGGCCAGGAAAAATAAGCGTTTCTACGGTTTATGATATACAGAGTCAATGCCATAAGCAACAGCAACGATCTGAACACCAATTTAAAATAATGAATTGCTGAAATTTTTGATAGTCTACGGTGAAAAACAGCGTTTTTCATAGCGATTGGTTTCCTTTTATCTCTTTAAAAATGACACTTTTGAGTGACATCTATATAGTATCATACCTTTTTGAAAAATGCATCTTTTTCCAAAAGATTTCTTAAGAAAGCCTAAATTTTTTCTTATCGTGCGAATAAAATGTATTGACTTTTCCTTTCGATGTTGCTATAATATTTTTTGTTCCGAAGAGGAATTGCTTGGGGGTATAGCTCAGCTGGGAGAGCGCTTGACTGGCAGTCAAGAGGTCAGCGGTTCGATCCCGCTTATCTCCACCAACAAAAAGGACATCCAAAATGGATGTCCTTTTTCTTTGCAATTTTGGAACAAAAAACGAGGTCAAATAGGTGATTTTCGTGCCTGTTGACAATAAGAAACAATGGTCTTATCTGGTGCGCTATCCGAAAGACGGCAGACTGGAACTGAGCACCAACCGCGCTGAACGCAGCATTAAGCCCTTTGTGATGGGCCGAAAGAAATGGCTCTTTGCCAACACACCTGCCGGAGCACAATTTAGTGCCGTAATTTACAGTTTGCTTGGGACGCAAAGGAGAACAAGCTTTGCTTATGCTCGTTGAGATGGCGGCCTTTTATACGCGGATAGGTTTTACGGTTACCTAAATTACTACCACTCATTTTTAAATAGCATGAATGAGATGTTCTGTATTAATTCTATGGTAAATCAGGTATTTAAAGAAAAAACTTCATGGGAAACAACCGTTTCCCATGAAGTTTTGGCGTAGCTAATGAAATAAGCGTAAGGGAAGCTTATTTCAGATTGGGAACATAGGCTTGCTCCATAGCCTCGATCAGAGGCAGCTTCTTGCCGGACATAAAGTTGACCATGGCACCGCCGGCAGTACAGATGTAGCTGATCTTGGAGGTGTCGATAAACTTCTTGGCAGCAGTACCGGTATCGCCGCCGCCCATGACGGAGTAGCCTTCGCTGTCGGCGATGGCCTGCCAGAGGTGCTTGGTGCCGTACTCAAACATGGGATCCTCGTAGACGCCGGCAGGGCCGTTGACGAAGATGGTCTTGGCCGTCAGCAGCAGCTCGCGGAAGTGTGCCACCGTCTTCTCACCCACGTCCAGCAGCAGTGCATCGGGCATTTCCTCCTCGGCGGAAATCTCCGCGCGCTGGCCGTCCTTCTCATAGGCGAAGTCCAGAGGCAGTTCGAAAGCGTCGGGATACTCGGCCAGATACTTCTTTGCCAGCTCCACGAAGGGCAGCATGTTCTTGCGTTCCAGGAACTTCATCTGCTTTTCGCCGAAGGTCTTGCCCTTGGCCAGATACATGACCACGGCGGTGACGCCGGTGATGAGCAGCTTGTCGGCAGTGCCGTTCTTCAGAACGGCTTCCATCATGCCGAAGGCGTCGGAGATCTTGGCGCCGCCCAGAACGAACATGGAGGGATGCTCTGCGTGGTGCAGCACGCGGGTCAGCACTTCATACTCGGTGAAGAACTGGAAACCGGCGGCGCTGGGCATAAACTGCTGGAAGCCCACCATGCTGGGAGCGCGGCGGTGTGCAGCAGAGAAAGCATCATTGACATAGACGTCGAACAGGGGGGCCAGCTTGCGGATGGGCCACACGTCGCGCATCTCTTCGGGAGTCAGACGGACGTAGCTGTCGAAGGTGGACAGCTCCTCGCCCAGATAGCGGAGGTTGCCCAGAATGATGGCCTCGCCTTCGCGCAGGGCCATGACGCCGGCCAGAGCGGCAGGGCCGCAGACGTCGTCGATATAGGTGACGCGGTAGCCGGTGAACTCGCTGAGCTTCTCGGCGTGCTCTTCCAGAGGCTGGAGGTTTTCATAGTCCAGTGCGTCACCCTGGTGGGCGATGATGGCCACCTTGGCGCCCTGATCCAGCATATATTTCAGCGTTTCTGCGTTGGCACGCAGGCGGGTATCGCTGACGATCTTGCGGGTAACGCGATCAACCGTCGCGTTGATGTCGGGACGGAACAGGACACGCTTACCGGCAAGGTCCAGATCCCGAACGGAATTAATCTTTATTTCCATGCGCCCATCCCCAGGTATTCGTTAGTCTTCTTGGTGCCTTCCTCCATGGTGGTCTGCATGTTCAGAGCTGCGCGGACACCGTCCAGCGTCTCAGGAATAGTAACGGCTTCCTGAGGAATGTAGATCGCGAACATGATCTGATCACCATATTCCACGATGCTCTCTTCCCACAGACCGATTTCATACATGTCACCTCTGGGGTTGCCCAGATCGCGGGCGTACTTGAACATGGAAGCGTTGCCCTGGAAACCGTCTGCAATGCGGACGACGCGGATACGGTCGTGGTTATTGAAGGCGGCCAGAGCCTCTTCCTTGGTGATCTTGCGCTTGCCCTGTGCGGTCACGGTGATGATGTGGCCGTGGGTCACGGGAGTGTGCACCAGAATGCCGGTGGCCTCCACGTGGGGCATGATGGTCATCAGGTCGACGGCCTGGTGAGAGGGTGCCTTGTCGATTTTCAGAGCGTTGGTCAGACCGCGATGATAGTCACCGGGATCGGCCACGCGGCGGATGATGGTGATGGCAACGCGCTCCACGCCGCCGCAGTTGCGGTCCAGGCAGTCCACAGCGCGGATCAAGCCGGTGGTGTTACAGGAAGTCAGCTTCAGGAACTGCTTGCCCAGACCCTTTTCATAGTTGGCACAGCCGTGGAAGAACACGTCGGCAACGTCGTTCTTTTCGCCGCCCTGGAAGATGCAGGGCTTGCCCAGCTTCTCGCAGAGCTTCTTATTCTCGGCGCCTACGCCGGCAGGGGTGGCATCCAGCAGGATGTCGCACTTGTTGATGAGGTCCTCCATGGTGCCGCAGACGGGGATACCTGCTTCCTTGTACTTTTCCTCGTACTGGACGTCGGACATGTACAGATCGTAGGGCATGCCCTTTTCTTTCAGGGCACGGACGCCCAGATTGGGGGTGCGGTTAGCAACGCCAACCAGTTCCATATCGCCCATCAGAGCGACGCCGTCAGCCAGACGCTGGCCGATTGTGCCATAACCCAGCACGCCAACTTTAACCTTGTTCATCATTACACTATCTCTTTTCAATAATTATTCATGCTTTTAAAACAGTAAGCTACTGTTTTCGAGGATTCTTTTTGACTATCCCTTATTTGGCATTCATCTTGTAATCGGGATTCAGCAGGCTGCGGTCTGGCTGACCCTTCATGTAGCCGACAATGACCTTGGCGCAATGCTCAAACACAGCGCGGACAGCCTGGGTGCTGACTGCTGCGGAGTGAGGAGTCAGGACGATGTTGTCCAGCTCCTTCAGCTCAGAAGTCTGGTCGAAGGGTTCCACCTTGAATGCATCCAGACCGGCACCGGCAACCTTGCCGGAGCGCAGAGCCTCGGCCAGATCATGCTCATTGACCACATAGCCACGGGCAGTGTTGATGATGTAGACGCCATCCTTCATCTTGGCGATGTTTTCGGTGCAGATGAAGTCGTGCATCTCTTCAACGGCAGGCAGATGCAGGCTGATGATATCTGCGGTGGTGATGGCCTCTTCCAGAGAGACGAACTCCACATTCAGCTGCTTGGCTGCCTCGTGGTTGGGATAGGGATCGTAAGCGATCAGCTTAACGGGGAACACGCTCAGCAGGCGAGCCAACTCACGACCAATGTTGCCGAAGCCCAGAATAGCAACGGTGCCTTCCAGCGTCTGGGTCATCTTGGCAGTAACGCCGCCGGCACGGATGCCGCGGTCATAAGTGGTGACCTTACGCAGAACAGACATCATCAGAGCCAGAGCATGCTCAGCAACAGCCTTGGAGTTGGTGCCGGGAGCGTTGGACACGGCGATACCGAAGCGGGTAGCGGCCTCAACGTCCACAGAGTCCATACCAACACCGAAACGGGCGATGCCTTTCAGACGATCAGAGCAAGCTTCCAGAACCTCAGCATTCCAGCATTCACGGCCGACAACTGCATAATCGTAACCCTTAGCAGCCTCGATGATCTTTTGGGGATCCTGCGTGTGATACAGAGGAATATGATCGACAACTGCCCCCAGGGAAATTGCGTCAGCAAAAACCTTGTTAAAATCCAGGTTCAATTCGTTCTGCACAAGAACCGCAACTTTAGTTTCCATAAAATCCTCCTATAGTGTAAAAATCAAATGTCCATCATTGCAAAGTCCAGAAAATAGGTATTCTTTTATTTATATAGACAACTGTTGCTCATGGTAGCCCATTATGTGGTGGTTGTCAATATTTTTTTTGATTTCTATGTAGAATTCTGCTGAGTGCGAGAGAACTTATTCCCGGAATATGAGGCTCTGTTCGACCAGGTCTTCGGCAAAGCCTCCGTTGCCGCATTGCGCAAATACTCAACATTTCGGAAAGTAAAGAATGCCCATCTTGCACTGGGCATCCTCTGTGGCATCACGCTGTTCAACAGAGCCACTGTTGCGGCAGCAGGTTCTAAGCCAAACCACCATGGCAGAACATCTATGTGGACCCCCGTTAGGTATCTATGACCGCCTACAATATCGGAGGAAACAACTACGTCAAGCTGCGGGATATTGGAAAGGAAGTCGGGTTCAATTTCTACTGGCAGGACATGTTCAGATCGACATGGATCGCCATATACCGGTGTGTAGCCTGTGAAGAAAGGAGAACTGCTGACCGTTGAAAATATCCGGCAGGAGATGATCCGGCACATCGATGAAGTTCGCAGAGAGAACGGCGTCTCTAATATAGTTGTCAAGATGTCATGGAGTATAAATTCAGAATACGAAAACAACTCACAGCGCAGGAAATCGTTGCAGGAGTATTTTCCGAATCTGAAATTTCACACGGATCTGACAGCAGTGCAGAAATCTATGACAGAGATGCAGAAATCATTGACACAGATGACCTCTCTGCTGGAACAGGATAGGAAAAGGAAAGAGAAGCGTACCTGCAAATGGCTGAACTGGCTTCCGGACTTCAACCTGATCGTAGTGAGCAAATGGATCATGCTGGTACTGCTCATCGTGGCAGCACTGTTGTCGATGGGGTACGACATAGCGACAGTGGTCAGCAACATCTGAAAGCTGTTTCTATGAAGCCGCTCCGCGTAGAGGTGTATGGTCTGGCGGCAGCGGAAGAGTTTAAGCGGGAAGTTAAAAACGGTTTCTGTGAAGATGCAGAAATGAAGTTCGAAAAGCATGCTCTGCGGTGGTTGGAGCGTCAGACGAAGTATGCACCCAGCACCATCGCCAGCTACCGTAGAATGCTGGAGCGGGGCTATCCGTAGGATAGGACACTCTAAAAAATCTATGTCACCGGATACCGCAGAAAACGGTATCCGGTAATGGTCATGCCTTCAAGGCGGTGAAGTTCACACCGTTGCTTATAGGGTAGCTCAGTATTTTCCTTAGAAGTGATCTAAGCACCGAATGCGTTTCCCTTTCAGCCGTTTGTTCATACCATAGTAGTGGAGGTGAGTCTCTTTTGAATTCATGTGAATTGACAGCTTCCATCACTGCCGTAGCCAATGCACTTGCCTGCAAACTGACGGAGGATGAAGTAACTCTGCTGGGCGTGGCGCTGACACAGCTTGGGGATACGCTTCTCACGATTGCGGCGCAAAGAAGTATTTGCAATCGCAGTAACAAATAGAGATTTTAACCAAACGGCGAAACCGGATTTGTATTAAGGGCAGTTCAAAAGAGGCCGATGTTTTCGGTTTGGTTCGTGGGAGACAACCCATGAAAATGTCGTTGATCTGCATGAAAAGAGGACATCCGAAAGGATGTCCCATTTTCGTATCATGCAGCGTAAAAATGAGCGTATCAAACGATACGCTCATTTTTGTTTATCCGAGAACCTTTCTGGCTACATCCACAGCCTGTCTGGCGTCCTTGGCATAATAATCGGCACCCATTGTGCTGGCGTATTCCGGTGTGACTACTGCACCGCCGACCACAATGACGGGAGGGGTCGGCAACTGCTGCAATTGTTTGATGGTTTCCTCCATGGCGGGGAGTGTTGTGGTCATCAGCGCGGAAAGGCCCACAAGACGGATTTCACGCTCCCGTACGGCCTTTACAATTGCTTCGGGGGCCACGTCACGGCCCAGATCAAGGACATCATAGCCATAGTTTTCCAATACGGTCTTGACGATGTTTTTGCCGATGTCGTGGATATCACCCTGAACCGTTGCGATGACCATAGAACCCTTTTTAACCGGTGTGCCGCCTTTTTCAGCGATGGAGGTACGGATGACCTCGAATACAGCCTGCGCGGCCTGTGCGGCGCTGAGAAGCTGGGGGAGGAAGACCTTGCCTTGTTCGTATCCTTCACCCACGCGGTCCAGTGCGGGGATCAGATGGCCTTCTACAAGCGTCAGTTCATCTTCTGTTTGCAGGGCCATGCCAGCCAATTTGGCGGCATCTGCTTTTAGTCCTCGGATAATGGTATCGTCGAGTGTTAAGCTGCCTTGCTTTACAGTGACTGCAGAAACAGAATTTTCTGCAAATCGAGCGACATAGTTTTGACACTGCGCATCCTCGCCGGAAAGGACCCGGAAGGCGCTGACGGCATCCATCATTTCCTTTTGATTCGGGTTGATAATGGGGAGGGTCAGACCGGCATACATGGCCTGGATCAGGAAGTTTTGGGTCAGTAAAATACGGTTGGGGAGGCCAAAGGAGATATTGGAGACGCCCAGAACGGTTTGCAGACCCAATTCGTAGCGCACAGTATGGACGGCCTTCAATGTCTCTGCGGCCTGCTCCTGTTGGGCGGAAACCGTCAGCGTCAGGCAGTCGATCCAAAGGTCCTCCTTGGGGATTCCATAGGAGAGCGAGGTTTCCAGAATTCGGTGGGCAATGGCTACGCGGCCTTCCGCGGTTTGAGGGATGCCGCCCTTGTCCAGCGTCAGGCCCACAACGGAGGCACCGTATTTTTTCACAATGGGAAGGATGCGTTCCAGAACCTCCGGTTCGCCGTTCACAGAGTTGACGGCGGCTTTGCCGTTATAGACACGCAAACCGGCTTCCAGCGCGGCGGGATTGGAAGAATCCAACTGCAAGGGAAGAGAGACGGCGCTTTGAATTTTTTTGACCACGCGGGGCAGCATGGTGACTTCATCCACGCCGGGGAAGCCTACGTTGACATCCAGAATATCCGCACCGGCATCTTCTTGCTGGACAGCGACATCCAGAATATAATCCAGATCGTTCTCCAGTAGTGCCTGCTGGAAGCGCTTTTTGCCGGTGGGGTTGACCCGCTCGCCGATGACCCGCACGCCGTCCAGGCGGCAGGGGGTGACCGGTGTGCAGACAAAGGCCGCGGCATCATAATGGCGGGGAACTGGATGCTTTCCATCGAGAACCTTGCGGAGTTGGCGGATGTAATCCGGCGAGGTGCCGCAACAGCCGCCGAAAATGGTGGCGCCGGCGTCCAGACAGGGGAGAAGGGCCTGCGCAAAATCCTCAGGTCCCATATCGTAGTGTCCGCTTACAGGGTCCGGCAGACCTGCGTTGGGCTTTGCAATCACCGGGAGGCGGGTGTTTTCGCACAGTTCTTTCAGAATCGGTGCCAGCAGATCGGGGCCGAGAGAGCAGTTCAGACCGATGGCGTCCGCACCCAGTCCCTCCAGCGTCCGCGCCATGGAAGCGGCGGTGCAGCCGGTGAAGGTGCGTCCGTTTTGCTCGAAAGACATGGTAACAAACACAGGCAGCTCCGTGTTCTCTTTCACGGCCAGCAGAGCGGCTTTCGCCTCGTAGAGATCGGTCATGGTCTCGATGACGGCCAGATCAGCGCCTGCCTTTGCACCGACTTCAGCGATTTCGCGGAACAGGTCATAGGCCTGCTCAAAGGTCAGGCTGCCCATGGGCTCCAGCAGCTGCCCCAACGGGCCGATGTCCAGTGCCACCATGGCACGTCCTGCGGCGGCGTCCTTGGCAATGGAGATGGCAGCGGAGATGACCTCGTCCACAGTATGACCGGCTTTTGCCAGTTTCAGGCCGTTGGCACCGAAAGTATTGGCGTAGATCACCTGACTGCCTGCTTCAATGTACTCGCAGTAAATGGAGGACAACAGCTGCGGATCGGTCAGATTCAGCAGTTCCGGCAGTCCACCGGGGGCCAGTCCGCGTTGCTGCAGGACTGTGCCCATCGCACCGTCCAGAAACAGCAGTTTATTCTGTAAAAAATCAAATCCCACAGTGTTTTCCTCCCTTACGTAAGGTACAGGTTTTTTGCATGCTGCAATAAGCGCAGCCGCGGATGCGTGCCATCTGGGGTGTGTCGGAAAGTCCGATCAGCGCAGTGACGGATTTGGAAGGGATCATCAGGCAGCTGTCGGTCAGGTAAATGCCCAGCCGCCGCTGCACGTCCAGCGTGCCACAGATAGCGGGCTGCAGGCTCAGAGGCAGATCGCCATAACCCGGACTGAAGCGGTCCGTCAGGAAGCGGTCAGGGAAGCGGGCTTTCAATTCCTGCTCTGCTGCATCGCAGCCGGCTTCCACCAGCGCGCTGCCGCAGGCGTTAAGAATGGCTGCGTTTGCCATATCCCGTGCCTGCTCGGCGCGCAGCATGGTTTCAAATGCTGCTCCAAGGGTACAGGCCAGCAGGATCACCTGATCGCACTGGGCCAGCATGCGTTCGGCGGTGCGGCTTTCCAGAGTAATGCCTGCCGAGGGGATAGATAACTGCCCGTTTTCTCGCAAAAGGGGGCAGACTTTGTAGGTAAAACGAGGCTGAAGGGTTTTCTCCAAACGCTCAGAAACGGCGGCTACCTTGAGACGCAGCTCTTCCGATGCTTGTTGGGCTCCGAGATAACGGAGTGCTTCATTCAGATCCGCTTTCATAAGGCCACCTCCGTTTCTTGGAAATCATCTCTATGGTACGCCTTTTTTTCGGGAAAGTACAGAGTAAAATTCACTGCATAACAAAGCCCGCCGTTATCCATCAGAAAGGGAACGGCGGGCAAATAGTTTATACTTAATTTGTTTCTCCGGATGGCTTTCGTTCAATCTTACTGATAGAATCATACACCATGGTTAGTCCTGCACTGAGCAAAACACCGCCGATCACATCGGTGACCCAATGCACGCCTGAAACAAGCCTGAGTGTCACCATAAAGACAATAAAAGTGATGATCAAAAAATCGACACATTTTTTGAGTGTATGGTTCTCTATCCGGGCATTTAACTGCATCATAGCTGTGGGCATCACGCACATCACAAGCATCGTGGTTGAGGAAGGATAGGATGCTTCCAGAACGCCCTCGATCAAAACAGGTCTGTAATTTACAACGTACAGTTCAAAGAACACATATACTGCTATCACAACAACATAGAATCCGCCAAGGATCAGGATGCTGTAGTCAACTTTTAAGAGATTTTTCCTCTTGATCCATTGGC
>JAZRCP010000135.1:0-14881 GCA_045659825.1 Dysosmobacter sp. | reverse complement strand
GCAAACGCGGAAGGTGAAGGTACGCTCGGGCTCCACCATGCGACCCAACAGGTCTACCTTTTCATACTCGGGATGCTGGTCGATGACCGGCTCCAGAGAGGACAGCACTTCTTCCACGGTCTGAACGAATTCAGGCTCGTTTGCATGCTTTACTCTTACATTTTCAATGACACTTGCGAGATATGCGTTCATAATAATGTCCCTCCATTTTAGAGTTTATTACATTCTATCACACAAATATTTATTTTTCTATCTCTTATTAGACCAGATTCATTATATCATCCGCTCTGAAATTAAACATATTTTTTCTAACGATTTACTATAAAAATCAACACAACACCACGAGTTTACGCCTTCTTTTCGCGTTCCTGTGTTCCAATTAAACTCTTATACTCGCTTGGTGACAACCCCTGGATCTTTTTAAACAGGGCGCTAAAATAGTTAGGATCGCGGATGCCGACCATTTCAGCGATCTCATAGATCTTGGCATTCCCCTGCCGGATCAGCTCACAGGCCCGCTCGATGCGGCGCATATTGATATACTCAGAAATGCTCATGCCAACCTTTTCCATAAAGATCTTTCCTAAATAGTTGGGGCTGAGATAGGCGTTCTTGGCAAGATCCGCCATAGAAATATCTTCCGACAGGTGCTCATCAATATAAGTCTTGGTCTTTTCCACTTCCAGCAGGCCTCGCTGGCGGGTATTTCCTGCCAGCTGATCACAAGCAATATCCAGCAGTTTGCCCACCCATGCCTTGATCTCCTTGCGGGTACGCATACGCAATACAGCCTCATAGTCCACGCTCATGTGAGCCCGCTCGGCGGACAACTTACGCACGTTGTTCTGGCAGAGCATGGCAATATAGATCGCCAGAGAGTAATAATCCTGCGGAGAGGCGTTCTCCGGAATCTCCTCAAACATTCGGTCCAACCACAGCTGCAGTCCATCCTTTTTGATTAGTGCCAGCTGCATCCGGAATTCCAGTTCATCAATAAAGATATTGCTGCCGGAGCTCTTTACATCGCTGTAGCGCACCAGTCCTGTTTTTTCCATCAACTGGGCATAGCGCAGGGCTTCCTCCGCGTCTGAATAGGCGTCTTTCAGGCGTTCGCTGCCCGTCTGCTCCCCGCTGACGGCACAGATAATGCCGTCGGGATGCTTCTCGGCATAGTGTTCTGCAAACTGCATGACCGCCTGTTCCGCCTTATCAGAAACGATCGCCACGGTGTTGGTGGATATCCGGAACATGGGACAGTCCGTTCTAGGCCGCTCATGCTCGGCCACAGGATGCAGCAGCAAGAGGCGGATGGACTCGCTGGGGAACACGATGCCACGAGCCGAGAGACGCTCCTCCGCCTCCTCTCCGCCGTACTCACCATTGACCATACGGGAGAGGATCATATCCCCCCACACCGGGCGGGAATCCTCAACCTTCTCCTTGAGCATCTCCACCTGATGATCCTCAGCACGCTTCTGCTCGATCATCTGGTAGATCTTCTCACCGATGCAGCAAATCTTACCCGGCGTTAAGGGCTTTACGATATAGTCCGACACGCCGTATTTGATACCTTTCTGGGCATAGTCAAATTCCGCATAACCGCTCATAATGAATTTGATGGAATCATTGCCCGCCGCCTGCAGCTTTTCCAGCAGTTCCATGCCATCCATTTTCGGCATGCGGATATCCAACAGAATAGCATCATAGTCTTTGGCCGTGGCCATTGCCAGCGCCTCCACGCCGTTGCAGGCCGTGTCGATCTCAAACAGCCCCATCTCCGTCAGTTCCTCGCTGACGCCTTCCCGAAGGATGACCTCATCCTCTGCAATTAAGAGTTTATACATCACCGTTCATCTCCCTGATCGGTATTTCAATCTCTACAACTGTAAAGCCATCTCGCATTACATATCGCATGGAACAATCCTCACCGTAATACAAATGCAGTCTCGCCATCACATTGCTGACACCGACGCCAAGGGTGCCCTCTTCATTTCCCGCGAGGGCTTTGTTCATTCTTTCGCAGCCTTCCTCCCCCAGCATATTGCCGTTGTCCATTACAGAGAGCAGGATCCAATCTTCGTCGAAGCGGCTGCCGCGCACAATGATACTGCCGCCCTCCGACATCTTTCTTACACCGTGGTAAATCGCATTTTCAATCAGTGGCTGCAGCACAACCTTGACCACGGAAAATTTGCCGATGCCCTCGTCCATATGGAGGGTATACTCAAAGTTACCGTGATAACGTTTTTCCTGAATCTTCAAGTAGCTTTCCGCGTGTTCAAATTCCTGCTGCAGGGTAATAATCTCCCGTCCCCGGCTCAAACTGATCTGGTACAGTCTTGCAAGGGCCTCCATCATACCGATGGCCTCGTTTTTCTTATCCTTGTGCACCAGCCAAATGATGGAGGACAGGGTATTATATAAGAAATGCGGGCTAATTTGTGCCTCCAGCATTTTAATTTCCGCTCGTTGTTTGTCCTTTTCGATCTGTTTTATTTTTTCCACGCTGGCCTTCAGCTTCACGGTCATATCATTATAGCTTTGTGCCAATCGTCCGATTTCATCGTTATATTTGGGTTTAAAGGTCAGCTCCGCAGTCTCCGCGCTGTCCAACGTCTCAATAGATTCCGTCAAAAGCTTGACCGGTGTTACGATAGAAGCAGACGTATACAGCAACATCAGTGCCACAAGTGCCAACACCACTGCAATCATAATATACGTCGTCATCTGCATATCCTGCCGTGTGCTGTGGATGATGTCGCTGTTTATCTGCGACACATAAAACCAACCGCGGCTATCTGCATCGGACGTAAAGAGAATATCCTTAGCCCGCTCTAAAACGCTTTCCAACGCAGGCATATTTTTTAGTTCCATGGCTTCTACCGCGTCCATTCCACCGGCATATACATCCGAGGAAATCACGGTCCCCGCAGGGTCAACCACAGTAATATCCGCCCCGGTGTCCTCAAAAACTTTGTTGTAAAGCGCCTTAATATACTTTGTGTCAACGCGAATCACCACAGTTCCAATCCGCGCACGGCCTGAGGCGTCAAAAATGGGGCGTCCCATAATAATGTCGTGATAGTTCTGCGCACGCATCAGCTGCTCCAGCATAATGTTGGAGTTAATATGCGTATTCATAATACTTTGATCAGATATGACCTCCTCATAGGTGATCATATCCAGATAATCATTGGTATAGCAATTCCCCTGTAAGTCGTAGACAAAGATGGAAAATTCCATTCCGAAGTTCCATTTTCCTTCCAAAAGGAGTTTTTCCACTACATAGCGGGAGCGAAGCAAGTCTTCATCCTGATACTCATGCTTCAAAATCTCCTGAATCTCTTTTCGATACGCAAAATCAAACAGCACGTCACGGCACTCTGCAAACAGGTCATCCACCTGTTCATCCACCAGAGAAAAGCGGAAATCCATTTCATTTTGATATCGATCCAACACACTATCCGAGAGAATGGACAGCGAAATAACCCCCTGAATAATCAGAGGGGCAATGATCATCAGTGCAAAAGCCAGCACCAATTTTGTTCTCAAACTTAAGGAGTTGAACCGATAGATCACTTTTTTCATAAGTCCATCCTTCCAAAAGCGCCGCGGAAAACTTCCGCGGCGCCTTTCGGTCAATCGTTTTTACAAGCTTGGAAGTAGTATATTCCCGAAAGAATTACTCGCCTCTCAGAGCAACAATAGCTCTCCAGTCATACTCACCGATGTTGGAAGCATCGACCACGAAGGATTCGCCCTCGAAGACCTTGTCGATCTCAGCGCCGGTCAGATAGTCATGGATGGTCTTGAAGGTGTTCTCAGCCAGAACGGGAGGAGAGGGCACGAACCATGCCTTATACATGGGATCGTCGTTCTCCAGAGCCTCGAAGGCCTCAATGCCCCAGCCCAGACCAACGATAGCCACGTCGGTCTTACCAGCAGCCTCGCAGGCAGCCTTGGCGCCGGCGCAGGTGTCGAAGTTGATGCCGAAGACCATGTTGATGTCGGGGTGAGCGGTCAGAATGTTCTCCATGGCTTCCATGGAAACAGTACGGGAAGCACCGCCGTCCTGACGGCTGACGATCTCGATACCGGCATTACCGGCAGCCTCGATAGTCTCCTGGAAACCGTTGGAACGGATCACGGAACCGTTGGGCTCTGCGGGGAAGTCCAGAATGGCGATCTTGGCCTTGCCGCCCAACTCAGAGTCAATGTACTCCAGAGCCCAGTCTGCCATGATGGAACCGTCGTTATACAGATCGAAGATGACCTGGCTGGTGGGAGCGTCAGAGTCGATCTTGGAGTCGAAGACGAACACGGGGATACCCTTGGCCATAGCTTCCTCAACAGCGGGGACAACACCGGCAGCGTCAACGGGAGCGAAAGCGATGGCATCCACGCCCATAGTCACGAAATCCTCAATGTGGCTGATCTGTGCTGCAAGATCCAGATTGGCATCCTGAATGTTCACTTCGAAGCCATATTCAGCAGCCTTGTTGACGAAGGTAGCTTCCAGGTCCTTGTAGTACTCGTCCTGACGATACAGCAGGCTGATACCAACGACAAACTTGTCATCAGCAGCGGGAGCTTCAGCTTCCTGCTTGGGGGCCTCTTCCTTCTCGGGAGCGGGGTCTTCCTTGGCGCCGCAGGCGACCAGAGACAGAGCCATGATCAGTGCCAGAACCAGTGCGAAAAACTTCTTCATTTCATGTTCCTCCTGTTTTTTATATTTTGAGACTTTTGTCTCAACAAATCAAGGGTCACTTTTCGCCAACAAGCATTCCCATGATTCGTTCCTGAGAAAATTCTTCCTTCTGCAACTCACCCATCAGCTTGCCCTCGTGCATAACCATGATGCGGTCGGACATGCCCATGAGTTCTGGCATTTCGGAAGAGATCATCAAAATGGCCTTCCCCTGCTGCGCCAGCTTGCTCATCAGCTTGTAAATTTCAGCCTTGGCACCGACGTCGATACCGCGGGTGGGCTCATCGAAGATGATCAGATCGGGGTCTGCAGCCAGCCACTTGGCCAGAACGACCTTCTGCTGGTTGCCGCCGGAGAGGTTCTTTGCCATGGAATCAATAGAAGGAACAGCAATGCCCAGCTTCTCTACGTATTCCTCTGCCAGAGCCTTTTCCTTCTTGCTGTCCAGAATGTGGTTGGTCAGGATATTCTGGAATTTACCCATGCTGACGTTGTACTGCACAGGCATCTCCAGCACCAGACCTTCCTTCTTGCGGTCCTCGGGAACCAGTGCGATACCCTTTGCAACCGCAGCGCTGATGGACTTGCTCTCACCGTTCTTGCCGTGCAGCAGGATCTCGCCGGAGTCCTTGCCGAACTCGCCGAAGATGATCTTGGCAGTCTCGGTACGGCCTGCGCCGACCAGACCGGCAATACCCAGGATCTCGCCACGATGGACGGTAAAGCTGATATCCTGCAGGCGCAGCTTTTTGTTGCAGATATTCTTGACTTCCAGAATGGGCTCGCCCACATCCCATGTACGCTTGGGATAGTCGTCGCCAATCTCGCGGCCAACCATCTTGGCGATCATCTGTGCCTTCGTGATGTCTGCCACATTGCAGATGTCGATGACCTTGCCGTCACGCAGAATGGTCATGCGGTCTGCCAGCTCGAACACCTCGTCCAGACGGTGGGAGATGTAGATGATGGTAACGCCCTTCTCGCGCAGGATCTTAATGATGCGGAACAGAACTTCCAGTTCCTTATCAGTCAGGGTTGCAGAAGGTTCGTCCATGATCATCAGATCGGAGTTGTGAGACAGTGCGCGGCAGATCTCAACGATCTGCTGTCTTGCAACAGACAGTTCCTTGACAGGAATATCCAGATCAATTTCAAAATCCAGACTCTTCAGCAGTTCCGTGGCTTCCTTCTTCATGGCTGCCATGTCGACAACCTTCAAACCCGCCACATTCTTGTACTTCCAGTTTCCCAGGAAGATGTTTTCCACGACGCTTAGATCGCCGCACATCTTCAGCTCCTGGTGCACCACGCTGATACCGGCGCGCTGTGCTTCCACAGGATGATTGAAGTTAGTGGGTTCGCCCTTGAAATAGACCGTACCCTTGGTGGGCTTCAGGCCGCCGGAGATGATATTGATCATCGTGGACTTACCTGCGCCGTTCTCACCCATGAAGGCATGGATCTCACCCTGTCTGACGTCCAGGGTTACATTGTCGAGGGCACGCACACCGGGAAACTCTTTCGTAACACCTTCAATGCGTAAAATTGTGTTCTCCACGAAGTTTCCCTCCTATTATGCTTTAGTTGCTTTCTTGGTTCTGAACACGTCGACATAGATTGCAAACACCAGAACAATACCCTCAACGATCTGCTGATAGTAGGAGTTCATGTCCATCAGGGTCATGACGTTGGTCAGCATACCGACAAACAGAGCGCCGAAGAACACGCCGATCAGGTTGCCCTTACCACCAGCCATGGACACGCCGCCGATGGCTGCTGCAGTGATAGCGTCAGTCTCCCAGCCGAGACCGCCGTTGGGCTGGCCGGAAGCAACACGGCTGGTCAGGATGATGGCTGCAACGCCAGCCATCAGACCACTGATGAGATAAGTACCGGCCTTAATCTTCTTGGTGTTGATACCGGAGAAGTGTGCGCCGTCGGTATTGCTGCCCACTGCGAACACGCTGCGGCCGTAACGGGTCTTCTGTGCCACAAAGCCCATGATCAGGAACACGATAATGGTAATGACAACGGGAACAGGGAGCAGCTTACCGATATAGCCACGGCCGATGAAGTTGATGGAGGAAGGCAGACCGGTGATGGGATAGGCATTGGTGGTCACGAAGCACAGGCCGCGACCGGCGATCTGCATGCCCAGCGTTGCGATGAAGGGAGGCACACCGCCGTAAGCGATCACAGCACCGTTGATACCGCCCATCAGAGCACCGGCAAGCAGTGCCAGAACAACTGCAATAATGGGATTCAGGCCCCAGTTGACACAGGCCATAGCAAAGACGATACCTGCAAAACCGGCGATAGAGCTGTTGGACAGGTCGATGCCGCCGCCGACGATGGTGTAGAAGGCGCCAATGGCAACGATGGCGACCATGGAAGTCTGACGGAAGATGTTCATCACGTTGTCGAGCGTCATGAACTTATCAGACACAAAGGACATCACAACTGCCAGCACAACCACTGCATAAATAATGGAATGGTCATTCAGCCAGCGCTTGACAGCGGCAAAGCCGCCGTTCTTCTTTTCTGCGGTTTTCAAAAGTAACTCCTCCGATTCTATTTGGTTTAGGTTTCTCTTTTGCTTAAAGATCGTAGAACGTAAAGTCTACACGGGTGGTGATCTTCTCTCCGGGACGCAGGATCCGCGCCCTGCCGGTCTTCAGCAGTTCTGCTCTGCCGTCCACACCGCACAGGCCCGGCTCGATACCGATGACGTAGTCGCCGCAGGCAAAGCAACGCCACTCGCCCAATGCGGGCAGTTCTTCCTTTTTATAAGTAATGGCAGCGCCAATGCCCAGCTTTTCATTTTCAACACGGCAGGTAACAAATCCATTTTCATCCATCACCGCATCGTGAACGGTAACCGTTTCCTCAAACACAGCCTCCGGTGCATCCACAGGCACCATGCCCCTGGTATTGCTGGGGATGATGATTTTTGTCTCCTCATCCAGCATAGGCCAGCCGAAGTTAGTGTGGTAAATCAGGTGAACCGGTTCATTCACATAGCCCTCGTTGGTGATCTCATCCATGATGGTAAAGCCGGGACGCAGATACTCTGTTTCGATCCTCCGCTTGATGGAAAGGTGTCTGGACTGCAGCACCGCTTCCCGCATGGTGCCCTTGGCATAGAGGCGGATGCTGTCCGCCTCCTCTTCCACGCCGAAGCTGCAGCCCTCTGCGGGAGTACTGCGGATCTGGCCGTGGAAGGGATACAGAACGCCGTTGTCCTCACACCGTGCACCGGCGTTGGACAAACCACAGGTAAACATGAAGCCGCAAGCCAGACCGGACTGCTGATCCAGATCCATGTCCAGATCAAAGTCCTGCGGTGCCATCAGGCCGGACTTTGCAAGAAAGGCAATGTTGGTGCCCTTGTAGCGCATGTCGCCGATGTCCAGACACTTGCTCTTGAGGACGGTAAAATCGATCACGCCGTTGTAAAACTGCAGCGCTTCCAGACCGTTTGCCCGTCCGTCCGTGTAGGTGATGGGCCGCACGAAAGCGGCCTGATCCAGATGACCCAGCTTTCTCTTCATAAGCTTACAGAGAGTTGATGGTGGGATCGTTCATGTCGATCTCGAAGTCCAGAACCTCGTCCATGTTCTCCCAGATCTTCTTAAATGCTGCGATGTAGTTGTCGATCACATCGAAGCCATTGGGGGGATACAGGGGATCGTAGAATACGATGGAATCCTTGAGGATCTGCTCGGTGACAAGGTAATCCTCTTCACCGTAATGTACGGGCTTGCCGCTGCCGTAGGGGCAGGTCCAGGGGCAGCCGTAGCCGTAGCCGGTCTTCTTCAGGAACAGGCCCTGCTTCTGAACCGGACGGGTCTGCCAGCGCTTGGCCTCGCAGCCTTCGGCGATCAGTGCCTTCTGAATGCGGGCACGGAACTCATTGGGATCCATGTTGATGCCCAGTGCCTTGGGATCGAAACGGATACGGTAGTAATGCCACACGCTGGTGCGGTCTTCGGGAACATAGGGAGTAATCAGACCGGGCAGACCCTGCAGACCGGCGGTCAGACGCTCGGCGTTGGCCTGACGGATCTTGTTATCGTCTGCCAGATGGGTCAGCTTGGAACGGGCATAGGCTGCGGGCAGCTCCAGCATACGGTAGCACCAGCCGATGTCCTGAGAGTCATAGTCACGAGGCACGCCGGCCTTGATGGTCTCACCGAACACGCGCAGCTTGTTAGCCTTTTCGTAGTACTCCAGATTGTCGGTGTTGAACAGACCGCCGTCGCCGCACTCCAGGTTCTTCAGACCGTTCATGCTGAACACGCTGATATCGGCCAGAGTACCAACGTTGCGGCCCTTGTAAGTAGCGCCGTGGGACTGGCAGGCGTCAGCGATGACGGGGATGTTGTACTTCTTTGCGATGGCGTTGATCTCGTCATAGTCGCAGGCCATGCCGTGCAGGTCCACGGGAATGATAGCCTTGGTCTTTTCGGTGATCTTGGCCTCCAGCTTCTTGGGGTCCATAAGGAAGGTGTGGGGATCGACATCCACGAAGACGGGGATGGCGTTGTGCTCCAGCGCACACATGGCGCTGGCCACGAAGGTCAGAGATGCGGTGATGACCTCGTCACCGGGCTGCACGCCTGCGGCGGCAACGGCCATGTGCAGGCCTGCGGTACCGCTGTTGCAGCTCAGAGCATACTTGCTGCCGACGAACTCGGCCCACTCTTTTTCCAGGCCCACGATTTCGGGACCGGAAATGCCCCAGAACACCTCTCTGTCCAGCACGCGGTTGACGGCGTCGCGGTCAGCCTGCGTCAGAACAGGATACTTCTTGTGGCCGTTGGGATTTGCCTTAGGGCCACCATTGATTGCTAACTTTGCCATAGTTTTTCCCTCCGTAATCATTCAGGACACTTGCAGATTCATTCTGCGCTGATCCAATTCAGAAATCTTTCTCTCTTCCGGTACGTCTTGTACTTATAATTTATAACGGTCCACCTTCATGCCCTTGACACCGGGTTTGAACATGAAGATGCTGCCTGCCAGAGGATATTCCTCTTCAGGCGCGTCGATGCTGGAGGTGGTCACATACAGTTCATCCAAATCCTTACCGCCGAAGCAGCAGCAGGTGGCGTGAACTGCAGGAACCTCATAGGACGCGATCTTCTTGCCGGTGGCGGGATCATAGCGGTGTACCGCATGGCCGCTCCAGTGGCAGATGAACAGCGTGCCGTCGGCTGCGATGTTGAAGCCGTCGGGGTTGCCCTCCTCCGCAGGAATGGTGACCACAGGGCGTTTGTTGGTCAGTTCACCGGTAGCCTCATCATAATCATAAGCAAAAATGGTCTGGGTATATGTATCAGTGTGATAGACAATTTTATGATCGGCTGTGACAGCAATACCATTGGGCACGCTCATGTCACTGCCTAACTTTACGGGAGCCTTGCCGGCTTCCAGCCGGAAGAAACCGCCGGTGTTGGCACCTTCCACATCCTCGTAGTCCAACGCACGGTTCATGGTGCCGGCCAGAATACGTCCGCCGGGGATCGCCTTGCCGTCGTTGAAGCGGTTGTTGGCCTGATCCTCATCCACCGTGGTCAGGATTTGCGTGTCGCCGGTTTCGGGATCCAGCGCGATCAGATTGCGGCCGCAGCCTACGACCAGCTTGCCATCCTCACAGGGAGCGCAGAAACCAACGGAATCCTCAAAGGTCTTGATGATCTTATCTTCGCCGTCCTTCAGGCAGTGCACTTCGTTCTTCAGAATGTCCACCCAGATCAGAGCTTCCTGACGGTCATCCCACCAGATGCCTTCGCCCAGAAGGGATCTCGTTTTTAATGCAACTTTATATTCCATAGATGCCTCCCTGTTGTTGGATTTGAACCGTTTTTTCCAAGTATATTTTACTGAAAACAGTGCTTATGGCTCAATCTGAAAAATCAACAATCCCTTAAAATATCAATTCAATCTGGCTTTTTCAACAGTTCCAGTATCGTATTTCACAGTTTTCCCTGTTCATTTCGCTGCATTTTGACGAAAAATTTACACATCAGTACTCCAAAGAGTTTCGTCCGTCAGTTCCCTTTCCGTGTCTGGAAACACTTTGATTTCTATAATCTAAATCTGCTCCCCACAGTGCAAAATTCAAGCAAATTTAGCTCTGTATGGTAAAAAACCAAAACCTTTACACGTTTGACAGAACATGTTATGATTATTTCAAATCGAAAGGAGGTATTCTATGCAGCTTCAAATCATCCCCCTGATTATTGTAGTCGCCTATCTGGTAGGAATGTTAGTCGTCGGTTTTATCGTCGGCAAACTGAATATCAAGGACAGCTCTGACTACATGCTGGCCGGACGCCGGATGGGTCTTTTCATGGTGGCCTTCTCCCTGTCCGCCAACAACATCGGAGGCGGCTCCACCACGGGTCTGGCCCAGAAAGCCTTTGGCGACTGGGGCATGAGCGCCGTCTGGTATGTGCTTGCCGCGTCTATCGCAATGATTCCTCTGGCATATTTCGCTCCTAAGATCCGCAAAACCATGGCTGTCACCATTCCCGAAGTGGTTGGCCGTCGTTTTGGCAAAACCTCCAGCACCTTTACGGCCGTTCTGGGCATCCTGTCCCTGTTCTGCCTGACCTCTTCCCAGATCGCTGCTTCCGGCACCGTGGTGGCCACCCTGACCGGTATTCCCACCAATGTGGCTTTGGTCATTGCCGGACTGGTCATCATCCTGTATACCACATTCGGTGGCATGATCGCCGACCAGGTCTCCGATCTGGTGCAGTTTATCATCATTCTGGTGGGCCTCGCCATCGCCACACCTTTCGTCATCAATGGATGCGGCGGTTGGGAAGCCATTTCCGCCGCCCTGCCCGGTGAGCAGCTCAGTGTCACCAAGATCGGCTGGGTGCCTATCTTCGGCTACATTTTCAACTACTTCTGCACCTTCCTGGCCGGACCGGAGATGGTATCCCGCTTTGAGACCGCCAAGGATGAGAAGACCGCACGGAACGCCTCCTGGCTCTCTGCCATTCTGATGGCCGCCATGTCTATCTTCCCCACGCTGCTGGGTCTGGCCGCTCTGGCCATGAAAGACAGCATCCCCGGCCTTGCGGAAAACGGCAGCAACGCCATGATGGCGGTTACCAGCCAGTTTGCTCCCGGTGCCATTGTAGGACTGATCTCCGCCGCCATCATCTGCGCCACCATGTCCTCTGCCGACTCTAATCTGCTGTGCATGTCCACCATGGTCATCAATGACCTGTATCTGGGATTGGGCGGCAAGAAGGATCTCAGCGAAGACCGGATCGTTTTCATCACCCGTGCCTGCAATGTGATTGCCGCAGTCATCGCGATGTTCATCTCCATGCTGGGCGTACCCATTGCCACCATGAACACCTTCGCCTTTGGTATTCGCTGTGCCGGCCCCTTCGCCGCCTATGGTCTGGGTCTGGTGGTCCCCAATGCCACGAAGAACTCCGGTACCATCTCTCTCGTCGCCGGCACCGTGGGCTTCTGCGTGTGGCAGTGGTTCACCGGCGGCAGCCTGACCAAGGGTTGGGGCATCCTGCCCGTGGTATTTGGCTGTGCCGTCAGTGTCATCGTCTTCTACATCGTGAATGTCATTGAGTGGAAGCGCGGTGTTCCGGCTGCTCCCTCGGCTTACATCGAAAAGCAACTTCATTGATAAAAAAGCAGAACGGACACATCTGTGTCCGTTCTCCTTTTTTGCTTAGATCGTCCGTAATTTCACATTTCTGATAAAAAACAAAACCCGCAAGAAACAAGCAGTTTCTCGCGAGTTTTGGTACGCCCTGAGAGATTCGAACTCCCGGCCTTCTGGTCCGTAGCCAGACGCTCTATCCAGCTGAGCTAAGGGCGCATATCCAGTGTTGCACCAGACAGCTTAGTTATAATAGCATACCTGTTTTAGAAATGCAAGTCTTTTTTTCAAATTTTTTTCATTTTTTTGCGAGACTTGTAAAACGTCGAAATGTGTGGTATAAATACCTGTATATATAATAAATGAGAAAGTGGTGGGTCTTATGGACAACTACCCCATTAAAAGTGTGACTTTCGGCGGATTTGACAAGCAAGATGTCGTCCGCTATATTGAGCAGGCCTCCCGTCAGGCTGCGGAAACACAGGAAGCCCAGCAGAAAGAGATCGACACCCTCACCGCGGCCAAAGCCGCCCTTACCGAGGAAGTGGAATCTCTCCGCAAGCAGGTAGCCGAGCTGACCGCACAGTGCAGCCAGCAGAAAGAAGCCCTCGAGGCCGAAGTCACCCGTCTGGAAGCCGAAGCTGAGGCACTGCGGGCCGATGCGGAAAACTATACCCATTTCCGTGACAGCATCGGCGCCATCGAGTGTGAAGCCCGCAAGCGCGCTGCCGAACTGGAAGCTGCCACCCAGTCCCAGCTGCAGCGGACTGTGGACCTGTTCCGCCAGCAGTATCAGGTGCTGATGAGTACCTTTGAAAGCACTGCCAGCCACGTCAACAGCGAGCTGCGGAAGGTGGAAGTCAACCTCTCCCAGCTGCCGCGTGCCATGGATCAGGCAGGCAGCGAGCTGAACACACTGGCTGCGCAGCTGAAGCAGGAAGACACCCAGTGACCCTTTAATCATTGAAGCAGAAACAGCGCACCGTTTCCGGTGCGCTGTCTTTTTATCTTGCAGCTTCTCTGGGGCCAGACAGGAATTCCTCCCCTGCCGGAATCATTTTTAGACTGCCGGCAGAAAGTTCTGTCAGCTTTGGGGCGAACTGCTCCGCCCCGCCGGTCGGAAACGCCGCATGCAGCGTGATCTCCGCGCCGTACTCCGCATCGCGTACCACGCCGCCGCAGGCAGCGATATCCAGCTTCATGCGCTCAAACAGCGGATAGGTGCAAGGCACGTCCCACAGCGTCCAGAGGCTCATGCGGGCGATCCCCACCGCGTCCAGCGCATCCTTGGCGCCCTTGGTGTAGGCGCGGGTCAGGCCGCCTGCCCCCAACAGGATACCGCCGAAGTACCGTGTTACCACGCAGCACACATTGGCCACATCCTCCCGCTGAAACACATTCAGCATGGGCTGACCGGCAGTGCCCTGGGGCTCGCCGTCGTCGGAGTAGCGCACCACATTTCCCTCTTTTAGCAGGTAGCACCAGCAGTTGTGACGGGCATCATAGTATTTCTTTTTCATCTCTTCGATGTGTGCTCTGGCCTCCGCTTCCGTCTCCACCCGCCAGATATGGCTGATGAAGCGGGAACGCTTCTCCACGAACTCGCTCTCGCCGTTTTCAAAAGGTACCAGATACTCCGTCATGCCGTTTCTCCTTTAAAGTAAATACGCTTTACACAAATTGGTATCAAACAGGACTCTCAGAAATATAGGGCTGCACCTGTCCCAGCGTTCTGGGTCCGCACACAGCCGTTACATCGATGGTCTCACTGTACTCCACTACTTCGACTTTCGCCTCGCGGTACAACATATCCAGCATGCCGCCCTTGTCATAGGGCAGGTGCAGCAGGACGCGGCGGGTGCCCTTGTCCAGCCGCTTGTCGATCATCTCCATCAGCTTCTCCAGTCCTTCACCGGTTCTGGCAGAGATGGAGCAGATATCCTCACCGTGGGGCAGGATCTCCCCCGCAGGCACAGCATCGGACTTGTTGAACACATCAATACGGGGCAGTTCTCCGGCGCCTAACTCAAGGATCAGGCTCTCCACTACCTGCGCCTGCAGCTGCCACTCGGGGTTGGACACGTCAATGACATGCAGCAGCAGGTCGGCGTATTCCAGTTCCTCCAACGTGGCCTTGAAGGCCTCCACCAGCTGATGGGGCAGCTTGCGGATAAATCCAACAGTATCGGAGATCACCACATCCAGCGTGTCGCTAACGGTCAGCAGGCGGCTGGTGGTGTCCAGCGTATCACACAGGCGGTTGTTGGCAGGAATGCCTGCACCGGTCAACTTGTTCAGCAGCGTGGACTTGCCTGGGTTGGTATAACCCACGATTGCTACCACGGGAATCTCATTCTTGTGCCGCTGCTGGCGCTGGGTACCGCGAACACGGCGCACATCTTCCAGATCCTCACGCAGCTTATCGATCTTGCGGTGGATGTGGCGGCGGTCGGTTTCCACCTGGGTCTCACCGGGGCCCTTGGAGCCGATGGGTCCCTTGCCGCTGGTACCGGCCTGACGCTCCAGAT
>JAZRCP010000134.1:0-3319 GCA_045659825.1 Dysosmobacter sp. | reverse complement strand
GTTCAGGCGCTACTATGGCCTCAAGTACCATGAGGTCAACAAGTACCAGCACAAACGCGCACTCGCCCTAACTGCCAGAAAACTGGTCAGGTTGGTCTTTCGGCTGCTGAAGGACAACCGCCTGTATATCCCGCCGGAGGGCTAAGCACACCGCTTGCCGCTCCGACGCCCCAGCCCTGTTTCAAAAATTGCAGGGGCAGGGCTTGGGTTGGTGTTGCCGTTTTCCTGTATTTCCTGCCCTTTTATCCGCTTTCATGTGCTTTCTTTTGGGAAATCGCCTCTTGACTTCATACCATTGGACTTTCCCCAAGAATCATTCTTGTCTTGCCGCCCCTGCACTGATGGGCAGGGTCAGGCGGATGGTGGTGCCCTTCCCTTCATGGGGCACCAATGCGATCGTTCCGTTATGCTGATGGACGATCTCCCGTGCAATGGACAATCCTAAACCGGTACCGCCGGACTCGCGGGAGCGCGCCTTGTCGACGCGGTAGAAGCGGTCGAAAATGCGTTCCCGATCCTTTTCCGGAATACCGATACCATCGTCGCTGACTTCCATCCAGACCGTTTCTTCCAATGCACCGGCACTGACACGGATATGTCCGCCGTCCGGCGTGTATTTGATGGCGTTGCCGATGACATTCATCATCACCTGCTCCAGACGGCTGCGGTCGCCCACGATCAAGGGCAGGCTCTCCGCCTCGCTGTAAATCAGCTCGTGGCCCCGCTGCTTGGCATTGATGGCGTTGGCCCGCACCACGCTTTCAATGGCGTCCCCGAAGGGGAACCGGGACAGCGACAGCTCCGCGTTGCCGGAATCCAGACGGCTGAGGGTCAGCAGATCCTGCACAATATGAGTCATGCGGTCTGTTTCATTGATGATGATATCGAGGAAGCTGTCCACCATCTCCTGCGGTATATCCCCGCCACCGTCCCGCAGCGTTTCGGCATAGCTGCGAACATTGGTCAGCGGGGTGCGCAGTTCGTGGGACACGTTGGCCACAAATTCCTTGCGTCGTTCCTCATTGCGGTGCTGCTCCGTCACATCGTGCAGCACGATCAGAACGCCGCCCTGTGCCTGATCGGAGAAAGGTGCCAGATACAGTTCCAGAATCCGGTCCCCCACCGTCAGTTCATCTTCCACATAATTGGGCCGCTGCAAAGACAGGATGTTCTCAAAGGGGTGCATGTCACCCAGCAGCTCCTCATAGGTGCAGTCTGCGCTGACCGTACGCTGCAGCAGCTCGTTGGCAGCGGGATTGCAGTGGATCAGGTGTCCGTCATGGTCGAAGGCCACCACGCCGTCGGTCATGTGCAGAAACAGCGTATCCAGCTTGTTTCGCTCATTTTCCATGGCAGCCAGCGTGGATTGCAGCACACCCGCCATCTCGTTGAAGGTGCCGGTCAAAATACCGATCTCGTCCGTAGACTCCACCGGCAGTTCACTGTCAAACTCACCGGCTGCCACACGCTCGGCGCCGGCTGTCAGCTTTTCGATGGGATCGACCATGGTCTTGGACAGCAGGAAGCTCAGCAGGATCGAGATGAGCAGGCCGATAATCATGGCCTGCATGATGATGTTGAACAGCTGGCTGTTCAGGCCGGACACAGTGTCCTTGTTGTCCAGAATGTAGATGATGAAGGCATTTTCTCCCCCCATGATGGGAATGGCCACATCCATATAATCGGCAGTGATGTCACTTTCGTCGCCAACCACCGTCTCGTCACCCTGCACCACAGCGGTGCGGGCCGTCAACAGATTGACGCTCTGCTCCCGCGGCAGCTCCGATGCCTCGGCGGAGCCGGTCAGGTATTCGCCGCTGACACCGTCAAGCACAAAATAATTGCGGGTGCGGTAATCGATACCCAAAAGGCCCGCATTGGCCTCCAGCACGCTCTGGATCAGTTCGGCGCCGTTTTCGTTGGCAGCCTCGCTGCGAAGCGTGGCCACAAATTCCCTGCGCTCCGCGCCAAAAGCCCCGTCCATCTGTTGATAGAAGGTATTGATATAGAAGCTGGACACACTGGTGGTCAGAAAGCCTGCCACCACCGACATCAGCGAGATAATGAGCAGCAGCAGAATCAGCGTCAGCTTCATATGCAGACTACGAAACACGGTCTGTCACCTCCCGTAAGAGAATCAAGAGGGCGCGCCCTCTTACACAGAAAAATAGTACCCCACGCCGCGGCGGGTCAGGATATAGGCAGGGTTGGCAGGATCACTTTCGATTTTTTCCCGCAGACGGCGAACCGTCACATCCACCGTGCGGACATCATCGCCCACATAGCCGTAATTCCACACCTGCTCCATCAGATCCACGCGGGAGTAGACCTTGTTGGGATGGCTGGCCAGAAAAGTCAGCAATTCGTATTCCCGCTGGGTCAGTTCAATGATCTTTCCGCTGCGGAACACCTGATGGCTGTCCGTATTGATGGAGAGGTCTCCGGCCACGGGCATGGCACTCTCCGCGGCAGTCACGGCGGCAGGCGCCGCCATGGCGGTGCGGCGGATGTTGGCACCCACACGGGCGATCAGCTCCCGCATGGGGAACGGCTTTGTGATATAGTCATCCGCGCCGATCTCCAGTCCCAGCACCTTGTCAGATTCCTCCTCGCGGGCAGTCAGAATAATGACGGGCACATTGTTGCCTTCCTCCCGCAGTGTGCGGCACACATCAAAGCCGATCATTTTCGGCAGCATCACATCCAACAAAATCAGATCCGGATTCTCGCTTCGGGCCTTATTCAGTCCGTCCTCGCCATCATAGGCCTCCACCGTACGATAGCCGCTGCGCTGCAGGTTGAAGCGCAGAATATCCACAATGTTTTTCTCGTCCTCTACAATGAGGACTTTTTTCTTCTGTTCCATAGTTCCTCCTGTTGATGGTCGGCAGGTTTACAGATTCAAAAGCAGCTTGGCCTTCAAAACGGCGGCAACGGTTTTGCCGTCCATGATCTTTCCGGTAAGTATCCGGCGCACCATTTCATCGAAGGGGATGCGCTCCACACGCAGAAGCTCATCTTCGTCCGGCTGCGCGGCGCCGAAATGCAGGCCGCGGGCCAGATACAGATGGAGCGTCTCGCCGTAGCAGCCGGGAGAGGGGAGGATCGTGCCCAGCGGCAGGAATTCGTCCGGTGTGGCACCGGTCTCCTCCCGCAGTTCCCGCAGTGCGGCGGAAGCGGGATCTTCGTGTTCCTCCAGCTTGCCCGCCGGGATCTCCAGCATCTCACGACCAAAGACGTAGCGGTATTGGGTCACTGTTAGAACATTGTTGTCGTCATCCAGCGCCAGAATGGCCACTCCGCCGTTGTGATCAACTAC
>JAZRCP010000133.1:0-6267 GCA_045659825.1 Dysosmobacter sp. | reverse complement strand
AACTGATTCTTTTCTTCATAGGCGTTACCCGATAGTCGCCATGATGTTCATCAGCGGCAGCATGACGGACAGCAGGATCGCGCCGACCAGCAGGCTTGATGCCAGTACCAGAGCGGGTTCCACCTGTGCTACCTTGGGCTCTAATGCCTGGTTGGCTTCATTGGAAAGCCGGCGGGAGATATCGTCCATTACCGTGTCGCCGTTGCCGCTGCGCATACCCAGCGTCAGAAGGCGGCAGGCAGCGGGAGGGAGCATTTCACTTTCGCGCAGAGCTTCGGCAAGCTCGCCGCCTTCCGCCAGACGGCTTGCGCACATTCTGCATCGGCTGGAAGCTGCGGGGGTGTCGTGCAGCAGGGCGGCACAGATGCCGACCGCTTCCTCCAGCGGCAAACCGCTGCTCAGGCCCATTGCCAATGCCTGAGAGAAACGGGCTTCGGTCATTTTTCTGGAAATGCCCTTGTCGCCGTGGCTTTTTCTCCAGATTCCCAGCAGCTTGCGGCGAAAAGAATCGTTGAAGGAAAAGACCATGACCAGCCCCACCACGATTGCCATCAGTCCGCACAACACCGGCATGGCGGCGTCCAGCGCCTGACCGATCACCAGCAATCCTCCGGCAATGCCGGTCAGCTGACCGCCCAGAGAGGCATAGACGTCATCGAATACCGGCAGCACCTGGGTCAGGAGTACGACGATAACGGCAAGCATCAGCAGCAGCAAAATGGAGGGATAGGTCAACGCGGCGCGGATCTGCCGGTCCATGTGGTCCTGCTGCTCATAGTAGCGGGACAGGGATTGCAGAGCCTGCTCTGTACGGCCGGACCGTTCGCCAACTTCCACCAAGCCTACGACATAGGAGGGAAATGCCCTGCTTTCCCGCAAAGCGGCAGCCAAGGGTTTACCCTGATCCACATGGAGGCCGATCTCAGCGAGAAGCTCGCCGGTTTTACCGCTTTCCTCTTGTGCCAGCAGGGCAAGACCATCGCCCAGCATCATACCGGCGTGGAGGAGAATGGCCAGTTCCTGACAGATTTGGGAAATTTCCATGTTGCTTAACAACGTTTGTTTCATATACAGAACCCCTCAAACTGAACTAAAAAATACGTTTGCGGTTTTTGTCTATCAAATATTCTGACTATTTATAACAGTATAGCAGAAATTCCGGAGAAAAGAAAGCGTGTACGATAGAATTCTGTGTCCTGTATAAAGAATGCGGCCGCCCAGGCATAATCTCATTCCTCGGGCCATATCCTGTGGACGGGGGATGGATACGGAGATCAACGAGTATCCCCATCTGCCCGTGGCGGAGTCTTCAGGGACAAAAGCTTATGAGGGATTTTCTATTCTTGTGTTCATTGGCAGCAGAATCCATAGAGGAGGGAGCACCATGGCTTCACGTCAGGCAGGGCGCAGAACAATAGCGGAACAGTATGGAAAAGGCGGCAGGCGGAGCACTGCCAGACAGCCCGGAAAACGGGAGAGCCGCAAGGACCTGTATCCCAAGGAACGCCGCCAGCTGATCCAGCTGGTAATTTGCGGCAGCGCGCTTGTGGTATTGGTAGCGGTAAAGCTGCTGCTGCCGGAAACGCTGGCTGCCTTCAATGAACAGCTGAACGCAGCGATGGAGCGGAATATGGATGTGCAGGCGGTGTTTTCTGCGGTAGGACGGGCTTTTTCCGGTGAAGAAGATGCGGCAGAGGACGTTTATCAGGCGGTGTTTCATCCGGAAGACCCTCAGCTGCTACAGACGGCGGCACTTTTGCCGGAGGGAACGTCCGCACTGGATACCCTGCGGCAATACAGGCAGGAGACCGGTGATACAGCTGCCCCGCAAACAGAGACTGCGGAGCAGGCAGAGACGGTCTCTCCGCTGAGCTATGTGCTCTATTCCGATGAAACGCTGCCGGAGGGCGTCAGTCTGGAGCAGGCAATGCTTGGTTTTGACTACTGCGTGCCAGTCAATGGCGTGATCAGTTCGGATTTCGGCTACCGTGACCATCCCACAGAGGGGGAGGAGCGGTTTCATTACGGCGTCGATCTGGCGGCCGAAAGCGGTACGGAGGTATGCAGCTTCGCAGACGGAACTGTGACGGCGGTAGGGGAGAGCAGCACTTACGGAAAGTACTGCATGGTCGCCCACGAAGGTGGATTTACCACGCTGTATGCCCATTGTAGCCGGATCAGCGTGTCTTCCGGCACAGGGGTGAAACGCGGGCAGCAGATTGCGGCTGTTGGGGAGACGGGCATGGCCACCGGGCCTCACCTCCATTTTGAGCTGCACCGGAACGGGACGTATTTGAACCCGGTCTACTATCTCACAACGCTGTGAGTGAGAAGCTTCAGGCAAGCGGTGGATTCTGTCTGCTGCTTTTGTGGTTTGCGGCAGTCAACGGCTGGCGGCCCCTTCTGACCGTACTCGGGGCAGCAGCAATTCATGAACTGGGCCATTGTCTTGCGCTGAAACTATTGGGAGCAAAAATCACGGCATTTCGCCTGACGCTGTTTGGCATGGAACTGCAGACAAACAGTTGTGCCGTTTCTTATGGAGGGGAGCTGATGGCAGTTTTGGCTGGCCCGGCGGCAAACCTGCTTGCGGCGGCCATACTGGATCAATGGGGGACGGAGGATGTGTCTGCTCTGATTGGCGCGAATGTGGCGCTGTGTGTGTTTAATTTGCTGCCGGTACGGGTTTTGGATGGCGGCCGCGCACTGCTGCTGGCGATAGACTGGGCCTTTGGCGTGGCGGTTGGAGAGCAGGTGCTCCGCGTTGTGGGTGCTGTCACAGCGCTGGCGATGGCTGCCGGACTGGCATATTTGATGTGGCAGACCGGAGGCAGCCTCTGGCTGCTGCTGCCAATGACAGGTATGCTGGCAGCAGTTTGGCGGGAAATTCTGGGAAGATAGCAAACTCCGCGCAGATGCGCGGAGTTTTTTTGCAAAAGAATGTAAAGTGCGCTTGACATGCTGCGGCGAGTATGATATGCTCTAAATGTAAAGCTCACTTTACTATTTGGAGGTGGATCGTTTGCAAAACCATATTCGGGAGCTGCGGAAAGAACGTGCGGTAACACAGGACGAGTTGGCCGGTGCGGTGGGTGTGACCCGGCAGACCATTATTTCTCTGGAAAACGGGAAGTATAACGCATCGCTGCAGTTGGCCTATAAGATCGCAAAGTATTTTTCCCTGCGGATCGATGACGTTTTTATCTTTGAGGAGGTATAACATGGAATTTAAAAAGAAATTAAAGACCAGACTGTATCTGGCCATTGGATACATTGTGATCGGTGCGCTGATCGTGCTGGTTGCCAACATTTATAATGCCGCGGACAGCTTTTTCTCCACCTTTGGATTGGTGCTGGCAGTGTGTGGTGTGGTGCGGATTCGGAATCATTTTATCATTACCAAAGACGAGGAAAGCATCCGGAAGCAGGAGATCGCAGAAACCGATGAGCGTACGGTGATGATTGTCCATAAGGCCAGAAGCATGACCTTTATCCTGTATGTGATGGTGTCCTGCGTAGCCGTGATCGCGCTGATGATCGCGGGGCAGGAGCGGATGGCGCAGCTGATCTCCTATTCTGTCTGTGTTTTGATCGCCATTTACTGGGTGTGCTATCTGTATTTTAAGAAGAAGTACTGAGATAGAGACCAGGGCCGCAAAAAGACGGCAAAAAGCAGCTTTTTTTGTAAAATAATGCTTGCATTTATTTGCACGCTATGGTATCCTATTCAGGCTACAAAGGGTGGTCCTCTGTCGTGCACGCGCCAAGAGCGCCAATGTGCCATCGAAAAGCGGCATGAACGCCTATATTATAGGAGGAATTTATCCATGGATCTCATCAAGGAACTCAACAAGGAAACCCTGGCTAAGGAGAAGCCTGCCGTCCAGATCGGTGACACCGTCCGTGTCCATGTGAAGGTTAAGGAAGGTTCTCGTGAGCGTATCCAGGTCTTCGAGGGCACCGTCATCGCCAAGAAGCACGGCGGCATCGAGGAGACCATCACCGTTCGTCGTATTTCCTACGGCGTCGGCGTGGAGAAGGTTTTCCCCGTCTATTCTCCCTCTATCGACCACATTCAGGTCGTCCGCAGCGGTAAGGTGCGTCGCGCCAAGCTGTATTATCTGCGTGACCGCGTGGGTAAGGGCGCTAAGCTGAAGGAGAAGCTGTGATCTAACGGATAAAGAGAGGCGTATGCCTCTCTTTTTTCTTTTGGAAAATTACCTGTGCTCCCTTGTGGAATGGGGTAATATTTGTTATACTAACATGTTAGTAATGTAATATGCGGTTCTTATCGGAATGGCGGCGGTCTGCAATTCCGGAAGGAAAACAAACCGATGGAGAGATCAAAATGCAGGAACAGGAAAACAATAAAGAACAGGACAGCCGGGAACTGTATGAATGGGTGCAGGCACTGGTGTATTCCGTGCTGACCGTGGTGATCGTATTTACCTTTGTGGTGCGGCTAATCGGCGTGGACGGCAGTTCCATGGAGCCGACCTTAAAGCACGGCGACCGCCTTCTGGTGCTGAACTCCCTGCTGTATGATGATTATCAGTATGGCGATGTGGTGGTGCTGCGAAAGGATACCTTTATGCGCGATCCCATCGTCAAGCGTGTCATTGCCACGGAGAATCAGACGGTGGACATCGACTTTTCCACCGGCAGCGTCTATGTGGACGGACAGCTGCTGCAGGAGGAATACATCAACGAACTGACGCTGACGCCGGAGGGCATGACCTTCCCGTTGACGGTGCCGGAGGGCAGCATTTTTGTCCTTGGAGATAACCGTAACCACTCCAGCGACAGCCGCCATCCGGATCTGGGGACCATCGATACTCGTTATGTCATCGGCAAGGCGGCCTTCCTGCTGTTCCCCGGCGAGGGTGAGCGGCAGTATCTGGAAAAACGCAATTTTGGAAGAATTGGAGTCATTCCATGAACATTCAGTGGTATCCCGGTCATATGACCAAAACCCGGCGTATGATCGCCGACCAAATTAAGAACGTAGACGCCGTGTGCGAGATCATCGATGCCCGTATTCCGGTTTCCAGCCGCAATCCGGACGTGGATGAGCTGACTGCGGGGAAGCCCCGTCTGGTGGTGCTGAACCGCGTGGATCAGGCCGATCCGGAGGCTACGAAGAAGTGGGCCGCCTATTTCCGCGCCAAAGGATACGCGGTACTGGAGTCCGATGCCAAGAGCGGCATGGGCACGGCGAAGTTCTCTGCCGCCATCCGCGAGCTGCTGGCTGATAAGCTGCGCGTCTATGCGGAAAAGGGCATGGCGGGCCGCGTGGTGCGCGTGATGATCCTTGGTATCCCTAATGTGGGAAAATCCACCTTTATCAATAAAATTGCCGGCCGTAAGACGGCCAAGACGGAAGACCGCCCCGGTGTCACCCGCTCCAAGCAGTGGGTTCCCATTGACCGCGGGCTGGAGCTGCTGGACACCCCCGGCATCCTGTGGCCCAAGTTTGAGGACCAGAGTGTGGGCCTGAATCTGGCCTATACCGGCGCGGTGAAGGACGATATTCTGGACATTGAAACGCTGGGCTGTCATCTGATGACCTATTTGGGAACGGTTTATCCGGAGGCACTGCAAAGTGGCTACAAGCTGTCGGTTTTGCCGGAGCGGGAACAGCAGGAAAACGATGTGGCTTACGGCTACCGCCTGCTGGAGGCAGCCGGCCGCAAGCGCGGATTTCTCATTTCCGGCGGCGACGTGGACACGGAACGCATGGCAAAAATCCTGTTGGATGAGTTCCGCGGTGGAAAGTTAGGGCGCTTTACACTGGAGATGCCGGAATAAATTGGATTGGTTTGCTTTCAGAAAGGAAGCGATGGTATGGGCCCCGGAATTTTTACCAAGTACAGCAAAGAGGTACTGAGTACCATTCTTGTTATCTTTTTCATCGTTGCCGGTGTGGTGACGATTCTGGAGAATCGCAGCCCGGTTGGCGGGAAGTCTCCCTATGAAACGGTCAACGACCTGTATGAGTGGGAGTATATGACCTTTGAGCCCGAACATTCGGTTTATCCCGCGGACACGGAACTGGTGCGGTTCTATTTTCGCAACGATGCCCCCGACGGCGTGGTGGTTCTGTCTGCGGAGGGGACTCACTTTGGATATGAGCTGGAGGTCTGGGAGGACGGCGCGTGGCATGAGATGCGTACTTACCAAAAGCACGTCCGCTGGGAAGGAAAGACCGATATTGTCAACTGGGACGGCGGTGAGGTCCTGATTACCTGCCCTGTTGGAAGGGACTAT
>JAZRCP010000132.1:0-8348 GCA_045659825.1 Dysosmobacter sp. | reverse complement strand
CGTAGTTGTCCTTAATCTGCTGGGAGGTATGATCCCAGGCAAAACGGGTCTGCTGGAAGGGGTCACGGCCCTCTGCCTGCAGGGCAGCCAGCTTTTCCCGGCGGATACGGGTCTGTTCGCCCAGATCCTGCTCGACCTGAGGCTGCTGATTCTTCTTCTGTTCAGACATGTCCCTTCTCCTTATCTCTCAATTCTCTTCAGGGTGTAGGTCATGGAACCGCGGGGAGCTTCCACCACCACGGTGTCGCCTTCCTTGGCGCCCAGCAGGGCCTTGCCGAAGGGGGACTCCTCGGAAATGATGCCGTGCATGGGATCGGACTCCTGAGAGCCGACGATCTTATAGGCGGGCAGCTCCTTGCCGCTGGCATCGCAGACGGTCACCTTGCAGCCAATGGTAACCACGTTGGAGGGAGCAGTGCTCTCGTCCACGATCACCACGTGCTGCAGGATCTCCTCCAGCTCTGCAATGCGGGAATACAGCTTGCCCTGCTCGTTCTTTGCTTCATCATACTCGCTGTTTTCGCTCAGGTCGCCGAAGCCGCGGGCGATCTTGATCTGCTCGGCCACTTCGTCAGAGCGGGTGGTTTTCAGGTAATTCAGTTCTTCCTGCAGTTCCTGAGCGCGGGCCGCGCTCATTTTGTATTCTCTTTCCATGTCGACAATCCTTTCATGTATCTTTTGAAGGGAAAATCGGGGATATTTCCCTGCGCATAATGATTCTATGATACTATAGCAGTCTAATATTATATTCTTTGCCAGTCAGAATGTCAAGTCTGTGCCGGCACGAATTGCACCATTTCGGACCAATACCGTCAACAGCTGCAGGCGGTCTGCACCAAGAGGAAGCTTTTCCTCCAGCGCAGGCGGCAAAACCGGTGCAGGCATGGGAAAGGCTTCATCATACAGGGGAAGCACCAGGGGCTTCTCTCCTGCCTGCTCCCGCGGAGAAAACAGCACCCACGCATCTGCTCCCTGCTGCTGAACGTTCTCTGCCAGCAGCAGCGACACCCCATACTCCCGCCGCAGGCTGCGGCACAGTTCCTCTCCGCCGTATGGCACATCCAGCAGCACATGCCGGTGGCGCAGGGCCAGATCCGTTACCGTCCGTACCACTTCGCCGGTCAAGCGGTCTGCCGCCACGGCAGTCCGTGTATCGGCAGGACGCAGGCCCCGTTCTTTCAATTCCCGGCGAAGCCAGTCTGCCGCCAGCGCCTGCCGCAGCGGCAGCGTGGAAACCGGCTGGATCCCATCCAAATGTTCTGTCATGGTAAAATGGTTCGGCAGGATGATCTCCGTGACTCCTGCCTTTCGCAGCCGTTTTTCCGCCGCCAGCACCCGTCTGTGCAAAATACGCTCCGGCGTCCGGCTGCCGCGCAGCACTTCCGCACGCAAAAAGCGGTTGTGCAGCAGGATCTCTTCCCGAATGGCAACCGGCTTTTGCCGCACACCCTTTTGCACCTCTTCCCAAATCAGCAGTCCAATCATAAAAAATCCCTCCCGCCCCATGATATGGAGCGGGAGGACAATTTATGTACTATTTACTGACGCCTGTACCGGAAAGCGTGTAGCCGCTGAGATAGCCCTTCTGCGGCTTTGCACCGTGGCTCAGAGGATTAATCCGCGTACCATTTTCCGTAATTTCAAAGTGGAGATGAGGACCGGTGGAATTGCCGGTGGAACCGGTAATTCCAATGACCGTCCCCTGATTCACATACTGGCCCACGGTGGCAATGCGCTTACTCATGTGGGCATATAGGGTAGTATTTCCGCTGCCGTGAGAAATGACCACATAATGGCCGTAAGAACGGGAGTACTCAGAGACAATGACCGTGCCTGCCTTGGAGGCGTAGATGGAGCTGGTATAGCCCACACGGCCGATGTCGGTACCCTTATGGTTGGTGGAACCCACGCCGCCGGGAGAAGTACGCCCGCCCACCGTAGAGGTGATATAACGGCTGTCTACCGGCCAGATATAGCCGCCGGGATTGGACTTCTGATCCTTGCCCTGTGCCGCCAGCTGGGCAGCCAATTCCTTGGACTTACGGACGATTTCCGCCTGAATCCGTTCCTCTTCAGCTTCCAAATCCTCAATGGTATCCTTGTATTCCGCCTCGTTGGCACGGATCTGCTCGATCAGCTGGTTGGCCTCCGACCGCTGGGTATTCAGGCTGGACTTGATGCTCACCAGCTCTGTCTTCGCCGCCTCGGAATCTGCCTTGTTGGTCTCCAGACCGGCCTTTTTCTCCGAAATTTCCGTCTGCAGGGTCTTTAAGTCATTGATGACGCCCTGATCGTAAGCCATGATCTCGTTGATGGCGTCCAGACGGTCCAACAGGTCGGAGAAGCTGACGGCCCGGAACAGGAAGGACCAGTAATTCATGGTTCCCTGCTCCTCCATGGCGCGGACGCGCTGGCAGAACAACTCGTACTGCGCCTCTTCCCGCGCCTCCGCATCCGCCAGTTCCGCTTCGGACTGGGCGATCAGTTCCGTGTATTTGGTAATCTGATCCTCCACGTTGGCAATTTGCTGAGATGTGGTGGAAATCTTCTCATCCAGTAGGTTTTTCCGCTGCATGGCGGCCGAGCGGTCATCCTTCAGCGCATCCAGCTTTTTCTCCAGTTCCTTGACCTGCTTTTTCAGGTCGCCGGCATCATCTTTCAAATTGTTGATCTCCGCCTGTGTGACAGCCAGTGCCGGGGTCAGCTCTGTACCGATCAGACAGCAGACCAAGGCCAGACAGCACAGCAGACGAACCATATGAAAGAATGGTTTTTTTCTCATAATCATCCTCACACACGCAGGAATTGACGAATGGCAGACAAACTGCCGCCCACACCGATCAGCATGCCGGCACCGGCAAAGGTAACGGCCACCGGCTTCCACAGCTGCTCAAACTGCAGCACGCGAATCAGCTGCAGCGTATCGTTGGTATCCACACCCTGTGCCACCGCCGTATACAGCAGCCACTGCAGGCCGAACGCAATGCCCGCACTCAGAAGACCCAGCAAAAAACCCTCATACACAAAGGGCCAGCGAATGAAGCCTTTGGTTGCGCCTACCATTCGCATGATAGCGATCTCTTCCCTGCGATCAAATGTGGTCAGCTTGACGGTGTTGGAAGTAATAAACACCGACACCACGAACAACACCACGATCAGCGCCACGCACACCACGGTTGCCACATTCCGGATAGCAATGAATCCGTCGGCCACTTCTTCGTAGGCGGTGATATCCGCGATGCCCTTCACGGCATCAATGGCGCGCAGCGTGGCCCCCTGTTGCTCCAGATCTTCTACATGGATAGAATAACGATCCCGCAGGATCTCTGGGTCCAGATCGTGAAACAGCGCCTCATCCGGGTAGTTAGCCACGAAATCCTCCATGGCCTGCTCTTTACTGATAAATGTGGCATCTGCCACATTTGGAATCTTTTCCAGCTCTGTCTGCAGGGCCTTTGCCTGCTCAGCGGTATAGTGCTCGTCCACATAGGCCAAAATCTCGTTTTCCGCTTCCAGATCCCGCAGGTTGGCATCTGCATTCACCGCCACCAGCGTAAAGGTACCCATGATCAGCAGGCACGCCACGGTAATACCGATGGTGGCAAAAGTCATAAACCCATGGCTGAACATATTGCGCAGGCCCTCACGGGCAAAATATCCGATATTATGCCTTGCCATGAATCTGTCCTCCCACATAGCCGCCGACGCTGTCGTTGATCACATGACCGGCCTCAATCGTGATCACGCGCTTTCCAAAACGATCCACCAACGCCTTTTCATGGGTGACCACGACCACCGTGGTGCCCAACTGATTGATTTTCACCAGCAGGCTCATCAGTTCCAGAGAACGCTCCGGGTCCAGATTGCCGGTAGGCTCGTCCGCAATGATGGTATCCGGATTGTTCACCAATGCGCGGGCAATGGCCACACGCTGCTGCTCACCGCCGGAAAGTTCCGTCGGATAGCTATCGATCTTCTTCTCCAAACCAACCAACTGCAGTACATAGGGAATCCGGTCTCGGATTTCCTTTTTGGTGGCACCCACTGCCCGCATCACAAATTCCAGATTCTCATACACCGTCTTTTTCTCAATCAGGCGGAAATCTTGGAAAATAACACCCAAAGTCCGGCGCATCAGCGGGATCTGCCGCTCGGAAATATTGCTGACGGAGTAGCCGTTGATCATAATGCGGCCGCCGCTGGGCTCCACCTCACCGGTCAGCAGCTTGATGATCGTGGATTTTCCGGAGCCGGACGGTCCCACCAGAAAGACGAATTCGCCATCTTCAATGGTCAGACTGATTCCCCGAATGGCCCGCGTGCCGTTCTCATATTCCATCTGTACGTCTTTTAACCGAATCACACTGACACCTCGCCGTTTCCTCTATCTATCAGACGTTTCGCTTTACCAAAATGTTCCGTATCTTGTAGCAAAGTCGACATAACTCAACATTTAATCACATTATATACGGTTTTCAAGTCCAATGCAACAGCCGATTCTTCTTTTCCTGCATAAAGATGCACTTCACTCGACCGCAAAAAATCGGCAGGCTCTCGCCTGCCGATTTTCCAACTTGATTCAATTATCAATGCCGCGGGAGGTCAGATACTTCTTGACCATCAGCGCCACCTTAAAGGTGATGGCATCGTCAAATTCCCGCAGATCCAGTCCGGTCAGTTTCTTGATCTTTTCCAGACGGTACACCAGCGTGTTGCGGTGAACAAAGAGCTTACGGGCCGTTTCAGAAACGTTCAGGTTGTTCTCGAAGAACTTGTGGATAGTGAACAGCGTTTCCTTGTCCAGCGCATCAATGGGATTCTTCTTGAACACTTCCTGCAGGAACATCTCACACAGAGTAGTCGGCAACTGATAGATCAAACGGCCGATACCCAGATTCTCATAGTTGATGATATATTTCTCGGTGTCAAAGACCTTGCCGACCTCGATGGCGATCTGAGCCTCCTTATAGCTCTTGGCCAGATCACGCAGATGGGTGGCAACCGTGCCGATACCTACGACTACCGTGCTGTCACCGCCGGAACGCAGAGCCTCCTCGATGGAAGATGCGATCTTGTTCAATTCCTTAATACCGGCCCCTTCCGTTACCTGACGGATCAGTACTACATCGCCCTCTCCAACGCTGAGAACGAAGTCACTCTGGCGGTCAGGGAACAAAGACTGCACCACGTCCGTAGGAACAGACTCACCCTTCTTTAAAGAGCGCACCACAAACACACCGCGGGGAACATCCGCCGTCACGCGCAGTTCCTTGGCGCGCATGTAGATATCGCCCAGCATAATGTTGTCGGAGATAATGTCCTTAATAAAGGAGCCGCGGTCATGCTTTTCCTCATAGTAAGCTTTGGCGGCATTCAAAGATACGGTTGCCATGGCACAAACGGTCTTGCTGACCTCGTTATCACCGAAGGCAAACACCGCATAGTCAAACTGGGCGCCCCAACCGTTCAGCGCCTTGAAGGTCTTTCCGTCAGATGAGATCATGCTGCCTGCGGCATGGTTGATGATCGGAGCATATTCTGCCCAGCGCTGGCCAATCATGGACAACTCACTACAGGCGATGACAATGCCTTCCCCATCGAGCACACCGATGGTACGGTCTGTATTCTCTTTCAGCTGCAAAACTACATTTTGAAAAATTCTACCAGACATGGTCGTCCTCCTCATTCTATACCACAACACGCAAAACCTTTGTGCAATCTGTCAGCGACAACATTATATCGGCATTTTCGACAAAATGCAAGATGTTTTTTCTTTTTTCACCAAAAACCTTACATCATTTTTGTTCAAGTTTCGGTCTTTTCGTGTGCTTCGTCAGGCGTTCCGCAGCTGTTCTACTTCTTCTTCCGTCAAAAAGCGGAATTCACCTCGTGAAAGTGACGAGTCCAGCGGCAGCGGCCCCATGCGGACCCGCTCCAGATACAATACCGGTTTGCCGCGATAGGCCAGCATCCGCTTCACCTGATGGAACTTCCCCTCCCGCAGCGTCACATGGGCTTCACTGACTTCTCCGGCTGTCAAAATTTCCAGTCCTGCAGGCTGGCACACCAGTCCATCATCCAGCGTCATGCCCGCCTCAAAGGCTTTGCAGTCCGCCTCTGTCAGGCAGCCATCCACCCGAGCATAGTACACCTTATCCACATGGTGGCGGGGGGACAGCAGGTCGTGGGCAAGACCGCCCTCATTGGTTAAAAGCAACAGGCCCTCGGTATCCTTATCCAGTCGTCCTACGGGAAACAGGCCCTGCCGCTGCAGTTCCTGCGGCAGCAGATCCAGCACGGTGGCTCCCCGGCCATCCTCTGTTGCCGAGAGATAACCCGCCGGCTTGTTCAGCATGACCCATGTATACTGCCGCCAGATCAGCCGTTCGCCGTTCACCACAATCTCTGTCTGTTCCGGGTCTGCCTTTTCCTCTGCTGAACGGGCAGGCAGGCCATCAACCAGTACCTTCCCCTGCTTCACCAGATTCTTCACTTCCCGGCGGGACCACTTTCCCGTTGAGGCAATGATCTTATCCAACCGCTGCATGCCAAGCCCCCCTTTTTCTTTCGCCCACATTTTATCATATTTCCGTGGAAAAATGAATAGGAACAAGCAGGAGGGATCGATATGCTCATTTGGACCGCCAAATTTTCCCGTAAGAAAGCCGTGCTCAGCGTCCTTTTCATGGGTGTCGTGATGGTTTTGCTCATTCTGCTGGCAGGCCGGCAGAGTGAGAAGGATACTGTCCCACCCCAACTGACGGACAACAGCCAGCGGGTCGCTTACATAGAATCGCTGGGCTGGCAGGTAGAGCCGGAGCCACTGGAAACGCTGCAATTTTTACTGCCGGAAACCTTGGAAGAACCTTATCTGACCTATAACGAACTGCAGCTTTCACAGGGTTTCGATCTTTCTGCCTGCTGTGGAAAACAAATCTCCCGCTACACCTATGCAGTTACCAACTATCCCGGAAAAGCAGACGGCGTGCAGATGAATCTATACATATGCGAAGCGCTTCCCGTGGCGGGAGACATCTTCTGCGCCGGTTCCGATGGTTTTCAGCAGACGCTGGAATATCCACAAAACACCGCTGTATCCTGAAAGCAAAAAAAAGGACTGCTGCAAAAGCAGCAGTCCTTTTATCTGTGAAAATTATTCGTACTCGATAACAGCAGCGAACCGACGATACGGCCGATTCCCGTTCGGGTTCCCGAACGGGTGCCCTACGGGCAATTTAAAAAACGATCCTGCGGATCGCCCCGCTGTGCGGGGGCCGGGGCGGCCGCACCGGACGCTTTACAAGAAAAAGGACTGCTGCAAAAGCAGCAGTCCTTTCATCCGTAAAAATTATTCGCACTCGATAACAGCGCCGGAACCGACGGTACGGCCGCCCTCGCGGATAGCGAAACGCAGACCCTTCTCGATAGCGATGGGGGTGACCTGCACACCGTGCACCTCAACGTTACCGCCGGGCACGCCCACCTCGGTGCCTGGGGGCAGAGTGATGACGCCGGTAACGTCGGTAGTACGGAAGTAGAACTGAGGACGATAGTTGTTGAAGAAGGGAGTGTGACGGCCGCCTTCTTCCTTGGACAGGACGTAAACCTGGCCCACGAACTTGGTCAGGGGCTTAATGGTGCCGGGCTTGCACAGAACCTGGCCACGCTCGATGCCGGTACGCTCGATACCACGCAGCAGGGCGCCGATGTTGTCGCCAGCTTCAGCGTAGCCCAGCAGCTTGTGGAACATTTCGATACCGGTGATGGTGGTCTCCTTGGACTCCTCGGACAGACCGACGATCTGGACCTTGTCGCCCAGGTTCAGCTGGCCACGCTCAACACGGCCGGTAGCGACGGTACCACGACCAGAGATGGTGAAGACGTCCTCGACGGGCATCAGGAAGGGCATGTCAGCCTTACGGTCGGGAGTGGGGATATAGGAGTCAACAGCGTCCATCAGCTCCTGGATGCAAGCATACTCGGGAGCGGAGGTGTCGGAAGACTCGGAGATCAGGGCGTTCAGAGCGGAACCCTTGATGACGGGGATGTCATCGCCGGGGAACTCGTAGCTGGACAGAGTCTCGCGGATCTCCATCTCAACCAGCTCCAGCAGCTCTTCGTCGTCAACCAGGTCAGCCTTGTTCATGAAGACGACCATTGCGGGCACGCCCACCTGACGGGCCAGCAGGATGTGCTCCTTGGTCTGAGCCATGGGGCCGTCGGTAGAAGCGATAACCAGGATAGCGCCGTCCATCTGAGCAGCACCGGTGATCATGTTCTTGATATAGTCAGCGTGGCCCGGGCAGTCAACGTGAGCATAGTGACGAGCCTCGGTCTCATACTCGACG
>JAZRCP010000131.1:0-17913 GCA_045659825.1 Dysosmobacter sp. | reverse complement strand
ACCACCCCCATGATCTCTCTTCTTGCAAAATGGCTGATCAAATCCGAAAACGGCAATGAAACGAGCGTCCGCAAGGCCTACGGGGTGCTTTGCGGCGCAGTGGGCATTGTTCTGAACGTGTTGCTGTTTGCCCTGAAGTTCTTCGCTGGTCTTCTCTCCGGCTCCATTGCCATCACCGCCGACGCCTTCAACAACCTCTCCGACGCAGGCAGCTCTTTTGTCACGCTGCTGGGCTTCCAGCTGGCAGGCCAGAAGCCGGATTCTGACCACCCCTTCGGCCACGGACGCATTGAGTATCTGTCCGGTCTGGTGGTCGCCATGCTGATCCTGCTGATGGGCTTTGAGCTGGCAAAATCCTCCATATCCAAAATCTTGCACCCCGAACCGGTGGAATCCGGCGCCGTAGTGATTCTCATTCTTTGCGCATCCATTCTTGTGAAGCTGTACATGTCCTTCTACAACCGCCGCATCGGCAGGAAGATCAACTCCTCCGCCATGCTGGCCACTGCCGCCGACTCTCTCAGCGACACCGTCTCCACCGCTGCCGTTCTGGCAGCCACGCTGATCAGCCGGTTCACCTCTCTCCAGATCGACGGTTGGGCCGGTATCGCCGTGGCGGTGTTCATCTTCATCTCCGGCATCAAGGCCGCCAAGGAGACCATTGATCCTCTGCTGGGCACACCGCCTACACCGGAATTTGTGGCCGACATCCGGGACATTGTGATGAAGCACTCCGGCATTGAGGGCATCCATGACTTGATCGTCCACGACTACGGCCCCGGCCGCTGCATGATCTCCCTCCACGCGGAGGTCTCCGCCACTGGCGACATCCTGACCATTCACGATTCCATTGACCACATCGAAAAAGAGCTGCAGGAGACTCTGGGCTGTCACGCCGTCATTCATATGGACCCGCTGGCGGTGGATGATTCCCTGACTGCCGATACCCGGCAAAAAGTAGCCGCCCTGATCCACTGCATTGACGAGGCCATCAACATTCACGACTTCCGCATGGTCACCGGCCCCACCCACACCAACGTCATCTTCGACGCCGTGGTGCCCTTTGGTTTCCGCCTCAGTGATGAAGAGGTGGAAGAAAAAATTAAAACCATCGTCCGCACACTGGACGGCAACTACTTTGCCGTGGTCAACGTAGAGCGGTCTTATACCTGAACAAATTGTAAACACAGTGGGAAACAGCTTGTCCGTCCCGCTGTGTTTTGGTATAATCAGGCAAAAGGGAGGGTGATTGCATGGCATGGGAATGGTATGAACATCTGATTTATCCGGAGTGGTATATGCACAACAGGGCGCATGACGCCGTCAACGCACAGGCTTCCAAAACAAACTCCCTGGAACACCGCATCGACCGTCTGGAGCGAAAAATTGAAAAATTAGAGCATCACATTCTGGGGCTGGAAACCCTGCTGGCCTCTCACGGCATCGTTCCTCCCACCCCCGAAGAAATCCCGCAGGTAAACGGAAAAAGCCGCGGCGAGCCGGTCACTTTCCCCGCCCGCACGGAGGAGCCCATTGAGTGTCCCCGCTGCGGCAGAAAGCAGAAAGGCAATCGCAGCAGCTGCTACTCTTGCGGCACGCCGTTTGTGTACGAAACTGAATAAAAAACATAACACGGAACTGCCTCCTATCGGCTGTTCCGTGTTATTCATTATCCGGAGTGTATTGGATGATGTCTGTGATATCGCAGTGCAGGATATTGCAGAAATCATTTAATGTATTCAGGGTAATGCTTCGATTTTTCCGAAGTGCATCCAGTGTTCCCGTACTAACGCCATACTCTTCAATGAGCGTGTACTGGGAAATTTGTTTTCGTTTCAGAGTTTCCCAAAACGGATCAAACGTAATCATATCCTCACCTGCCCTTGTGTTTAGCATATCCGAAAAAACGACTTGAATAATGCCGAATATTCGGCTATAATGCAGGCGAGGTGAGCGTATATGCCGGACTACAAAGAAATGTATCTGCATCTCATGCGGGAAACGGAAAAATCCATCCGAATTTTAATTGAAGCACAACAGGAATGCGAACGGCTGTATTTAGAAAGCAAGGAACCTGTGCTTTCCGTACTGCCTGTTTTCTCTGCTGAAAATGAGTAGTTTTCTGCACCCCTTTCTGGGGGTGCATATTTTTCTCTTTCAGGGCCAACCTATGGAAAATTCATCAAACGAGGTGGCCTTTATGAACACCAAACGCATCGGGCAGCGCACCATCGCCCTTGCCCATCCCCCCTCCGTGATCTCCTTTGCCAACATCGGCGGAAAATTTGAACACGAGGGGCCGCTGGGCAGTTACTTTGACGAGTGGAACGAGGACTCCTTCTTCGGTGAAAAGACATGGGAGAAGGCGGAGTCCACCATGCAGAAAACCGTGCTGCAGCGGGCATTGGACAAGGCTCGGCTGAAGCCGAAGGATCTGGACTATATCTTTGCCGGAGACCTGTTAAACCAGTGCATTGGCTCCTCCTTCGGCCTGCGGGATTTCCATATCCCCTTCTATGGCCTGTACGGCGCCTGCTCCACCATGGGCGAAAGTCTGTCGCTGGCTGCCATGATCATCGACGGCGGCTTTGCAAAACGCTGCGCCGCCATGACCTCCTCCCACTTCTGCACCGCCGAGCGACAGTACCGTATGCCGGTTCCCTATGGTAGTCAGCGTCCCCCCACGGCCCAGTGGACTGCCACGGCCTCCGGCTGCACCATCCTTGCCTCGGAGGGCAACGGCCCCTATATCACCCATGTGACCTGCGGCAAGATCGTGGACAAGGGCATCAAGGACGGCAACAACATGGGCGCCGCCATGGCCCCTGCCGCCTACGACACCCTTGCAGCCTTCTTTCGCGACACAGAGACAAAACCGCAGGATTACGATCTTGTTATCACCGGCGATTTGGGCGAACTGGGCCACGCCATCGTACGTGACTTCTTTGAACGGGACGGCATTGACATGGGCGAGCACTTTCAGGACTGCGGGCTGCTGCTCTACGACCGCAAGCAGCAGGACATGCACGCAGGTGCCTCCGGCTGCGGCTGCAGCGCCTCCGTGCTGAACGGCTATCTGCTGACGGAATTGCAGCGGGGCACCTGGCAAAAAATTCTCTTTGCCCCCACCGGTGCATTGCTCTCCCCCACCTCCAGCTTTCAGGGTGAATCCGTCCCCGGCATCTGCCACGCTGTGTGTATTTCCAGGAAAAAGTGAGGAAACAATCATGGAATTTCTCAAAGCCTTTCTCTGCGGCGGCATTCTGTGCGCCATTGGACAAATTCTCATTGACAAAACGAAGCTGACCCCTGCCCGTATCCTGACAGGCTATGTGGTAGCGGGCGTACTGCTCAGCGCCATCGGCCTCTATCAGCCCATTGCCGACTGGGGCGGTGCAGGTGCTACCGTCCCCCTGACCGGCTTCGGGTACGCCCTTGCCAAGGGCGTGGAAAAGGCGGTAGCGGAAAAGGGCTGGCTGGGCGTACTGACCGGCGGACTCACCGCCACGGCAGGCGGCATCACGGCGGCGGTGGTATTCGGCGTACTGATGGCGCTGATCTTCAAGGCAGGCGATAAGCGCTAAGCATTGCCGCGGCAGCAAATGTATGGTATCCTGTTCCTGACAACAGGAAGGGAGCATCTGCCATGGTCTTGCGCTTTGTCCCGCCGGAAAACCACGATTTTTCCGCACTGACAGAAAAACTGGATGCCTATTATATCGAACTGGTGGGCGATGTCCATCTGCGCTATGCGCCGTTCAATCTGCCCCATCTGTTTGCCGCCCGCGTAGTGGCCTATGAGGACGGGGAAGCCATTGCCTGCGGCTGCTGGAAAGACGTGGATGCAGACACAGCGGAGATCAAGCGCATTTACGTTCTGCCGCAGCACCGCCGCAAGGGTGCAGCCTCTCGCATCATCACCGCGCTGGAAGCCGACATCACCACGGCGAGAAAGCGCCGTATCGTACTGGAGACTGCCCGCACCACGGCGGATTCCGAGGCGCTGTACCTCTCTCTCGGCTATCGGGAGATCGAATATTACGGCAGTCCCGCCGGTGCCGACAACTGCCGGTGCTTTGAAAAGCTGCTTTTCTGAACCGCAATTCCCTTCGGACAGCCTCTTTTACAGGCTGTCCGTTTCTTTTTGTCACCTTTTGTTGTTTGCTTTCTTTTTGAAATCCGCTATACTGAAAGCATACAGAAATTTCGACAAAAGGAGACGTTATCATGCGCCGTTTGGTTGCCTTGCTGCTTACCCTGATCCTTCTGCTTTCCCTTGTCGGCTGCGGCGGTGAACAACAACCTGCGGAAGAGTCTCCCGCGCCAGTCAACACAGAGTCCGTTGCCAAAGAAGATGTGCCCGAACCAGAACCCGAGCCCAAACCTGCTCTGGAGCCGGAGCCCTATCACATCTACGATCCCACCGCGGAGCCCCCCGGCGGCAGACGCGACGGCGTCACCTATGTGGCATACAACGGCGTGGTGGAGCATTTGTTTTTCCATCCCGTTATCGCCTATCCCGAACAGGCCTTTGACGGAGACCACATGTCAGATGGCTACGACGACTGGATGGTCACCGTGGACGAGTACAACAAAATCCTGCAAAGTGTGTACGAAAAAGGCTTTGTACTGGTGAATATCTCGGATTGCTGGAGCGAAGGCACTGCCGAGGATGGCACGCCCCGCATGGTGAAAAACACCCTGTACCTCCCCGAAGGGAAGAAACCCCTCATCATCTCCTACGACGATGTGAACTACAACCTCTACACGCTGGGTGACGGCTTCACCTACAGACTTGTCTTCGGTGAGGACGGCAAGCTGTGGAGCTGGGGTCTCGACCCGCAGGGAAACGAGGTAGTCAGCCGCGATCTGGACGCCATTACCATTCTCGATAAGTTTGTAGAGGAACACCCCGACTTCTCCCCCTTTGGCGCCAAGGGCTGTCTCTCCATCACCGGCTACGAGGGCATTCTCGGCTACCGCACCCAGACCGGCAGCGAAAACTGGACGGCAGAGCGGGAGGCCGAGCGGCAGAAGGAAATCGAGGCTGTGAAGCCTATCGTGGAAGAATTAAAACGCACCGGCTGGACCTTTGGCAGCCACACCTGGGGCCATATCAGCCTGAATTCCCGTACCTATGAAACCGTCACCGCCGATATGCAGCGCTGGTTCGATGAAGTGGGCAGTCTGGTGGGCGAGGTGGACACCCTCTTCTATCCCTTCGGCGGCCGTCTGGACGGCGACGATGTGAAACAGACCGGTCCCGCCATGCAGTGGATGGTGGACCACGGCTTCCGCATCTTCTGCTCCGTGGGCATCCAGTCCTACAGCAAGATCAAATCCGACACCTGCGCCGTCATCTGCGACCGGCTCCACCCCGACGGCACCACGCTGCGGGGCAGCGACAAGGTACTGGAGTGGTACAGCCAGTTCTACGATGCGCGGGATATTATCGATCTGGACGTTCGTCCGGAGCGGGAAGTACGGTGGACGCCAAAGAGTGCAGAGGCCCTTCCAGCCGAAGTGCCCGCACAGTAAACGAAAAAATGAGGAGGCATGTTTATGAGATCGGGTATCTGTCCCAAATGCGGCAGCAACGATGTACATCCTGCCCTTCATTCCAACACCAACAATATCCGTCCCGTGGAGGGCCGTTCCTCCGGCACCGTTTACACCACCCACTATGTCTGCCGCAGCTGCGGTTACCTCGAAGAATAGGTGAAGCCGGAGGAAATGCCTCTGCTTCAGCGGAATTTCCCCAAAAAGTAACGCAACGTCCATCCTTTCCCAAGGAGGTTTTTCCATGACCCGCGACGAACTAAAATCCGCCGCCCAATCCATGCTAAAAAAGGCATACTGTCCCTACTCCCACTTCCCGGTAGGAGCCGCACTGGAATGTGAGGACGGCACCGTTTTCACCGGCTGTAATGTGGAAAACGCGGCCTATCCCGCCGGCATCTGTGCCGAGCGCAACGCCATCTTCCACGCCGTGTCCGAGGGCCACGCCCGTTTCCGCCGCATCGTGATTGCCGGAAAGAGCCATGATTTCTGTGTCCCCTGCGGCATGTGCCGTCAGGTAATGCGGGAGTTTTCCACCGATTTGGAGATCATTTGTCTCAACGGTAACGGTGAAGAAAAGGTCTTTACCCTTGACCAGCTTCTGCCCCACGGCTTCGGGCCGGAATTTCTGACATGACCTTACGCACGACGCGGGCAGTTTTCCCGCCCGCGCCTGCTTTTTGCACCGTCAGCCTTCCGCAACGCGGGACTGCAGTTCCCCGAAAGAACGGATTTCATCCTCCCGCCGCAGCTTCGTCTGCAGATCGGGCGGCAGCGTCTGAAAATACTCATAGGCTGACAGGTCCTGATCCAGCAGGTCCGTCAGACACAGATATTCCGGGAACGCATGCTCCATGCTCTCACCTCCGCCGATAGTATTTCCGTACTACAGGCGGAAACTTGCCGCATTTTATGGAAATCCGGCGAAGATGCGCCAATGCGCACCTGCGCCTCAGGTTTCGGAAAGGATACCCCATGTATTACTATTCCCTGAACGGACGCATTGCCGCATCCTTTCTGCCGCAACTACCGTTTCCGCAGACTGAACCGGCGCAGCCGGAGCTTTTTCTGCTGCAGCGCAGCGGGATTTGCCGCGCTGCCTTTCGCGTAACAGACGTGCGGCAGCTGACCGCTACAGGTGAAACAGTGGACTGGCTGGACAGCCGCCGCATTCCCTCTGACGCGCCTGATCTGCCCCCGGATGTTGCCGCCGCCATCGAGAACGGCACATTGACCGCCGTGGACATGGGCCATCCCCGCTGGCAGGACGCCCTTTCCTTTATCACGCCAAACCGCGAAAAAAAGCGGGTACATCTGCTGGCGGTGGGCGATGTGGGGGGCACACTGCTGACGGCGCTGAAACTGCTGGGCGGCGACTGCATTTCCACCATCCGTATCTGCGACCTGAACGAAAACACGGTGGCCCGCTGGGTCACCGAAACGGGCCAGATGGCTTGGCCGTGGGATTACGATGCCCTGCCGGAGGTGGAAGCCGTTTCCAGCGAAAATCTCTTTGACTGCGATGTTTTCATCTTCGCCGCCACAAAGGCCATCCCGCCGGTAGGCAGCCAAATTCGCGATGTGCGCATGGCCCAGTTCGACGCCAACCGCCCGCTGGTGGAGCGGTTTGCAAAACAGGCACGAAACACAAACTTCGGCGGCTTGTTTATGGTGCTCTCCGATCCTGTCGACCCCCTGTGCAGGGCGGCATGGCTGGCCTCCAACGCCAACGAAGCGGGAGAATACGACGGTCTGGGCCTTCTACCCGAGCAGGTGCAGGGCTTCGGCCTCGGCGTGATGAATGCCCGCGCGGCCTACTTTGCCAAGCAGGATGACCGCTTTGCCTCCTTCCTCACTGAAGGCCGCGCCTTCGGCCCCCACGGACGGGGATTGGTCATCGCAAACTCCATCGAACACTATGACGATGCCCTCTCCCGCGAGCTGACAGAGCTGGTGGAAACCGCCAATCTCCGCGTGCGGGAACTGGGCTTCAAGCCCTATGTGGCGCCTGCCGTGTCCTCCGGGGCCATGCAGCTGCTGCTGACGCTGCGGGGCGGCTGGCACTGCAGCAGCGTGTGCCTTGGCGGGGTGTGGTTCGGCGTGAGAAACCGCTTCACCCCCTACGGCGTGGAAACGGAGTCCCTTGCCCTACCGAACGACCTGTTCGCCCGTCTGCGGGAAACTGAGGCGGAGCTGACCGCCATCACATAAGGAGATGATCATATGCTGACGATCCTCTGCGCGGGTGAGGTACTGTCTCCCCGCTGTCAGGCCATGGTAGAACGCATTCAACAGGCCGCACCCACGCAGCTTCTGACTGCGCTAACCGAGCCTCTGCACGATGCACGGATTCTGTTTGTGATCTCGTTGGATGCAGGTAGCGCAAGCCACGGCCTTTGTGACCTGCTCTCCTTCCTGCGCACCCACCCCGATTGCCTTTCCGGCAGCGTGGGCGGCGTGCTGGTGGACGGTGAGGGCGACCTCTATACCAAAGCCGCGGGGCGGGAGATCGTGCTGGCGGCTAACCTTGCCGGCTGCACCTTCCCGGGCCGGCCACTGGTGGAGGCAACCGGCGACCTGCGCAACTTCACTGTGCAGGCCAAAAATGCAGAGTGCTCACTGGAAAAGGCCTATAAACTGGCCTCCCTTGACCTTGTCGACCGTATCCTGCGCTTCGAGCCGGACCAGTCAGAACGTCCCAAAGTGTTGGTACTGCACGCATCCAGCCACCGCACCTCCAACACGCTGGCTCTATGGAGCCGCGTACGGGACGGCCTGGAGCCATACTGCGACATCCGCGAAGTGGGACTGCGCAACGGCACTCTGGAGGACTGCGGCGGCTGTCCCTATACCATGTGCCTCCACTTCGGAGAACAGGGCGAGTGCTTTTACGGCGGCGTGATGGTACAGGAGGTCTATCCCGCCATCCGCGAAGCAGATGCGGTCGTTCTCCTCTGCCCCAACTATAACGACGCTCTCTCTGCCAATCTGACCGCCGCCATCAACCGTCTCACCGCCCTGTACCGCACAGCCGCCTTTACGGACAAGGCCGTGTTCGCCATGGTGGTCTCTGGCTACTCCGGCGGCGACATTGTGGCCAGTCAGGTGGTCTCCGCCCTGAACATGAACAAGGGATTCTGGCTGCCTTCCAACTTTTGCATACTGGAAACGGCCAATGACGCCGGCACCGCCATTGTGTTGCCCGGCATTGAGGAGCGGCTCAGCAAGTTTACGAAAAATATGTTACGTCAACTAATTGCAGAGAAACAGGAGGCCTGACATGAAAACGATTGGATTTATCGGTGTGGGCGTCATGGGCAAATCCATGGTGCGCAACCTGCTGAAGGCAGGCTTCACCGTGCAGATTTTTGCCCGCAGCCGTGAAAAGGTGGAGGATGTCATCGCAGACGGTGCTACCTTCTGCGCCACCATCGCAGAGTGCGTCAAAGGCTGTGATGCCGTCATCACCATGGTGGGCTTTCCCAAAGATGTGGAGGAAGTCTATTTCACGCCCGGCGCCATTTTCGATTCCGCAGAGGCAGGCGCTTATCTAATCGACATGACCACCACCAGTCCCTCCCTCTCCGAGCGGCTGTACGACGCCGGCATGGAAAAGGGCTTCCACATGGTGGACGCTCCGGTGACCGGCGGCGACGTAGGCGCTCGCAACGGCACGCTGTCCATCCTCGTGGGCGGTGACAAGGCAGACTTTGATGCCTGCGTCCCCCTGTTTCAGGCCATGGGCACCAACATCAACTATCAGGGCAGCGCAGGCTGCGGCCAGCACGCAAAAATGGCCAACCAGATCATGGTCGCCACCAATCTGGCCGGTGTGTGCGAAGCACTGCGTTACGGGCAGGCAAAGGGACTTGATCTACAGGTGATGCTGAACTCCCTCTCCACCGGCGCGGCAGGCAGCAAGCAGTTGGATGTATACGCGCCCCGCATCCTCTCAGGCAACTACGACCCCGGCTTCTTCCTGAAGCACTTTGTCAAGGATCTGGGTCTGGCTGCCGACGAGGCGGAAAAGAGCAGCCTTTCGCTGAACGTATTACAGCAGGCCCTGGACATTGCCCGCGAAGTGGAGGCTGCCGGTTACGGCGACTGCGGTAACCACATCATCATGAAACACTACGAAAAGTGAGTGCAAAGTAGCACGGAATATCTGTGTACCGCTAAAGCCAGCCTGCTTTCCCTTTTGTAAAAACAGGTGTATTACAGGGAAAACCAAATTAAGGAGATATCCGCATGGAAGAAAAACGGGACACGCGTGGCCTGACCGAGGCCGAGGCCATTGCCCGATACAAGAGCAGAAACTATCCCAAGCCCGCCTTGACGGCAGATATCGTTGTGTTTTCCCGCAAGGAGAATACACTGAAAGTCCTGCTGGTGGAGCGGGGCGGCCATCCCTTTATCGGAAAGCTGGCGTTGCCCGGCGGCTTTGCCAATGAAAACGAGCCGGTGGAGGTCACCGCAGCACGGGAACTGGAAGAGGAAACCGGCGTGCAGGGCCTTTCCATGGAACTGGTGAGCGTTTTCAGCAGGCCGGAACGGGACCCGCGAGGCTGGGTCGTATCGGCCTCCTTTGCCGCTGTGGTGGATACGGATACCCTGAACGTACAGGCTGGTGATGACGCCGCTGACGCGCTGTGGTGCGATGTGGAAAAAACGGATGGGCAGACGATGCTGCGGGTCAGAGGCGAAAGCGTTCCTTTGCACGAGCTGGCCTTCGACCACGGAGAGATCCTGTCGCAAGCACTGAAAAAATTGGAACTGTAACCAAAACAAAAAGGAGAGGCATCGCCTCTCCTTTTCCTTTTCCTTTTTACACCTTTACTTCTGTCCCAGAGCTCGTTCCAGATTGCGGGCCAGCTGGTCGGGACAGGAGGTGTCCTTGAAGCCGCAGCGGATTCCCTTCAGCCGCTGCACCACTTCCTGCACAGGCATTCCCTTTACCAGAGCGCTGATGCCCTGCAGATTGCCGCTGCAGCCGCCGTAGACCTGCATGCTCTGCACGACGCCCTGCTCATCCACTTCCACCAGCATTTCCTGAGAACACACGCCGCGAGGGCGGAACCGATACATCATATTTCTTTTCTCCTTTGACTGTTTTCTGATTCCTTCGCAGGATACCACAAAACAGAAAAAAAGGCAAGACTGTGCAAACCCCATTGACATTGTCGATATTCGATATTATACTGTAATCAGAAATAACGATATTCGATAATAAGGAGGTGTCGGCGCCGTGGCACGGGAAAAATTCCAAACCCTGACGGAGCAGATGTTTTACATTCTACTGTGCCTGCAGCAGGAATGCTGCGGCACGGACATTATGGCACAGGTCAACCAACTGACAAACGGACGGGTCAGTGTCGGCCCCGGAACCCTCTACAATCTGCTGGAGAGCTTTTTGGAAGAGGGCTGGATCGCCGGAACGAAAGTGGAAGGCCGGAAACGCAGCTACCTGATCACCGCGGCAGGCCGCAAGGCACTGGAAAACGAATACCGCCGTCTGCTGACGCTGACAGAGGACTATGAAGCATGTACCGCAAAGGAGGGTGACACCCCATGAAGAAAACAAAACTGGAAATCATGCCCCTCTACTCCTTCTACGACCGAAGCGGCGTTGTCCGCCATCTGGAGGAAATGGCCGAAAAAGGCTGGCTGGTGGAAACCATGAACGGGTTTTACTGGAAATACCGCCGTACGGAGCCCCAACAGCTGCGCTTTTCCATCACTTACTTCCCCAAGGCCTCCCAGTTTGCACCCGCGCCTGTTGAGGGACTGGAAATTTTCCGGGAACTCTGTGCCGAGGCCGGCTGGGTGCTGGCGGCAGACAACGCGCAGGTACAGGTTTTTTACAATGAGGACCCCAACGCCACGCCCATTGAAACAGACCCTCACGCGGACTTTGAAACCATTCACCGTTCCATGAAAAAGAGCACCGTACGCAGTTATTGGATTGTGCTGGCTATGAGTTTGCTGGAAAGCGGTTTGCTCCTCTCGCAGGTGCTGGAAAATCCCATTGATCGGCTCTCTACCCCCATTCATCTCAGTGCCACATGCAGCTTTATCCCCCTGCTTTTTCTATCCGCCATTGAGCTGATCCGTTATTACCGTTGGCGCAAGCGCTGCTGCGCAGCACTGGAAAGCGGTGAACCGCTGCCGGAACTGGGCAGCGCGCGGGTGTTGAACATTCTGTTCCTGATCCTTGTGGGCGCGCAGTTGGTCGCTACACTGGGGGCCTCCCTGCAATTCTCCCGCAGGACGGCCATCACCGCGGTCTGTATGTTGATCGGTTACGGTCTGCTGTTCTATGTGGCCAATCTGGTACGAAAAGGCCTGCAAAAGCTGCAAGCCAAACCGTGGGTAAATCTGCTGGTGACCTTTGGCGTGATTATTGTATTAGTAGCCGCCATGTTTGCAGGTATTTTCACCGTGGGATTCCGGAGCAACGGCAGCATCTTTGACGATGTACCGGAATACAGCACTTATGAAGTCAATGGAATCTCCTTCCGGGAATATCATGACGAGCTTCCGCTGACCGTGCAGGAACTGGTGCCCGTTGATTATGAACACTGGTCTACCCAGTTGGATCGCAATGAATCCTTCCTGCTGACCCATCTGGATGCCAGACAGCGCTCCCGCGTAGGCGGTGAGGATCTCCCCCATCTGGAATATGAGATCGTGATCGTCAAGACACCGTTCCTTTACGAGTTATGCAAGCAAGACTACATCGACTGGCTGGAACGGGACAACGAGAAAATCCCGGAAGAATACTGGGATGAATACTGCAGCGTGGACAGTGCTCCGTGGGGCGCAGCAGAAGTCTATCAGCGGCACAGCAGCGGCGAACCTTACAATCAGTTCCTGATCTGCTGGCCGGACCGCATTGCAGAGATCCACTTCTCCGGCAGCGAGTGGGCCCTCACAGAGGACATCATCACAGCGGCTGCGGAAGCGCTGAAAAACGCACAATGAAAAAAGGAGAGGCAATGCCTCTCCTTTTCCTTTTCACATGGTTACATGGGAATACCCCTGCCGTTTTTCATTTCCAGCGTCAGGCGGTCTGCGATCATCGCCACAAATTCGCTGTTCGTGGGCTTTCCCTTCGTATTGCTGACTGTGTACCCGAAATACTTTTGCAGGGTCTCCAAGTCACCCCGGTCCCATGCCACCTCGATCGCGTGGCGGATGGCCCGCTCCACACGGGACGGTGTGGTATTAAAGCGCTTGGCGACCGCAGGATACAGCACCTTGGTGACAGCGTTGATGACCTCCATGTCATTCACAGCGATGCAAATGGCCTCCCGCAGGTACTGGTAGCCCTTGATGTGGGCAGGCACGCCGATTTCATGGATAACGGCAGTAACCAGATTTTTCAGCGCCACGGCACGGTCCTCCGTGGTAATCTCCTGACCAAACACGCTCTGCATCCGGTCCAGCAGCGCGTCCGGCTGGAAGGGCTTGGGCAGGAAGTAGCTGACACCTAAGCTGATGGCCTCGCCCACCACCTGATCGGTACAGAAAGCAGACATCAAAATGATCTTCGGCATGGAAGCATTCTGGCTGCGCAGGCGGCGCAGAATGCTGATGCCATCCATACCCGGCAGCAGCACATCCATGACGGCAAGGTCAGGATGAAGTGTTTCCAACAGGTGCGCAGCTTCCGCACCATCTCCCGTTATTCCCGCGATTTGGAATTCTTCCGTTCTCTCTATCATCTCCCGCAGCATTGTGCGGAATTCTTCGTTGGCATCTGCCAGCAAAACCGTTTTCTTGTTGCTCATGCTTCCCTCGTCCTTTTCCTGTAATTTGGATTTGCGACGAATTCGTGATTCTTCAAATCGCGTTTTCTATAAATTATCATAATGCGCCCTCTTTTTCAAGTTTTGATGTAAAATTTTTCCAATAATCGTTCGACAAATTTTTCGGGACATTGTCAAACCGCCGTGGCGCAGGCATTTGGGGCTTTCCCTTCCGAACTGTCTGTGATAAAATACGAACAGCCGAAGGAGCGAAAGGATGTGAGGATACTTGGATCTGATGCAACAACTACGGGAGTTTTCCCCCTGTAATCCGCAGGAGGCACGGGACCGTGCAGAACTGCTGCGCCGCCTGCAAAGCAGTGAGGAACTGTACGGACGGGAAAATCTCTCCGCCCATCTGACGGCATCCGGCTGGGTGGTCAGCCCTGACCGCAAGCAGGTTTTAATGGCCTATCACAATCTGTACGACTCCTGGGCCTGGCTGGGCGGACACGCCGATGGAGAAACAGACCTGCTGGCGGTTGCACTGAGGGAAGTACAGGAGGAAAGTGGCCTGATAGAGGTGCGTCCGGTTTTAAATAAAATTTTTTCTGTTGAAATTCTTCCGGTGAGCGGACACGAGAAGCGCGGCGTCTATATTCCTTCCCACCTGCATCTGAACGTGACCTTTTTGCTGGAAGCGGACCCTGCCGAGGCAGTGGGCTGCAAGCCGGACGAGAACAGCCGCGTAGCATGGTTCACACCGGAGGCGGCCGTGGAGGCATCCACAGAAATCTGGTTCCGGGAGCGGATCTATAAAAAACTGAATGAAAAAGTGGCGGATTTGAGGCAATAAAAGCAGAAGCGTGGACATTGGTCCACGCTTTTGCTTTTTATTTCGCCGCATTCAGCATAGTTTCGATGGAAATTCCATATCCTTTACATGGATCGTTCAATAAAACATGTGTCACAGCGCCGACGATACAGCCATCCTGTAAAATCGGCGAGCCGCTCATGCCCTGCACGATGCCGCCGGTGGCGGCAATAAGGTCCGGATCTGTCACCGAAAGCACTAATTCCCGCTCATCGGCAGGATGGGAGATTACTTTTAAAATTTCAACATCAAAGGTCTCCACCTCATCTCCACGCACATTGGAAAGAATGGTGGCTTTACCCGCGGTCGGCGTGCCTGTGGGGACGGCAGACGGCTGTACAGGAAGGCAGGTTTCCTCCATTGTACCAAAGACACCCGCTGTGGTATTGGCATACAGGGCGCCTAAATCCCGGGTCAGATCAAAAGCACCCCTCAGTTCTCCGGCGCTGCCGGCTTCGCCCCGTTTCACTGCTTTGACCGTGGACGGCAGAACGGAGCCGTTGGAAAACGGCATCAACAGTGCGGTATCCACATCGGTGATGCCATGGCCCAATGCGCCAAAGGTCTCTGTCTGGGGATCATAATAGGTCATAGTGCCGATGCCGGCCATGCTGTCGCGGATCCACGCACCGATACAATAGACACCCTGCTCGTTGGCTTCCGGCTCCACGCAGAGCGTGACACTGCCGCCGTCACGCCGCACCTCCAGTTCCGTGGCGGCTCCGCCGCTTTTTTGCAGCAGGGTCTGGAACTGCTCCGTGGATGTGACCGCTGTTTCAGCACACTGCAAAATCACATCACCGGTCTGCAGGCCGCAGGCATTCGCCGGTGTGCCGCCCTCAGGCTGCCGCACCACAAGGACGCCTCGCGCAAACAGTTTGACACCCACCGTGTGCCCCACAGGGATCAGCATGCGGGATGTGTCTGCCCGGCCGGAATCGGACACTGCCAGCCCTGTTCCGGCACACAGCAGCAGCGCCAGCGCCCACGCCGTTCCGAACCGCAGCAGACGGGATACGTTTTGCGAAAACTCACACAATACACATCACTCCCTTTTCAAAATTTGCCGACAAAAGCCGACACGTTTATCATCTGCGGTCATCGTCAAAAGCACGCGGGACAAAATCCGCCAGCATATCCATGGAAAGCGCTGTCTTTGCCCGTTTTTCGGCAGAAAAAAGGGCCCGCAGGGAAATCCCTGCGGGCTCTTCCAGAAATTTGATCTTAGTCGCGCTTGTTAAAAATTTTAAAAATGTCGTCGAAGAAATCATCTTCCTTCACGTCCTCGGCATGGGGAACGTCCTCCTCTTGCAGGGGCAGCAGTTCAGGAACAGCAGGTGCTGCCGGTGCGGCTGCAGAAGCTGCGGGAGCAGCAGGGATCTCCGCCATCTTAGGCAGAGGAGCGGGCTCCTTATCGAAGCCGGTGGCGATGACAGTAACACGAATTTCGTCGTCCAGAGAGTCGTCGAAGGTGGCACCGAAGATGGTGAGGGCATCTGGATGAACTGCCTGCTGCACCAGAGAGGCGGCCTGCTCCACTTCCTCCAAACCGATATCCATGGAGCCGGTGACATTGATCAGGACGCCCTTGGCACCCTCGATGGAAGTCTCCAGCAGGGGGCTGGAAATGGCCATGCGGGCAGCCTCTTCCGCCTTGCCCTTACCGGCAGCGCGGCCAACGCCCATGTGGGCCATGCCGGCGTTCTTCATAATGGCGGTCACGTCTGCGAAGTCCAGATTGATGAAGCCGGTATCGCGGATCAGGTCGGAGATGGACTGCACGGCCTGACGCAGCACATCATCGGCAATCACAAATGCGTTGGCAAAGGTAATCTTCTGATCGGTGGCGTGCTTCAGACGCTCATTGGGGATAATGACCAGAGAATCGACCTTATCCTTCAGCTCATTGATGCCGGCCTCGGCCTGCTGCATACGGCGGCGGCCCTCAAAGCCGAAGGGCTTTGTGACTACAGCCACCCTCAGGATGTCCATTTCCTTGGCGATCTCCGCCACAATAGGTGCGCCGCCAGTGCCGGTGCCGCCGCCCATACCGGCAGTGATGAACACCATGTCGGTATCCTCCAGTGCCTTGGCGATCTGGTTACGGCTCTCCTCCGCGCTCTTGCGGCCCACTTCGGGGTCAGAACCTGCACCCTGACCATGGGTCAGCTTTTCGCCGATCTGGATCTTATATGTAGCGCTGGACACGTTCAGTGCCTGCTTATCCGTATTCACAGCAACAAAGTCCACGCCCTTGGTGCCGGAACGAACCATGCGGTTGACGACGTTGTTTCCGCCGCCGCCCACGCCGATGACTTTGATATTCACAACGGTATCGGGACCGGTTTCCAAACCAAATGCCATATGGGTGCCTCCTGCTATCTTTTGTGGAATAAAGAAGAAAATTGCGAAAATAGACGCAATATCCTGTGTTTTTCTCTGTCTACTTATTGTATGACACTTTATCCGTTCGGTCAAGAGGTCCATTGCCTTTTCGCAGTAATTTTACAAAAAAAGCGGGAGAGGATCACACCATCTCTCCCGCTTCAGCGCACGTTTTGAATGAAATTGACCCGCCCGTCATCCCGGGTCATATCAAAGGTTCCTGTCATATTATCCTGAATGGCATCCTGCGCCAGCGCCTCCCGCAGGAAACGCAGCTTGTAGTCAAAATCCGCCTGATAGGGGATCTCCACCGTGAAGCGGCCCGCGTAATCCATGCGGAGCACCTCCCGGTCATCCAGACGGATGCCATCCAGCTGGTCGATCATTTCCATTTGCCGTAGCGATGCAATCAGATCCAGCAGTGCTGTCCGGCGGTCTGTATACTCCGCGGCAAAGGCCATCTGTGTTCCCACAGCGGGGGCCAGCAGCTGGCAGCCGGAAATGGACGCGTAATGCTCCGCCTCTTCCACCGCCACCCGGTCCACGATTTTGCCGATGGGGCTGATGAGCCAGGTATAACCATCCTGCACCAAAGAGAGTGGTTCCTCACACTCCCGCACCTCGATCACGATGGTGGAGGGCAGTTTACGGTTGATCCGAATCTCCTCCACATAAGGAAGTGCCTCGATCATGCTGCCAGCCACTTCGTACTTATTCAGCAGGAATAGATTGTCTTCGATCTGGATGCCGCACACATCGCGGATCTCCTGCTCGGTATATCGCTCCTGGCCGGATATCTCAATGGTTTTCACCCGGAAAAACAGCGTGATGGCTGCAATAATGGCGCCGCAGATCAGGAACATGGACAGCAGCTTATAGAGGAAGTTAAAACTTCCCCTCATACGCCGCTTCAGATTTCTGCGTTTTGCCATCGTGTTTCTCCTACTGTGTTTCTTCAGTCTTTACAATATGTGCGCCGAGACACCGCAGATCTGCCGCAATGTCCGCGTATCCCCGTTCAATATGTTCAATGCCGGAGACCACCGTCTCCCCTTCCGCACCCAGGCCGGCCACGCACAAGGCAGCGCCGCCCCGCAGGTCAGTACTGCAGACCGCCGTGCCGTGCAGCACAGGCGTTCCGGTGACAACCGCCGTGCGGCCGAACACACGGATGTCCGCCCCCATGCGGACCAGTTCATCCACATGGCGGTAGCGGTTGGTGAAAATGTTTTCCTCAAATACTGTGGCACCGCGGCTGCGCAGCAACGCCGCCATCAAAATGGCCTGCGCATCGGTGGGGAACCCCGGATAGGGTGCGGTATGCACCGGCGCAACCGCCTGTGGCCG
>JAZRCP010000130.1:0-27864 GCA_045659825.1 Dysosmobacter sp. | reverse complement strand
AATGGTAGCGTCATCACGGGCGGTCACATTGACCCGCATGGGCTGACCGGCGCTGGTATACAGCACAACGTTCTCGCCGACTTTCAGATCCTCGCTGCCGGGCAGCTGGCTGATTTCTACCGTGAAGATGGCACGGGGATCGGGATAACCATAAGCCTCGTCGGGGGGCAGATGAATGTCGACACTCTGCCCAACCTCCATATTGGCTACGGCTGCATCATAGCCGCGGATCATCATACCCATACCACAGATGAACTCCAACGGTTCGCCGCGCTCATAGGAAGAGTCAAATACCGTGCCGTCATTCAGCGTGCCGCGATAATGCGTCTTGCAGCGTTTGCCCACATTAGGACCCTCGATGCGAGGTGCGGAGTGGCAGCCGCCACCGCAGCCGCCGCAGCCACCACCGCAATGACCGCCGCAGCCCTCTTCCTCGCCATGATCGTGGTGATGGTCACAGTTGACTCCGGCGGATTCAAGCTCACCATTCAGATAGGCCTTCACTGCTGCGTCTGCATCACCCTCTGCACCGGAACAGATTTCGATGCCGGCGCTGGCGAGTGCAGCCTGGGCACCATCTCCAATACCGCCGCACAGCAGGACGTTCACAGAACGATCTGCCAGAAAGCCTGCCAGAGCCTCATGGCCACTGCCATTGGTAGCAACGATTTCGCTGGAAACAACCTGTCCAGCCTCGACTTCGTACAGTTTAAAGTTTTCGGTGTGGCCGAAGTGCTGGAAGACTTGGCCGTTTTCAAAAGTAACTGCGATTTTCATGGATTACTTCCTCCGTTGTTTTTTCACTAAGGATTGTACCCTAAAAAAGGGAAAATAGCAACTGTTGAAAAGGAACAAGTGACCTCCTGAGTCATCCGAATTCCGACGAAAAAACAGGAGGTCACTCGTTTTTCAGAAAATAAGAAAAACCCTTGAAACTCTTAGAGTTTCAAGGGTTTGGTGGAGACTACTGGACTCGAACCAGTGACCTCCTGCGTGTGAAGCAGGCGCTCTAACCAGCTGAGCTAAGCCTCCATTTGGTGACCCGTACGAGACTCGAACTCGTGTTACCGCCGTGAAAGGGCGGTGTCTTAACCACTTGACCAACGGGCCAGTTGGAAATTCCATGAAGCACCTTACGGTACTTCATGGAATTGGTAGCGGCGACTGGATTCGAACCAGTGACACTCCGGGTATGAACCGAATGCTCTAGCCAACTGAGCTACGCCGCCATTTTTCCACAACGGGCACGGATTACTATAGCAAACGTAATCTATTTTGTCAATGGAAATTTCAAAAATTTTTGCTTTTTTCAAAAATTTTTCCCATTTCCCCGTAGTTTTTAAAAGGACCCGCAGGAATAACCTGCGGGTCTTTGAGTCTGTATCTTAGTACATACCGCCCATGCCGCCCATATCGGGAGCAGCGGGAGCGGGAGGCTCGGGCTTGTCGGCAACCAGAGACTCGGTGGTCAGCACCATGGAAGCAACAGAGGCTGCGTTCTCCAGAGCAGAGCGAGTCACCTTGGCGGGGTCGATGATGCCGCAGGCGATCATATCGCAGTACTCTTCCTTGTAGGCATCGAAGCCGTAGCCGGCAGTACCAGCAGAGCGGACCTTCTCCAGGATCACGGAGCCATCCAGACCTGCGTTGGCAGCGATCTGACGGATGGGAGCTTCCAGCGCCTTGGCAACAATGCGCACGCCGGTCTTCTCATCGCCCTCGACGGTGTCCAGAATGGCCTCGACAGCGGGAATGGCGTTGACAAAGATGGTGCCGCCGCCGGCAACCACACCTTCTTCCACGGCAGCACGGGTGGCATTCAGGGCATCCTCGATGCGCAGCTTCTTTTCCTTCATCTCGGTCTCAGTAGCAGCACCGACCTTGATGACAGCCACGCCGCCGGCCAGCTTGGCCAGGCGCTCCTGCAGCTTCTCCTTGTCGTCCTCGCTGGTGGTGTTGGCCATCTGGCTGCGGATCTGCGCAACACGGTCGCGGATGGCCTGTGCATCACCAGCACCGTCCACGATGGTGGTGGTCTCCTTGGTGACCTTGATCTGGCGGGCACGGCCCAGCATGGAGATATCAGCAGCCTTCAGTTCCAGACCGACTTCCTCAGAAATAACGGTGCCGCCGGTGAGGGTAGCGATATCCACCAGCATCTCCTTTCGGCGGTCGCCGAAGCCGGGAGCCTTGACGCACACCACGTTCAGAGTGCCGCGCAGACGGTTGACGATCAGGGTGTTCAGAGCCTCGCCCTCAACGTCCTCGGCTACGATGACCAGCTTCTTGCCGGACTGGACCAGCTGCTCCAGAATGGGCAGCAGATCGCTGATGACAGAGATCTTCTTATCGGTAATCAGGATATAAGCATCGTCGATGACAGCTTCCATCTTCTCGGTATCGGTGACCATATAGGGAGTAATATAGCCGCGGTCGAACTGCATGCCTTCCACAACCTCGCTGTAGGTCTCAGCGGTCTTGGACTCCTCGATGGTAATGACACCGTCGGCGGAAACCTTCTCCATAGCGTCAGCGATCAGGGCGCCGATGGCGTCGTCGCCGGAGGAGACAGCGCCAACGCGGGCGATATCCTTGGAGCCGTCCACAGTCTTGGCCTGCTTCTTGACTTCGGCCACAGCAGCCTCAACGGCCTTGGCCATGCCCTTGCGAACCACAATGGGGTTGGCACCGGCGGCCAGATTCTTCAGGCCCTCGCTGATCATAGCCTGAGCCAGCAGGGTAGCGGTGGTGGTACCGTCGCCGGCCACGTCGTTGGTCTTGGTGGAGACTTCCTTCACCAGCTGGGCGCCCATGTTTTCAAAGGGATCGTCCAGTTCCACTTCCTTGGCGATGGTAACGCCGTCGTTGGTAATCAGGGGAGCACCGAACTTCTTATCCAGAACCACATTGCGGCCCTTGGGTCCCAGAGTGACCTTGACGGTATCGGCCAGAGTGTTGACGCCGGCTTCCAGAGCCTTACGTGCCTCTTCGCCGCGCTTAATGAGCTTTGCCATAGTTACATTCCTCCAAATATGAGATAATTGGTTTTAGAGAGCCTGCTCTCTTGTTATTCAACGATTGCCAGAATATCGTTCTGACGAACCACGACGTACTCCACATCTTCCAGATTTACCTTGGTTCCTGCATACTGGCTGGTGATGACCTTATCACCGGGCTTGACGGTCATGACGACATCCTTGCCGTCCACGTTGCCGCCGGGGCCAACAGAGATGACTTCTGCCACAGAGGGCTTTTCCTTAGCGGTACCGGTCAGGATAATGCCGCCCTTGGTGGTCTCCTCGACCTCCACCATCTTCAGGATGACGCGGTCTGCCAGAGGGATGAGTTTCATAATGGGATCCTCCTTATATCCATTTTATAAAAAACAAAATCAGCGTTAGCACTCTTTCTTACCGAGTGCTAACGCTGTTATCATAGTACAGACGTCCCGCTTTGTAAAGGGGAATTTTGACAAAAGTTATGAAGAATCTGTAAATCATGGCTCAGCGGACCGGAGAAGCCGTGGCGTTGGGGTCGCAGCCCTTGGGGCCAAAGAAATGTACCTTTTTGTCTGAGAGGCCCATGACCACCTCGCGGCTGCGGGAACACTCACCGTCCAGACAGGTGACGATGTCCTCCTCTGCCGTAATGCGGATCTCTTTCGCAGGCATCACCTGAACCAAACGAGGTGGCAATTCAGCATGTTTTCCCTTGGAGTAGGGGCCGATGAGGCGGATAAACTCAGCGCGGGTCACCTTGCGGATCACCACCGCGTGGAGCACGCCGTCATTCATACGGGCCTCCGGCACGGGGAAGAAGCCGCCGCCGTAATAGCGGCCGTTGCACAGGGAGATAAGGGCAAATTCATCGGTCACCTGCTCACCGCCGTCGATGGAAACGGTCCATCTGCGGGAGATGGGGGAGCCGAAGAAATTGGGAATAATGGAGGCAATATACGCTCCCTGTCCGCTCAGCCACGCCGGACCGCTAAAATTATGTACGCTCTCGGCCACGCGGGCGTCGATGCCGTTGCAGGCAATGGTGAGGCAGGACCGGCCATTGCAGTCGATCAGATCCAGCGGCATCACATTGCCGTCCCACAGGTTTTCGGCATCGTTGAACTTCTCCGTATCCGGGCCGAAATTCTTCAGGAAGTCGTTGCCCGTCCCGATAGGAATACAGGTCATGGCGGCATTGGGAAACCCCGCGATGCCATTGACCACCTCGTGAATGGTGCCGTCACCGCCGCAGGCATAAATGCGCACCTCTTCGCCGCTCTCCGCCAAAGCCCGCGCCATGTCGGTGGCGCCGCCGGGACGGTCGGTCAGCATGACAGTACAGTCCAGCCCATGATGATCCCGAAGCGCATCCGCCATTTCATAGATGCGGGAGCGCTGGTCCTTTTTGCCCGCCTTGGGGTTCACAATAAACACATGTTTCACGGTCTTCACCTGTTTCTTCGTTGGTTTCCGTCCCCACTATATCGTACATTCGACAAAAAATACACCACACCAAAGGAAAGAAGGCGTTATCTTAACGCCTTCTTAACGCCCTTTATTTACCATACTGAAACACGTCGCACTTCAGCATGCCGTTATACAGCTTGCGCTTCTTGTCTGCCGGGCGGCCGAAGCAGCGCTCAAACTCCGTGTGAGAGGACAGCACCAAAATGCGCCACTTGGGCGGCATGGTGCGCATGGCGCGGCCAAAGACGCGGTACAGCTCCTCAGCCTCCTGCTTTTCCAGCAGACGCTCGCCGTAGGGCGGGTTGGTCACCAGCTGGCCGTATTCACTGTCGCGGTGGAATTTACCCGCGTCCGCCACTTCAAAGCGGATACAGTCCTCCACACCGGCCAGCTCCGCGTTGTGCTTTGCCAGCTCCACAGCGGCGGGGTCGATGTCGCCGCCCCAGATGTCGTAGGTGCCGTGGAACTCCTTGTCCATGGCTTCATCGGCCGCCTTCAGCCACAGCTTGGAATTCATATTTTTCCACTTCTGGGCGGAAAAACTGCGGTCCAGACCGGGGGCACGGTTCTTTGCAATGAGGGCAGCCTCGATGGGAATGGTGCCGCTGCCGCAGAAGGGGTCGCAGAAGGGATCTTTTCCCCGGAAACGAGACAGCGTCACCATGGCGGCTGCCATGGTCTCCCGCAGGGGGGCGCCCATGTTGCGGGCACGGTAGCCGCGCTTATAGAGGCCTTCGCCGGAGGTGTCCAGATACAGCGTGGCCACATCCTTGATGATGGCAAACTGGATCTGATAGCGGCTGCCGGTCTCCGGCAGGGTCTCGCAGCCGTACACATTGCCCAGCCGCTTCGCGCTGGCCTTTTTCACGATGGCCTGACAGGCGGGCACGGAATGGAGCGTGGAGTTGATGGAATAGCCCTTCACGGGGAATTCGCCGTCACGGGGGATATAGTCCTCCCATGGCAGGGACAGAACCCCCTGAAACAGGGACTCAAAATCCTTGGCCACAAAGCTGCCCAGCTCCATCAGTACGCGGGCTCCGCAGCGCAGGTTGATATTCAGGCGGGCAATATCCGCCATGGTGCCGTCGCAATGGACGCGGCCGTTTTCCGCCTGCACGTTTTTCAGCTGCAGGCGGCGCATTTCATCCGCCACCAGGGCCTCCAGGCCAAACAGGCAGGGAACTGTCAGTCTCATAGGCCGGTTCTCCTTTTCATTGTCATAGAAATTCGGATACAGTATAACAGGAAATGCCGAAATGTGCAATCTTCCAGCAAAAACCACAGGAACAAAATTCCCTTTCTCCTTTAAGATTATTTACTTTTTAGGTTTTCCACATTATAATAAAACATCATTACAATACTGAGGAGGGTCCCCTTATGAAAATCGTTGCCATCAACGGAAGCCCCCGCAAAGACGGAAACAACGCCCAGCTGCTGGAAGTCGTCCGCAAGGAAGTGGAAGCTGCCGGCGTCGAATTTGAAATCGTTCAGCCCGGCGCCAATGTGCATCCCTGTATGGCCTGCTACAACTGTCTAAACACAGGATCCCTCCGCTGCGTGATGGATGATGACGGTGTCAACGACATCATTGCCAAGTGCATTGAAGCCGACGGCATCCTGCTGACCTCTCCCGTGTATCATTCCGGCATCTCCGGCAACATGAAATGTGTGCTGGACCGCCTGATGCTGGCAGCTGCCTGCGGTGACAACCAGTTCCACCACAAGGTGGGCGGCGCCCTGTGCACCCTGCGGCGCAGCGGCGGCAGCGAGACCTATCACCAGTTGCTGGCCACCATGGACTGCATGGAAATGGTCATCGTCACCTCCGACTACTGGGGTGTGGCTCACGGCGCGGACCCCGGTGAGGTCCTCAGCGACACCGAGGGCGTGGAAGTGGCCGCCAAGCTGGGCCGCAACATGGCCTGGATGGTGAAGGTGCTGGCCGAGAGCAAGGTGCCCGTGCCCGAGACCGCACACCGCACCATGACCAACTTTATCCGCTGATTTTTCTTGACAAACATAAACAGGCAGTCTTTCGACTGCCTGTTTTTTTGCAAAAAAGAAGCTCCGCTTTTGCGGAGCCTCTTTTGATTTCGGAATAAATGGTTCCCGATTCAACCTCGATTAGCCGATGCCGCCCAGAGCTGCACCAGCGACCAGAGCCACGATGCACAGGGGAACATAGACGTACTTGCCGAAGGGGTGGAACCAGCCACCGATCTTCTTGTTGGAACCCTGATTGACAGCGTCCAGAGCAGTCTCCTTCTTCATGACCCAGAAGAACATGACGCCGGCCAGAGCTGCGCCGAAGGGGCAGATGTAAATGGAGACCATGTCCATCCACTGAGAGGTCCAGGGCTGGATCAGCAGAGCCACGACCAGGCCGATCACATGGATGATGACGACGGCGGGGATACGGGCAACCTTCAGCTTCTCCTGCAGGAAGGCCACGGGGGTCTCATACAGGTTGATGATGGAGGACACACCAGCGAACAGAACGGCGATGAAGAAGAACATGCCGACAAAACGACCGGCGCCGCCCATGCCGTTGAACACGTTGGGCAGATACACGAACATCAGGCCGGGGCCGGCAGCATCCAGCTGAGCGCCGGTGGTAGCCATAGCGGGAATGATCACGATCATGGCGACCAGAGCAGCCAGAGTATCGAAAATAGCAACGTTGCGTGCGGAGGAGGAGATCTCCACGTCCTTGGACAGGTAAGAACCGTAGATCACGGAACCGTTACCGGCAACAGACAGGGAGAAGAAGGCCTGACCGAAGGCATAGATCCAAACCTTCCAGTTCAGCAGGCCTGCGGGATCCAGGCTGAAGATGTACTTGTAGCCATCGACAGCGCCGGGCAGGAAAGCAATGTAAACAGCCAGGCACAGGAACAGGCCGAACAGAGCAGGGATCATGACCTTGCAGGCCTTCTCAATGCCGCCGGCGATGCCCAGGCACATGATGACGATGGAAACAACGATAGCGACAACGATCCATGCGCTGTTGCCGACGGTGAACAGGCCGCCGTCCAGCATGAACTTCACGCCTTCGCCCAGAGTTGCGGTCTCGGGAGCAGCAGCGCCGAAGGTGCCGCCGATGGTAGCCATATCCTGACCCATGGCGAACAGATCTCCGGAGATACCCATCCAGGTGTACTTGAAGATCCAGCCCATAACGACGGAATAGCCGATAGCCAGACCCATGGAACCGATCACGGGCAGAGCGCCGATGACCTGACCGGGCATCTTGCTGCCGGTGCGCTCTTCGGTAGCCTTACCGAAAGCGCCAACAGGGCCTGCGCCGCCCCAGCGGCCCAGAGCGAACTCTTCCATAACGCCGGACATACCGATCAGAACAACGAAGATGAAGTAGGGGATCAGGAAGGTCAGGCCGCCGTAAGATGCGACCATGTAGGGGAAACGCCAGATGTTTGCCATGCCGACGGCAGAGCCGATACAGGCCATAATAAAGCCCCATTTGCTCTTAAAGCCGTCCTGCTTTTCCAGAGTTGCAGTACTCATGCGTTTAAGCTCCTTTTTTACTTTTCAAAAATAGACAGCTCCCGCAAATTTATTCAATTTGCGGGAGCTGCTTTTCACACACATTTCGCTCGGTACGCTCTTTCCACGCGGCATACCTTACGCAAAATTTTACCTGCGCGATCCATGCCAGTTCCACGCGGCACGGATGACACCGGATTTCCTTTACGCGATCCGTGCCATTTCCACGCGGCGCGGATCACGCATAAAGATAGAGGGGTAAATTACTTCTCCTCGTTTGCGTAGGGCTCGAGGAAAGCGTGGAAGTGGCGCATGGGCAGGCTGCGGCCCTGGATGATGCGCATGTTGGGGATGTTCTCACGATCCTTGTACAGCTCGGAGACAGCCTCGATAACATAGTCCAGGTGCTGCTGAGTCAGCTGGCTACGGTTGATAGCGAAGCGGACAACGTTGCAAACCTCGGCCTGCTGCTCGGGAGTCTTCTGGTCGTACTCCATGGAGTAGTCACCCAGCTCGGAAGTACGGATACCATAGCGGCGCAGCAGCTCCATGGAGAAGCCCTGGCCAGCGAAGGACTCGTGGCTGCGCTTGCCATCGAAGAACTGAGTCATGTCGATGTACACGCCGTGGCCGCCTGCGGGCAGGATAACGCCCTTAACGCCGGCATCATAGAAGCCCTCAGCCAGGTAGTTGCACTGTGCGATACGCTCGTCCAGGTAGTTGAAGTTGCAGGACTCCTTCAGACCGACAGCCAGAGCCATCATGTCACGGCCGGACATGCCGCCGTAAGAGTCGTTGCCGTAGCAGGAGATCTGCTTCACCTTCAGGCGTACGCCGACGTCGAAGGTCAGGTTGCCGTTCTCGTCGAAGTCAGAGAAGTTCTTCCAGAACAGGCCCTTGTCGCGGAAGGCCAGCATGCCGCCCATGTTGGCGTGGCCGTCCTTCTTGGCGGACATGGTGAAAGCATCACAGTAGGAGAACATCTCGGTAGCGATAGCACCGATGTCCTTATCCTCGTAGCCGTCCTCGTTCATCTTGATGAAGTAGGCGTTCTCAGCCCAACGAGCGGTATCCAGGACGAAGGGGATGTTGTACTTGTGAGCGATCTCGGAAGTGGCCTTGATGTTAGCCATGGAGACAGCCTGACCGCAGACGGGGTTGTTGGTGATGCACATAAACACCAGGGGCACGTTCTCGGGACCAACGCCCTGGATCAGCTGCTCCAGCTTCTCCAGATCCATGTTGCCCTTGAACGGGTTCTTGGCATAACGGCCGCCCTCGGGAACTTCGTACAGCAGTTCCTTGTTGTACAGGTTACGGGGGATAGAGCCCATCTGCTTGATGTTACCCTCGGTGGTGTCGAAGTGACCGTTGGAGGGGATGGTGAACACCTTACCGGGATGACGCTCGGCCAGGATCTTCTTCACGATCTCCATCAGAACGGACTCAGCGGCACGGCCCTGCTGAATGATGAAAGCGTTGGGACGCTCCATCTGAGCAGCACCGCCGTTGAACAGGCCGCCCTCGTACTCGCACAGGTACAGCTCGTCCATCAGCTTGTCAACGTCCTTGCAGCCGGTGCGGATCAGGTCGATGGCGTTCTTCCAGTTCTTCTCGCCGCCGCGCTCGAAGATGTCGCGGAAAGCGTCCAGCAGGACATAGTAACCGTTGTTACGGCCATAGGCCTCGTCGCCCAGCATCAGGGCGGACCACTGCAGGTCGGTCATAGCGGTGGTACCGGAGTCAGACAGCATGTCGACGGTCAGCATGCCGGCGGGGAATGCGAACTCGTTCCAGTGAGTAGCATTCAGAGCGCGCTCACGCTGCTCAACGGTAACCTCGGGCAGGTTACGGACAGAATAAGTATAGGAATGGGGAGTTGCTGCCTTCAGGGGATACTGCTTAGCCATAATACTTTACCTCCAAATTTAATGTTCGGTGCTTTGCACCAATATTTTTTAGAGGATACCCCGGTCGTCGAAGGGCGGGTTTCCCAGCCCCGCCTTTGCGCCTAGCGGACAGTATCATTCTCATAAAGAGACTACTTTTGCAGGGTTTGCGCTTTATTTTACTGCGATGACCTCGATCTCAACGAGAGCATCCTTGGGCAGACGTGCCACTTCAACGGCACTGCGTGCGGGGTAGCTGCCCTCAGTAAAGAAGGTTGCATACACCTCATTCATTGCACCGAAGTTGTTCATGTCGCTGAGGAACACAGTGGTCTTGACAACGGCATCCATGGTCAGGCCGGCGGCCTCGAGGATTGCCTTAACATTGGTCAGGGACTGCTTGGTCTGTGCCTGAATGCCTTCGGGGAAAGCACCGGTGGCGGGATCGATGGGCAGCTGACCGGAAGTGATGACCAGATTACCGAGATCGGTTGCCTGGCTGTACGGACCGATTGCCGCGGGGGCATTCGCCGTACTGATAATGGTCTTCATTGGAATACGCCTCCTCTCAGTTCATTAGCGGTATAAGTTTATCAGAACTATAATTTTTTGTCAAGAAATGCTTTTGTTTTGGTTATGCAATTTGTATGAAGAGGCATTTATTACACAGTTTTTTGTAGCAAATATATATAAACTCCCATTTCAAATTTTGCTGCATTTTTCTCTTTGTGAGAAAATTTTCTTTGACAGGCGCACACACATTATATATAATAATAACATAAACCCTTTATTTTTGAATTTTTTTGAGAAAAGAGGTGCTCCCATGCCCGCCGTTCCCAATCCACTTCTGCAGCACTACATCAAACTGACGGAATTTCTCGGTCAGGCGTTGGGGCCCGACTATGAAGTGGCGCTTCACGACCTGACGGACAAAAACCGCTCCATTATCGCCATTGCCAACAATCATGTCAGCGGACGAGAGATCGGTGCGCCGCTGACCAATGTGGCCCTCAGCGTCCTGATGGATAAAAGCTATGAGACGCAGGACTACCGCCTGCACTACCACGGCGTGTCCATCAACGGAAAGGAGCTGCGCTCCAGCACCATGTTCATCAAGCAGAACGGCCGACTCATCGGCATGCTCTGCATCAATTTTGACGACAGCCGTTACCGCCGCGTCAGCCAGCAGATTCTGAGCCTCTGCCATCCGGACCTGTTTGTCTCCGAACTGGAATCGGAGCAGCAGGATCCCTCTACACCGAAAGCATCCACCGCTCCCGAGAAATTCCGCAATTCCTCCGAGGCGGTGGCTGTAGACGCCATCAGCCGGGAAGTCGAGCGCATGGGCGTGGCGGCAGACCGTCTTACCAGCGAGGAGCGTTTGAAGATCATCACCGCGCTGGAGGAGGGCGGCATTTTCCTGTTCAAAGGCGCGGTCAAGGATGTGGCTGCTGAGCTCCACTGCTCGCAGGCCAGCGTCTACCGCTACTTATCCCAGATCAGACATGACAATGCGGAAACCCCCTGATTTTTTCCGCGCATTTTAAAACGCGGGTCTTTGGCCCGCGTTTTTCTTTGAAACAAGGAAAGGAGCATCCCTCATGCTGATTCCCCTGACCGATTTTCGCCAGATCCCTGCTTTTTACCGAGCCTGCGCCTATGAGCGGGTCTTCGGCTCCAAAATTCTCACCGCGCTTCACGCCTACGGCCTCCACGATTCCCGCGCCCGCTTCTGGATGCTGACGGAGGGCGAGACCCCCACCGCGGCACTGTACCTCAGCGGCAGCGTACTGGTGATCTCCGCCGGTGAGGTTGCCGATCCCGCACCCATAGCGGAACTGATCCGCGCCGAGGGCGTTCATGAGGCGGACACCAACTGGGACCAGTGCGCCGCTCTGCAGACGATACTTGGCGGCACCACGGACAGTTCTTACTACATGGTGTACTGCGGCGGCAGCGTGGAGGATGAATTTGACGACATTTCCACCGGCGATCTAAAAACCGTGTTCGGCGTCCTGCAGCGCAGCCACGAATACTACCGCACCCACCTGACCTTTGACCGCTGGTCCGACGACCTGTTCCAGAAGCTGGAGCGGGGATTAATGGAGCTTTACCAGCTAAAAGTGGACGGTGAAATTGTGGGCACCGGCTGCATTGTGTCGGAAGATGACGAATGCGGCGTGATCGCCGCCGTGGCCGTGGTGCCGGAATTCCGTCACAGAGGGCTGGGCAGCCGCATGAGCCGCTTCCTCGTCAAGCGGATCCTCGAAAAAGGGAAGACCCCTCGTCTGATCTCCGGCTACGACGAAGTGGCGGCGCTGTACCGGCAGGTAGGCTTTGAGCCCTGCGGCCGCTGGGGCGAACTGTATTTGTAATGTTTAGATAGAAGGTGGCTTTTTGCTTCGGGAATACACAAAGCGCATCTGCCTGCTGTTAGGCGGTCTGCTGATCAGCGCCGTGGGCATCACCATGATGCTGCAGGCCAACATCGGTCTGGAGCCGTGGAGCGTACTGCAAAACGGCATGTCCATTTTCTTCGGCATGACTTATGGCACCGCCGCCATGATCGTGGGCGCGGCGGTCATTGCCATCGCGATTGCTTGCGGCGAAAGCTTCGGCATCGGCACCATCGCCAACATCTTTTTTGCTCCGGCAGTCATTGATGTCCTGCTGTGGCTGGGCTGGATTCCCCAGATGACCACTTTATGGAGTGGTGTTCTGATGCTGTTGGGCGGCATGGAACTACTGGCCATCGGCACTTGGATGTATATGAAAAGTGCACTCGGCTCCGGCCCAAGGGACGCTCTGATGGTCGTATTGGCTCGAAAAACCAAACGCTCCGTGGGCCTCTGCCGCGCCACAGTAGAGATCCTCGTCATCATCGTCGGCTGGCTGCTGGGCGGTCAGGTGGGCATCGGCACCGTGATCACCGGCGTGGGCGTAGGCACCCTGTTCAATCTGAACTTTGCCCTGCTGCGCTTCAAAGCCGCTGACCTCCATCAGGAAAATCTGCCGGAAACCATCCGCCGCCTTTGCAGCGCAAGATCCCATTTCTGACGTTTGAAAACAGGCCTCTGGGCCTGTTTTCTTTTTCGGCATGAAAGTCCCCGCCCCGTCATACCCTGTACCAATGATGCGAGGAGGGACATTCATGAAAAAGCTGTTTGCGCTCATCGGCGCGATTCTGGTGCTGGGAACCAGTGCCCGGGCGGTGGAGGTCTCCGCGCCGTCGGCGCTGCTGATGGAAAAGGAAACCGGCTCCATCCTCTATGCCAAAGACGAGCACACCAAGCTGGAACCGGCCAGTATTACGAAAGTGATGACGCTCCTGCTGACCATGGAGGCCATTGATGCAGGAACGCTTTCCTACGACACGGTCATCACCGCCTCCGCCCACGCCTGCTCCATGGGCGGCAGCCAGATCTGGCTGAAGGAAAACGAACAGATGACGGTGGATGAGATGCTGAAGGCGGTATGCATCGTCTCCGCCAACGATTGCGCCGTAGCGCTGGGAGAGGCCATTTCCGGCAGCGAGTCCGCCTTTGTGGACCGTATGAACCAGCGGGCAAAAGAACTGGGCATGGCGGACACCACCTTTAAAAACGCCACCGGCCTGCCTGCCGAAGGGCATGTCTCCTCGGCCCACGACATCGCAGTCATGAGCCGGGAGCTAATTTTGAACCATCCCGACATCCGGCGCTACACCACCGTCTGGATGGATTCCCTGCGAAACGGCCAGTCGGAGCTGGTGAACACCAACAAGCTGATCCGTTTTTACGAGGGCGCCACCGGTCTGAAAACCGGCTCCACCGACTCCGCCCTCTACTGTCTCTCCGCCACTGCCGAGCGGGAAGGAATGGAGCTGATCGCCGTCATTATGAAGGGGTCCACCTCGGCCCAGCGGTTTGAGGACGCCAAAACTCTGCTGTCCCACGGATTTTCCACATATACTCTGAAAACCGTGACGCCGGAAACACCCCTGCCGCCTATTCCCGTGACGCTGGGCACACAGGCTACGGTGCAGCCCGTGATTGGCGGGAACCCCTCTCTTTTGCTGGAAAAGACACAGGCGGGAGATCTGCAGCAAACCGTCACATTGGTGGAATCCGTGAACGCGCCGGTCTGCACCGGCAATCCGCTGGGGACCCTGACCGTCACCTCCGGCGAAAAAGTGGTAGCGGAGCTGCCGCTGCTGGCGGGGGAGGATGTGCCCCGCATCACTTATCCGCAGATGCTGGTCCGGCTGCTGCGGCTGGCCTTTTTAGCAGGCTGAAAATACTGAAAATCGCCCCTGCCATACGGCAGGGGTGTTTTTTATGGCACAGGTCGAATGACCCCGCAGGCAATTTTTGTTCCGGCATTGCCGGCAGGCTGGGTATGGAAGTCATCCGGTCCACTGTGGATCACCACCGTTCTTCCCAGCACATCCCGAACAGAAAAGCGGTCGGTTTTCACCTCCAGATACGCTTCACCGCCGCAACGCAAAAGCGGCGGCAGGTCGCCGGCATGTCGGGGATGGGGCATACCTGCAGGATTGTAATGCCCACCGGTTTCCGCGAAAGCCTCCCCGCCGCAGCCGCAACCCTCATGGATATGCAGGGCAAAGAAGCCGGTGGGATTCCCCTCCGGCAGGCCGAACACATGGACTGTCACAAAAACGCTGCCGCACCGCTGGTAAAATTGCACCTTCCCCCGCAGGCAGGGAGCATCTCTCCCGCCCCGCAGACAGGCCTCCGCCTGGGGCCGAATGGAAGAACCATACATGTGATCACCTCTTTCCAGCTTATGCCGCGCACAGAAAAGAGGACACAAAGAAAAAAGCACGCCGCAAGCAATATCATGCTTGCGGCGCGTTGGAGCGGATAACGGGAGTCGAACCCGCCTATGCAGCTTGGGAAGCTGCCGTTCTACCGATGAACTATATCCGCAGAACAACATGTATTATAACAGGCTTTTTTTCAAAATGCAACTCGAAAACCGTCGTCCGTCTCCTATTTGCATCGGGCCGGATTTCATGATATAATGATATGGTTCATTTTACAATTACGGATTCCAACCGGATTCGTTGGATTTACGAAACAGGAGGATCTCCTTTATGACGTGGAACGAAAGAAAGGTCGTCAGCATTCTCTCCGGCATTCTGGCGGTTTTATGTGCCGCTTTGCTGGTCGTGCTGGGTATTCGCTACCGGGAAAACCGGGATGAACCGGAAACCCCCATCGACCCCGTGGTGTCCGAGGAGATCGAGGAGACGGGCATTGCCTATCTGATGCTCTCCTACTACAACGGCTCCACCACACTGAACTTTTCCCGCGACGATGCCGGCGCGTGGATCTGGTCTGATGATGCCTCCTTCCCGCTGGATGACACCACCGTCACCGCCATCTGCAGCCTGCTGACCAACTTTGCACCCAAACAGACCATCACCGATGCGGAAACCATTGCGAACAGCGGCACCGCAGAGCCAGAGATTTCTCTGGCTGCCAGCACCTCCAAGGGTATGCTCACCCTCGACTTTGGCAAAACTACGGAAGATGGGCAATACGTCCGTCTCAATTCCGACGAGACCACCATCTATCTCATCGACACCAAGCTTTTTGAACTGATGTGCGTCCCCATTTTCGACATGTGCGCCCTGCCGCAGCTGCCCGCACTGAATGATGAGACCCTGCTTGCCCTGATGATCCGCGGGATCAACGCAGAAGAGCCCGAGGCCGGCATTACCACCATTCTCTCCGCCCAGCGGACGGACGGCGAAACGTCCCTTTCCTCCTGGCGTTCCAGCGGTGCTAATGTGACCGACCTTCCTACCGTAAAGGCCCTGCTGGAGGATGTGAAGGCCATGCAGGTTTCCAAGTGCATTCTCTACCGCCCCTCAGAGGGAGCTGTTTCCATCTGCGGCTTTGACGCACCCACCGCAAAGTTGGGCATCTCCTATCGGGCGGAGGACGGCAGCGAGCAGCTGTTGGAACTGTGGATCGGAAATCCCTTGCCGGACGGCAGCGGCCGCTATGTGCGGCTGGGGGACGAGCCCACCGTGTATCTGATGACTACCGATCTGCTGGACCCGCTGATGCGGGTGGCAGCGGGAGGCCTGAACTGACTGGAAAAAGGAGGCTGCCATGCGGATTTTGATCGTTGAAGACGAAGTGCGTCTGGCCGCCACGCTGCAGGATCTGCTGGAACTGAACGGTTATTCCGCCGACACCTGCCATGATGGGGAGGCAGGGGTGGATAATGCCCTTTCCGACATTTACGATGTGGTGATTCTGGATGTCATGCTGCCGAAGATGGACGGTTTTTCCGTCCTGCGCAGCCTGCGAGCCGCCGGAAACACCACCCCCGTGCTGCTGCTGACCGCCCGCAGCGAGGTTTCCGACAAGGTGGAGGGGCTGGACTGCGGTGCAGACTACTACCTGACCAAACCCTTCGCCCCCGGGGAGCTTTTGGCCTGCATTCGGGCGCTGACCCGCCGCCAGCCGGAAATGCAACCTGCAAATACCCTGTCCTACGGCGATGTAACGCTGGACAAGAATTCCTTTTCCCTGAACTGCGGTGACCGATCCGTTCGCCTCAGCCGGAAGGAATTTGACATGATGGAACTGCTGATGCGCAATCGGGAGGTGGTGCTCACCAAGGAGACGCTGCTTCTGAAGATCTGGGGGTATGAGTCCGACGCGGAGGATAACAACGTGGAGGTCTACATCTCCTTCCTGCGCAAGAAGCTGGCCCACCTCCACGCCCGTACCCAGATCAAAACCATTCGCATGGTGGGTTACTGTTTGGAACAGACAGAGGCATAAACCCCGTATTTTCAGCACTTTTCCACGGTTTCCACAGACTTTTCGACAAAGGAGGTACGACCCATGATCCGGAAACTGCGCCGTAAGTTCGTCGCCATCTGCATGGCGCTGATCGCGGCAATTCTGGCCGTGGTGTTCCTCCTTGTTTACATGGCATTTCAGCGAAATCTGGAAAATTTAAGCCAGCAGGTGCTCCACCGTGTCATACAGGAGGAGTTGTTCCTGCCCGGCAGCGGACGCCTGCCCCAAAGCGGCATTCTGTTCGGAGGGGACCGGATTTCGCTGCCTTACTTTACCGTCAGCGTATGGGGGGAGACCGCCTATGTCACCGGCGGCACCTACGCCAATCTGGAGGATACCGACATTTTACAGGCGATCCTGACGGATTGCATGAGTCAGAACACCGCGCAGGGAACCATTGACCACTATCACCTGCGCTATCTGCGGCAGGACAACGGCCTGTATGAAAAGCTGGCCTTCGTGGACATGTCCATGGAGGAAGCCATGCTGCAAAACATGATGGCCTCCTATCTGATGATCGCCCTGACGGCCCTTTTACTGCTGTTCGGCGTATCCATACTGCTGTCCCGCTGGGCCACCCGGCCTGTGGAAAAGGCGTGGGCGCAGCAAAAACAGTTCCTGTCAGACGCCTCCCACGAATTGAAAACACCTCTGACCGTTATCCTCTCCAACGCAGAGCTGCTGGAATCTGCCGCCCTGCCGGACAAGCCCGGCGACTGGGTGGACAACATCCGCTCCGAGGCCGGCAGTATGCGGGTGCTGGTGGAAGAAATGCTGACGCTGGCCCGTGGCGACAACATGGCCGCGGAAGGGCCGAAAACAGACGTGTCCCTTTCCGATGTGGGCTACGACTGCGCGCTGGCCTTTGAGCCGGTGGCCTTTGAAGCGGGTAAACCTCTGCATGAGGAGATTGCGCCGGAGATCACGGTAACCGGCGACGCGGACAAGCTGCGGCGGCTGATCTCCGTGCTGCTGGACAATGCCATTAAATACGGCGCCGACGGCGGCGCCATTACCCTAACACTGCAGAAAACCGACCAGCAGGCGCTTCTGACCGTGTCTAATCCCGGTGAACCGATTCCCCCGGAACATCTGCCCCACCTCTTTGAGCGGTTCTACCGTGCGGACGCTTCCCGCGGCGAGCATTCCGGCTACGGGCTGGGCCTTTCCATTGCCGCCGCCATTGCCTCGGAACATCGCGGTACATTGCGGGCAGAAAGCGATGCCGTGTCCACCCGCTTTTTCTTCCAGCTTCCCTTAAAGAAATAAAAACAGCTGCTTTCAGCAGCTGTTTTTATTTCTTTACCTTTTGGTCCATAATGCTCTTATCAATGCAGAAGAAAGTAAACTCGCCGGTCGCCAGCAGCTTGCCGTTCTCTCCCTCAATATCCACCATCACCAACGTGGTGGTGTTGCCCCGGTGGCGTACCCGCGCCGTAGCCGTCACCGTTCCCTCCGACTGGTTGCGCAGGAAGTGGAGTGCGCTGGTCTGGGTCACATGGTGGCGGCCATCCGTATGGACGGCAAAGCCTGCGGCATTGTCCGCCATGGCATAAATGGCACCGCCGTGGACCATACCGTAGGCGTTCTTGCTTTCCGGCCGGATGTTTAACCGGAACACCGCCTCATTCTGTTCCACCGACACCATTTCAATATGATTATACACAGCGAACTGGTTGCCCGCTTCCTTTTTCCGCATGCTTGCAGTGAAATCTTCCATTTTCATTTCCTCGCGTCCTGTTTTGTCGAGTTAGTATACCACGACGGCGCGGCTTTTTCCACAGCTTTTTAAAAACCCGTTGACAAATTGTCTTTTCCATATATACTGAACATATGAACAATCATTCATGTGTTAGGAGGATTTGCATGAACGCCCATGATACCATTGATTGCTGCGACTATATGCACACCCACGAAGACATTGTGGAGGCCGTCCGGCAGAAGATGCCCGATGAGGACACCCTGTACGACCTGACGGAGCTGTTTCGCATTTTTGGCGACTCTACCCGCGTCCGGATTCTGTACGTTCTCTTTGAGGCGGAGATGTGCGTGTGCGACATCGCCGGTCTGCTGGGTATGACCCAGTCCGCCATTTCCCACCAGCTGCGGGCACTGAAAAACGCCCGTCTGGTCAAGGGCCGCAGGGAGGGGAAAACCGTGTTTTACGCGCTGGCGGATGACCATGTGAAGACCATCATTGATCAGGGTCTGAACCACATTGCGGAGTAAAGGAGCCTGTTATGAGCTGTCATTGCCATGATCACGGCTGCAGCCATGATCACCACCATCACCATGAACATCATGAGCCCCGGGGAATGCTGGGGCGAATTCTTATTTCCGCCGCCCTGCTGGTGGTCCTTGGCCTCCTGTCCGGCCGGCTGCCGCTGCCCAAGGGCATCCTGTATCTCATCCCGTATCTCCTCATCGGCTGGGATGTGCTTTACAAGGCCCTGCGCAACATCCGCAGAGGGCAGGTCTTTGACGAGAACTTCCTTATGGCCATTGCCACCGTGGGCGCCTTCGCCACGGCGGAATATGCCGAGGCTGTGTTCGTCATGCTGTTTTACCAGACTGGTGAACTGTTTCAGGATTACGCCGTGGACAAGTCCCGGGCGTCCATTGCAGCCCTGATGGACATCCGCCCCGACATCGCCCATGTGGAGGGGGAGAGGGGAGAAACGGAGGAAGTCGACCCCGAAAATGTGGCTGTGGGCGCGGTGATCGTGGTGAAGCCCGGCGAGCGGGTTCCTCTGGACGGCGTGGTGCTGGAGGGCTGCTCCTCTTTGGACACCGCCGCCCTCACCGGCGAGGCGCTGCCCCGGGACGTAGCCCCCGGCGATGCCTGTATCAGTGGCTGCGTCAACCTGACCGGTGTGCTGCGGGTGCAGGTCACCCACCCCTGCGGGGAATCCACCGTGTCTAAAATTCTGGAGATGGTGGAACACGCCGGCGAGAAAAAATCCGTCAGCGAGGCCTTCATCACCCGATTTGCCCGTTACTATACCCCCTGCGTTGTCCTTGCCGCCGCGGCGCTGGCCGTCATTCCGCCGCTGTTTGTGGGCGGCTGGGGTGACTGGTTTCACCGGGCGCTGATTTTCCTCGTGGTGTCCTGTCCCTGCGCGCTGGTCATTTCCGTGCCCCTCAGCTTTTTCGGCGGCATCGGCGGCGCCAGCCGCTGCGGCATTCTGGTGAAGGGCAGCAACTATTTGGAGGCACTGGCGAAAGCGGAAACCGTGGCCTTTGACAAAACTGGCACGTTGACGCAGGGCCGCTTTACCGTCACGGAAGTCCTTCCGACAGGGTCCTTTTCCGTCGAATCCCTGTTGGAGACCGCCGCTCTGGCGGAGCGTTACTCCGGCCATCCCATTGCCGTTTCTCTGAGGGATGCCTGCGGAAAAACGCTGGAACCCTCCCGCGTGACGCAGATGGAGGAGCTGGCAGGCCACGGCGTGCAGGCCACCGTGGACGGCAGGACCGTCTGCGTGGGCAACCACCGTCTGGTGGAGGCCATGGGTGTCCCTGCAAGCAGCGGCACCACCGTCTATGTGACGGTGAACGGCGCTTACGCCGGACAGATCCAACTCTCCGACCAGCTGAAGCCAAACGCTCCAGCCGCCATCGCCGCGGTGAAGGCCGCGGGAGTGAAACGCACCCTGCTGCTGACCGGCGATACGGCCGCTGCCGCCGCTGGCGCGGCACAGGCCCTCGGCGTGGACGAATTCCGCGCGGAGCTGCTGCCCCACCAGAAGGTGGAGGCCGTGGAGCAGCTTCTGGTAAAGGGAGGCGGCACGCTAATCTTCGTAGGGGACGGCATCAACGACGCGCCGGTGCTGACCCGCGCCGACGTGGGCATTGCCATGGGGGCGCTGGGCAGTGACGCCGCCATCGAAGCCGCCGACGTGGTGCTGATGGACGACCAGCCCTCCAAGCTGGCCACCGCCATCCGCATTTCCCGCCGGACGCTGCGCATCGTGCGGCAAAATATCGCGTTGGCCCTGGGCGTAAAAGGATTGGTTCTGCTGCTGGGTGCGCTGGGTTATGCCTCCATGTGGCTGGCCGTTTTTGCGGACGTGGGCGTGGCCTTCCTCGCCATTCTCAACGCCATGCGCTGCCTGCAAACCAAACATCTCTGAGCGAAGCAGCGGCACCTGTCGGGATGCTCTGCTTTTACCCACACACGAGAAAAGGAGCCCTTATGCGTATTCAGCTTTCCGACCACTTTACCTATCCCCGCCTGCTGCGGTTTGTGTTTCCGTCCATTGTGATGATGATCTTCACCTCCATCTACGGCGTGGTGGACGGACTGTTTGTCTCCAATCTCATCGGCAAAACGCCCTTTGCGGCCATCAACCTAATCTGGCCCTATCTGATGGGCCTGACGGTGGTAGGCTTTATGATCGGCTCGGGCGGCACCGCCCTGATCTCCCGCTCGCTGGGCGAAGGGAAGAAGATGCGGGCCAATGAGGAGTTTTCTCTACTGGTATATGTGTCCATTGGCATCGGTCTCGTCCTCACGGTGATCGGTCTTGTCACGCTGCGGCCCGTGGCCGCCCTGATGGGCGCGGAGGGGGAACTGCTGGACATCGCCGTGCGCTACGGACGCATTGTGGCGCTGGCATTGACGCCCTTCATGCTGCAAACCACCTTTCAGACCTTTTTCATCACGGCAGAAAAGCCGAAACTGGGCCTTTTGGTGACGGTGCTGGCAGGACTGACCAACATGGTGCTGGACGCACTGTTCATCGCAGTCTTTCGCTGGGGCGTGGAAGGTGCTGCACTGGCCACCGCCATGAGCCAGTTTGTGGGCGGGATTATCCCCCTCGTCTACTTCGCCCGGCCCAACAGCAGTCTCCTTCGCCTGGGGAAAACAAAATGGAACGGCAAAGCCTTGCTGCAGACCTGCACCAACGGCTCCTCGGAACTGATGACCAACCTCTCCATGTCCGTCGTCAATGCCCTCTATAATTTACAGCTGCTGCGGCTGGCGGGGGAGAACGGTGTGGCGGCCTACGGCGTCATCATGTATGCAAACTTCATTTTTGTAGCCATCTTCGTGGGCTATGCCATCGGCAGCGCCCCCATCGTAGGCTACCACTTCGGCGCAGGCAGCACGGACGAGCTGAAAAATTTGTTCCGCAAGAGCCTGACCCTGATGGGCGTCTGCGGTGTGGTGATGCTGGCGCTGGGCATATGGCTGGCCCCGCCTCTGTCCCGCCTGTTTGTGGGCTATGACGCAGACTTACTGGCCCTGACCACCCGTGGTTTCCGCCTGTATTCCCTTTCCTTCCTGCTGATGGGCTTCAATATTTTTGGCTCTGCCTTTTTTACGGCGCTCAGCAACGGGCCGGTCTCGGCGGCTATTTCCTTTTTGCGGACACTGCTGTTTCAGGTGGCGGCCATCTTCCTGCTGCCGCTCCTTCTGCCCGGTGCCGACGGCGTGTGGCTGGCGGTGGTCACGGCAGAGGTGCTGGCGCTCATCGTGACGGGATTCTTCTTTGTGAAGCTGAAAAACCGGTATCAATACGCATGACCGCTTGTCCTTGCAAAACGGCATGCACTCCCTTATAATGAGGAAGAAAAGGAGCGTGAGCGTATGGAATTCAACGCAAAAGAGCAACTGCCCGGTCTTTTGGACTGGATGCGCCAGCAGATGCGCGCCTGCGGCGGCAAGACAGCCGTGGTTGGCATCTCCGGTGGCAAGGACAGCAGCGTGGTGGCCGCGCTGTGCGTGGCGGCCTACGGGCAGGAAAACGTAGTGGGTGTCCTGATGCCCGACGGTATCCAGCCTGACATTGATTACAGTCAGGGCCTTGTGGCCCATTTAGGCCTGCGGCACTATACCTTTAATATTCACGGCGGTACCGCCGGGATTTTAGATGAGATGGAGCGCATTGGGGTGGAGGCCTCCCGCCAGACCCGCGTGAATCTTCCCTCCCGCATCCGCATGGCCACCCTGTACGCCATCGCCCAGAGCGTGGAGGGCGGCATCGTCATCAACACCTCCAACCTCTCGGAGGATTGGGTGGGCTACTGCACCATTTACGGCGACAGCGCCGGTGCATTCTCTCCTCTGGGCATGTATACCACAGAAGAGGTCATTGCCCTCGGTGCGGAGCTGGGTCTGCCGGAGCACTTCCTCATTAAGCCCCCCTCTGACGGTCTCACGGGCCTGACGGATGAAGACAATTTAGGCTTCACCTATCACGCCGTCAACGAATACGTCCGCAAAGGGATTGTGGATCCGGAGATCAAGAAGCAGATCGACCACAAGCACCGCATCAGCCGCTTCAAATTCCAGACCATCCCCGTGTACCACAACGGTCTGACCATGGCGATCGAGGACGAAACCGACTTCTATAAATAAAGAATACAAAAAGGACTGCCAGATGGCAGTCCTTTTTGCTGTGTGTGTTTTTTAGGAGGGAGAAAACGCATCGGGCAGGGAGGACCCTTTGCTTGTATATAGGATACCTTAACATTTTTACAAAACTATGTTGTTCCTATGAACAGATTGTAAACCTTTCTCCCATCATGGGCCGCAAAGAGCATATAAACAAAAATCCTTACTTATATTTCTGGCTTTCGGCCACAGCCAACTCATCGCAGCGGTTGTTATATTCATTTTCAGCATGACCTTTTACCCAGTGGTAGTGAAGGGTGTGCCGGTCTGCCAGCGCCAGCAGCTGCTCCCACAGGTCGGGGTTCAGCGCCGGTTTTTTGTCGGACTTGACCCAACCTTTCGCCCTCCAGCCCCGGGCCCAGCCCTTTTCCAGCGCGTCAATGACGTACTTGGAATCCGACCACAGCTCCACGGTACAGGGTTCTTTCAGGGCGGACAGCGCCTCGATCACGGCGGTCAGTTCCATGCGGTTGTTGGTGGTCATAGCCTCGCCGCCGCAAAGCTCCCGTTTATGCTGGCCGTACATCAAAATGGCGCCCCAACCACCCGGGCCGGGATTGCCGCTGCATGCGCCGTCGGTATAAATGGTGACTGTTTTCATGGAATCTCCTTCAGGTTCCCTTTGGCTTCATTCAAAAACGGAAGAGCGGCTTGTGCCGCTCTTTCGTTTTTATCCATTCTCAGGCTCCGGTGTGTTTTCCACAACCTCTGCCGTTTCCGTGGAATTTTCCGCAGCCTCGTGCTCCGTCAGCGCCATGGAAATGACGCGGTCGCCCTCCTCGCGGAAGCGCATGACGATCACGCCCTGCGTGGAGCGTCCGGCGGAGCGAATATTTTCCACAGGGGTACGGATCAGGATGCCTGCCTGGGTCACCAGTAGCAGGTCCTCGCTGCCGTCCACTACCTTAATGCCGATCACAGCGCCGGTCTTTTCCGTCACCATGTAGTTCCGGATGCCCAGACCGCCGCGGCCGGTGATACGGTATTCCTCCACGGGAGTCCGCTTGCCATAGCCTCTTTCCGTAATAGAGAGGACTTCGTGACCCTCTCTGGCGCGGGCGGCACCCACCACATAGTCGCCCTCCCGCAACTTGATGCCGCGGACGCCCACAGCCGTACGGCCCATGGGACGGACGTCGTTTTCGTCGAAGCAGATAGCCTGACCGTCATGGGTAGCAATGATGATCTTGCGGGTGCCGTCCGTCTCGCGAACCGTCACCAGCTCATCGCCCTCGTCCAGCGTCAGGGCTCGGATACCGCTTTGGCGGATGTTCTTCAGCGCGGAGACCGGCAAGCGCTTCACAGTGCCCTGCTTGGTCACCATGACCAGATACAGCTCCTCATCGCTGGTCTCGCGGAAGTGCAGCATAGCCTGCACCCGCTCGCCCTGTTCCACCTGAATGATGTTGATGATGTTGCTGCCCTTGGCCGCCTTACCGGATTCGGGGATCTGATAGCCCTTCTTACGGTAGACCTTGCCGGTATCGGTGAAGAAGAGGATATAGTCATGGGTGGAGGCAGTGAACACATCCACCACATGGTCCTCATCCCGGGTGGTGATGCCCTTGCGGCCCTGACCGCCCTTACCCTGCGCGGCGTACTCACTGACGGGGGTACGCTTGATATAGCCCGCGCTGGTGAGGGTGAAGACGCACTGCTCCTCTTCAATCAGGTCCTCGATGTCGATCTCGTCCTCCACATCCTGAATCTCGGTCTTGCGGTCATCGCCAAACTTATCGGCAATGGCGGTCAGCTCTTCCTTCAAGATCTGCTTCACCAGACCCTCGTCAGAGAGGATGCGGTTGTAGTATGCAATTTTCTCTTCCAGTTCCTTGTACTCGATCTCCAGCTTCTCGCGGTCCAGACCCTGCAGCGCCTTCAAACGCATATCCAGAATGGCCTGTGCCTGAATGGCATCCAGACCAAACCGTTCCATCAAAGCTTCCTTTGCGTCATCGTAACGGCTGCGGATGATCTTGATAACTTCATCAATGTTATCCTGTGCGATCAGCAGGCCCTCCAGCAGGTGGGCACGCTCTTGCGCCTTGCGCAGATCATAGCGGGTACGGCGGACGATGATCTCTTTCTGGAAGTCCAGATACTCGTCGATGATGTGCCGCAGGGACAGAATCTTCGGCTGGGACTGGTTCTGCACCAGCGCCAGCATATTGATGGCAAACGTGGTCTGCAGCTGGGTCTGGGCAAAGAGACGGTTCAGCACCACCTGCGGGTTTGCATCGCGCTTGAGTTCAATGACGATGCGCATACCGTTGCGGTCGGACTCGTCGCGGATGTCGGAAATGCCCTCCAGACGCTTGTCCTCCACCTGCTCAGCCATGGACTTGATCAGCATCCGCTTATTCACCTGATAGGGGATCTCGGTGATGATGATGCGAGTGCGGTCCTTGCCGAATTCCTCAAATTCGTGGCGGGCACGGATCATTAGACGGCCGCGGCCGGTGGCATAGGCGGCGCGGATGCCGCTGCGGCCCATAATAATACCCTTTGTGGGGAAGTCAGGACCGGTAACATGCTGCATTAAATCACCGAGAGTTGCCTCGGGATCGTCCAGCACGCAGATACAGGCGCCGATGACCTCACGGAGATTGTGAGGGGGAATGTTGGTAGCCATACCGACGGCGATACCGGAAGAGCCGTTCACCAGCAGGTTGGGGAAGCGGGCAGGCAGGACGCGGGGCTCCTTCCGGCTCTCGTCGAAGTTGGGGTCCCAGTCCACGGTCTCTTTTTCAATGTCCCGCAGCATCTCGTCGGAGATCTTGCTCATGCGGGCTTCGGTGTAACGGTAGGCAGCCGGGGGATCGCCATCCACGGAGCCGAAGTTGCCGTGGCCGTCCACCAGCATATAACGCATGGAGAAGTCTTGCGCCAGACGCACCAGCGCATCGTAAACAGAGGCGTCACCATGGGGATGGTACCGACCCAGCACGTCGCCCACGCAGGTGGCGGACTTCTTAAAGGGGCGGTCGCTGGTCAGATTGTCCTCGTACATGGCGTACAGGATGCGGCGGTGGACGGGCTTCAGACCGTCACGAACGTCCGGCAATGCACGGCCGACGATGACGCTCATAGCGTATTCAATGTAGGATCGCTCCATTTCGGGGACCAGCGGAGACTCCACGATCTTTTGATCGGGGTATCGGATCTCCTCAGGATCGTATTGGGGTTTTTTAGCCATATTTTATCCTCCTTATAGAGGTACGTATACCAGATTTTTATTCCTGCAGCCCTGACAGAGACAGCATTTTTGCCTTACAGCACCGGTTGAACACGGACACCACGCGGCCGCAGAGCAGGGAAAAGATCACCGTGCCCACGCCGACGCTGGTCCAGAGTGTCCCGAACAGCAAATCGATCAGGAATGCGACGGAAACACAGAGCAGGTCCATGGCGTCTTTGCAAAGACCCATGTCCTTTTTGGTGGCCCAGCTGATCGTCTGCACCATGCCGTCCGGCGGATTGGGCACCAGCTGCATGTTGACCACCATGGCAATACCGACGCCGGTCAGAACGATAGCCACCAGCAGCACCAGCAGCCGCTGCCAGATGGGTTCGCCGCACATGGGCAGCACCTTTTCAAACACGCCCATCAATGAACTGAATACAAAGCTGAAAGGTAATTGCAGCAGATCCCGCCAGCGGCGGTGCTTTCCGCGAATGAGAAACTCCAGCGCAATCAAAACGCTGTAAAAGACAAACACGCCTGTGGAAAGGGACAGGCCAAACGCGCTGGAAATTGCAAAGGGTGCGGAGGTAATGGGAGAAATGCCCAGTCTCGTCTTGGTGCCCAATGTGGCGCCCAGCGCCAGCGTAAAAATTCCCGCGGCATAGATACCGCCGCGCCAAAGCCATTGTTTTTTCATCTGTCTTGCTCTTAATAGTCCAGATTCACGGCGTATTTGGCATTGCGCTCGATGAACTCCTTGCGGGGCTCCACCTTCTCGCCCATGAGGATGGAGAAGGTTTCATCCGCCTTGCTGGCGTCATCCAGCGTGATGCGGCGCAGGGTGCGCTTTTCGGGGTCCATGGTTGTCTCCCACAGTTCGTGGGGGTTCATCTCACCGAGACCCTTGAAGCGGGAGATATCAATTTTCTTATTGGGGTTGCCGCCGCGCATTTCGGCGGACACCTGATCGCGCTCCTCGTCGGAGAAGGCCACACGGGTGGTCTTGCCGGAAGTCAGCTTATACAGCGGAGGCACGGCGGAGTAGACATAGCCCTGCTCAATGAGGGGCCGCATGAAGCGGAAGAAGAAGGTCAGCAGCAGGGTGCGGATATGGCTGCCGTCGACGTCGGCATCGGCCATCAGAATGATCTTGCCGTAGCGCAGCTTGGAAATATCGAACTCATTGCCGATGCCTGCACCGAAAGCGGTGACCATGGGCATGAGCTTTTCATTGGCATAGACCTTATCCAGACGGGCCTTCTCGACGTTGAGCATCTTGCCCCACAGGGGAAGGATGGCCTGGTATCTGCGGTCGCGGCCATTCTTGGCCGAACCGCCCGCCGAGTCACCCTCGACGATAAAGATCTCGGTCAGCTCGGGATCGCGCTCCTGGCAGTCGGCCAGCTTGCCGGGCAGAGAGGCACTTTCCAGTGCAGTCTTGCGGCGGGTGGCCTCGCGGGCACGCTTGGCGGCTTCGCGGGCACGGGCAGCGGTGGTCGACTTTTCGACGATGGCACGGGCGATGACGGGATTCTCCTCGAAGAAGGTCATCAGCTTTTCATAGACCAGATTGTCGACCAGGGTACGGATATAG
>JAZRCP010000129.1:0-3302 GCA_045659825.1 Dysosmobacter sp. | reverse complement strand
GATAAATGATCGTTTATGTTACGAAAGCTGCGCACCCAAGCCTCCCTTGTGTAAAGGGAGGTGGCCCGCAGGGCCGGGGGGATTGACGCAGAAAGCAGTACGAATTCGCATTGGATTTAGGCAAATCCGTAACAGAGTACCGCACAATCCCTCAGTCAGCTTCGCTGACAGCTCCCTTTACACAAGGGAGCCTTTAGAACGCTAAACGATCCTTTACAGCGCATAGAAAGCCACGGCGATGAGCTGCAGCAGGCTTCCCAGCACCACGAAAATGTGGAACACACTGTGAAACCACCGCTTTTTGGAACCGATGCCATAGAGAATGGCACCGACAGTGTAGGAAATGCCGCCGCTGAGCAGATAGTAAAAGCCCGGCTTCGTCAAAACAGCCATGGCCTGCGGGAGAAAAGGCAGCACTGCCCAGCCCATGCCGATATAGCAGATCATAGAAAACACATTGTATTTTTTCAGATCGATGGCAGTCAGCGTCACCGCCACGGCGGTCAGCCCCCACTGGAAGAAGAACAGTCCCCAGCCAATGGTAGGGTATACAGGCCACAGCGCTGTCAGCGCAATGGGCGTATAGGTGCCTGCGATCAGAAAATAGATGGTACAGTGGTCGATGACCTGCAGCACTTTTTTGCCCATGGAGGGTTTCAGCCCGTGGTACACGCTGGACACGGCGTATAGCAGGATCATGCAGATGCCGTATACGGAAGAGGCAGTCACGGCCCACAGATCTTTTGAGCGCATCAGGCACAGTACCAGCGTGGCAATGCCCACGGCACCGCCGACAATATGGGTCACCATATTCATGATCTCCTCGCCCCGGGTGTAGTCCGGGAGGCTGCGGTCGGATAGCTTGATTCGTTTCATTCGGTTCACCTCATGGGGCAGTATAGCAGAAAAATGCCCGTAGGGCACCCTACAGCGGTCATTCTACCGCCCGACTTGTGGTAGAGGGGGAATTCTACTGCCGGGAGAGAAAGAAAAGGATTGACAAACGCCATACGATAGACTAAAATCCATAGAAGAACCATGGCTGAGGTTGCGGTGTTCATCAGTACCATCCGGTTGGGCAATTGCCGGAAAAGGAAAGGGACCACCGCCGAAGATTTTGCCGGTGCCAAACGGCAATTTCTGGGGCCGCGCAGAATATGCGCGGAACTGTCATCCGAAAGGATGGAGTGCGGACGTGGGGTAATGCGGAGTGTGCTGCCCTGTGTCTTTGTGGACATGGGGTTTTATTGATTTCTAAGGAGAGAAAACTATGAAGAAGACACCGTTTTTGACACTGGAGAAGGCTCAGGAGATCATCCGGGATATCCCCACACCCTTTCATCTTTACGATGAAGCCGGCATTCGCCGCAATGCCCGGGCGCTGAAGGAAGCTTTCTCCTGGAATAAAGGCTTCCGGGAATACTTCGCCGTAAAGGCCACCCCCAATCCTTATATTCTGCAAATCCTGAAGGAAGAGGGCTGCGGCTGCGACTGTGCCAGCTATGTGGAGCTGCTGCTGGCGGAGGCTGTGGGTGTGACCGGCCATGATATCATGTTTTCTTCCAATGTGACACCGGAAGCCGATATGCGCAAGGCTTACGAGCTGGGCGCCTATATCAATCTGGACGATGCCACCCATGTGGAATTTCTGGAGCGGATCGTGGACGGCAAGGTGCCGGAGACGGTGTGTCTGCGTTATAACCCCGGTGGTTCTTTCAGTCTGGGCAATACCATCATGGATATGCCCCGGGATGCCAAGTACGGCATGACGGAAGACCAGATGGCAGGTGCCATCAACCGCCTGATGGCGCTGGGCACCAAGCACTTCGGTATCCATGCCTTCCTGGCTTCCAATACCACCACCAATGAGTATTACCCGGAACTGGCTGCCAATCTGTTCCGTCTGGCGGTGCGGCTGCATAATGCCACCGGTGCCCATATTTCCTTTGTCAATCTGTCCGGCGGTATCGGTGTGGACTACCGCCCCGAGCAGCCCAACTGTGATATCCGGGTCATCGGCGAAGGTGTCCGGCAGCGCTATGAGCAGATCATGACGCCCAATGGCATGGACGATGTGGCCATCTTTACAGAGTTGGGCCGGTTCATGCTGGCGCCCTACGGCCATCTGGTGGCAACGGTTCTGCACAAAAAGCATATCTACCGGGAGTATGTGGGCCTGGATGCCTGCGCGGCGGATCTGATGCGTCCTGCCATGTACGGTGCCTATCACCACATCACCGTTCTGGGCAAGGAGACATCCATTCTGGACCATGTGTACGATGTGACCGGCGGCCTTTGCGAGAATAATGATAAATTCGCCATTGAGCGCAGCCTGCCGAAGATCGATATCGGGGATATTCTGGTGATCCATGACACCGGTGCCCACGGCCATTCCATGGGCTATAACTATAACGGCAAGCTCCGTTCGGCAGAGGTGCTGCTGAAAGAGGATGGGTCCCATCAATTGATCCGCCGCGCGGAAAAGCCTTCGGATTATTTTGCGACCTTCGATGGCACGCCCTTCCACTTCGGAGAGTGATTTGTGCAACATACACAAAATACGACGCGTTTTTTTGGCACTGAAAAGTAAAATTAACAATTAATTTTCATACTCCTTTTCGAAAAGTGTGCTATAATGTTAGTGACGGTGGATGCGCCGCCAAAAGCCGTTGGAAAAGGAGCCACTATGAATAATATATTGTTTTTTCTGACACCGAAGGCCATGTGCGCCTACTTATACGATGATTACACCATGCGCCAGGCTCTGGAGAAGATGGAGTCTGCCGGCTACGCAGCGCTGCCGATCCTAAACAAGCGAGGCGAGTACCGGGGAACTTTGACAGAGGGCGATCTGCTTTGGGGCATCAAGAATATGTGTTACATGGATATGCGCCAGGCGGAAGCTCACCGAATTATGGAGATATCCCGCAGGCGGGACAATATCCCGGTTCGGGTCACCACCTCCATGCATGATCTGGTGGAGCGGGCCAGCGGCCAGAATTTTGTGCCGGTGGTGGACGATAAGGATGCCTTTATCGGGATCGTTACCCGGGGTGCCATTATCAAGTATTGCTCCCAGCATTTGTTCCAGGATGACTGAACATAAGGAAACTGCCCACAGGTTCGCCTGTGGGCAGTTTTGTACGAAGAGGAAAGAAAAGTAAATGATCGTTTATGTTACGAAAGGTGCGCACCAAAGCCTCCCTTGTGTAAAGGGAGGTGGCCCGCAGGGCCGGAGGGATTGACGCAGAAAGCAGTACGAATTCGCATTGGATTTAGGCAAATCCGTAACAGAGTACCGC
>JAZRCP010000128.1:0-6503 GCA_045659825.1 Dysosmobacter sp. | reverse complement strand
AAAATCCTATCTTTCCCAAGAATAACAAAAGCCGCCTGTCCTCCCCCCACTCGTTTTTGTTATTTCAATTTGCTGCGAATCTTTGCTTTCAGCTCCGGTGAGAGCATTTTAGATGCCACACGAACCGGAACAGGCGGCACGGAACAAAATTGTTTCCGCACCTCATCGAAAGGCTGCAGCGCATAGGCGGCAAAGAAGGCCGCACGGTCCGCGCTCTGCGGAATAGGGGATGCCAGACGGGGATTGCCCGCAATGGCACGCTCCACCGTATAGGGCTGTCGTGCGAGGGGCAGCTGATCAAACACATGACTGCCGTGGGGGGTGTTCACCAGCAGGAGGCTGATGCCCTTTTCCTGCTGGTCCGGCAACTCATCCGCCGCAAGACCCCAGAAATCACCCAGTGTAAAGTCACCGGGACGGTTCAGATTGGTATAGGCACAGCTGTGGCAGGAAGGCCGCAGGAACAGCGCCCGTCCAAAGGCACGGCCATACTCCGTACGCATCAGCGGCGCGGTATCCACCGTGCCATCGCTGTAAACGGTGGTGAAGTGGCTGTCCTTCCAGCCGGTAACCTTGTTGCGGAAGCGTACCGCCTGCAGCGTTTTCTTCTTCTGCTGCTCAATAGACGCCGCCATATCCTCCCACACAGCAGGAGACGGCACACCGTGGCACACCAGATCGCAGGTGGTGAGATTTTCGGGGCGTGTACCCAGATAGCGGTACAGGCCGTCCACCTGACAGGGCGTGCCCGAGAACAGCACCGGGCGGGTTTTCAGGCTCTCTTTGACTTCCTTGAAAATCTCTCCCAGATCGCTCTGGACGTATTTTGCACCCCGCATCCGCCAAAGGTCCTCCTTGCGGAAGCAGGCAGCATGGTGCAGGTGCTGTTTGCCGTCCAGCACGGCGCCGTAGACCACGCCGCCGCCCTCCAGCACATACTCCGCCAGCACGGAAAAGACGCCGCCGGAGGTGGAGTCTCTGCGGATCTTATCGTCCTTGTTCCACGCGGCATAGACCGCAGGCAGAGGTTTTTCCTCCCGCGTATGAAGCAGCGGACAAACGGCGCTGCATCGGCCGCAGCGGACACACTTGGCGCTGTCAATAACCGGATAGGCAAAGCCCTCGGCATCCCGCTCCATGGAAATGGCTCCGATGCCGCAGCTGTTGGCGCAGGCGGGGCAGCCGGTACAGCGGCTGTGGTCGGCCAGTACAGGGAGATCGCTTTGCACCACAGCATCCTGCTGCATGGTATACAGCTCATCACGCAGCGCCGCACGGAGATACTCCAGCGAGGACTGCCGTGCCGCCCGCAGACGCACCTCCACCGCCTCCCAGCCGATCGGGGCATCCAGTGCCGCCGTGTCGCCTTTGCCGATGATCCGGTCCGTCAGGCCGAGGCGGTTTAAGATGCTGAAGGTGCGGGAGCGTTCCGGTGCTGCCAGCTCCGTGGCATGCACCGTGGTGAAAAACGGCTTCTGGAACTGGACGGAAAACACCGTGCCGTGGAAGGAATTGGTGCAGACATAGGATGCATTGCGGAACAGTCCCAAAAATTCTGCGGGGCCGGCATCCAGAATGCAGCGGGCCTTAGGGTGCACCTTGCGGCGAATGCCGCACAGCTGCACCACCGGCAGACCGGTGGTTTTGGCAAGATGATCGATATACGGTGTCAGCGCACCGGGCTTACTGATGCAATAACAAAGGATATAGCCCCGCTTCCCATCCGGATAGCCGGCGGAAACATGGGACATGGCCGCCCACTGCTGCTGGTCCAGCAGCAGCGTGGGATCCAGCACCACCGGCACATCCTGTCCGGTGATCTCCTTGACGATCTCCTGGCCCTGCTTTTCCCGCACGGAAACATGTGAGAAGGCGGCGAGATAGTCCCGCAGCTCCTGTTCCATTCCCTCGGGGATTCGGGGGATGCCGAAAGAAGGCGCATAGGCAATCTTTCTGCGCTGGGAAAATGCCCCGAAAAACACCGGATCAAAGTGCCCGTCTGGAAAAATCTTCGGGTTCCAGATCTGGTCGCTGCCGGATAGGATCGCATCATAGGGTAAGACCGCATTCTTCAGCTCCTCCAGACTTTCAAACCGGTGGCCGGAAATACGGAGATGGTCCTTCGAAAACTGCTCAAACCGCTGATAACGGGCGTTCAGGGCTTTATAGTGCAGCGCGGTATGGGCGTCATGGGCGGCGCTGCCAAGACCGGTGGGTTTGCGGAAGAGGGCATTGTTCTGGTTGACGAAGTAGTCGATGATCTCACATTCGCCGCCCAGATGCTCCACCGCCCGCTGGGTGGCCGCCGCCTGCAGCAGCGCACCGTAATGGTGGATATGATAAAAGGTGACAAGTCCGGTCTTCAAAAAAAGACTTCCTTTCTTACTTCAGGTCCATATCGGCGGAGGCAATGGCTGCGGCCATCTGGTCGTCCTCCCACACCCAGTCACGGACATTCACGACCTCAAATTCCGTCTCCGTGCGGCGGATGACCACCTTTTCCAGACCGGAATTGATGACCAGACGGCGGCACATGGAGCAGGACGTGGCGTCGCCCAGCAGCTCGCCGGTCTGGGCATCACGGCCCACCAGATAAATGGTGCCGCCCACCATGTCACGGCGGGATGCGGAAATAATGGCGTTAGCCTCGGCATGGACGCTGCGGCACAGCTCATACCGCTCGCCTCTGGGCACCTTCATTGCTTCGCGGGTGCAATATCCCAGATCGGTGCAGTTGGCACGGCCGCGGGGTGCGCCGTTATAGCCGGTGGAAATGATCTCGTCGTGCTTGACGATGATGGCGCCGTAGACACGGCGCAGGCAGGTGGCGCGCTCCAAAACGGTTTCGGCGATATCCAGATAGTAATTTTCCTTGCTGATACGGTTCATAGAAGCTCCTCCATCTATTATTTGTCTTGTAGCGTCATTGTAGCATGGTGCGCAATGGCTTGACAAGAGTGTCATGCCTGCACACCGGCGCGGACGGCGATCAACTCCGCTGTAATGGAAACCGCGATCTCCGCCGGTGTCTCTGCGCCGATGGAAAGGCCGATCGGTGCGTGGACACGCTGGTATTCCTCCGCCGTAAAGCCCGCCTCGATCAGGCGGTCACGGCAGACAGCGATCTTGCGCTTGGAACCAATGCAGCCAATATACTTCGCACCGCTGCGCAGCACCTGTGCCAGCACCTCGTAATCGTACTGATGGCCGCGGGTCATGATGACCACATAGTCATCCGCCGTGACGGTAATTGCAGTTTTTATGTCCTCAAAGGCACCGCACAGGACCTGCTCTGCCTGCGGAAACAGGGCGGGATCGGAAAACTCGGGGCGGTCGTCATAGACCACCGGCCGGAAGCCCACTGCCGCAATGGCCGGCACCAGCGCCTGCGACACATGGCCGCCGCCGAAAATATAGGCCTGTCCGGCTGTGACCACAGGACACACGAACCAGCCGTCCCGGCAGGCCGCCCGGTTTTGCAGCAACTGCGCAGGTACGTCCTCTACATAGCGGGTACCAAATCGGTCTGCCAGACCGAAAGCAGTAATCCGGTCGCCTTCCAGCCGTCGCACCAGCCAGGTATTGGCATTTTTTCCATCAGCCTCCATCAGGTCACGCAGCACGGTGATGATTTCCGCATTGTCCGGTTGCAGGCAATGGAAGTGCAGCGTGACATTGCCGCCGCAAACCATGCCAAGGCTGGCTGCATCACCCTGCACGAAGCGAAAGCTGCGCAGTGCGTTCTCTCCGGTTTTCAGCAATTCCGCAGCGAACTTTCCCGCTTCATATTCCACATTACCGCCGCCGATGGTTCCCGTCATGCTTCCGTCCGGAAACACGGCCAGCATCGCGCCCGCACCACGAGGTGTGGAACCTTGGGACTCCAGAACCGTAACCAGCTCCACATTCTGTCCCAACTCCAGCGCATGAACAATACTGCAAATAAATTCGCGCATCCCTCTACACCTCTTTCTTGATTCTTATCTGACATTGTACCACAGATTCTCTTCAGATGGAATCCGTAAAATGCTGCCGTTTGGCTTCTGCGCGCTAAAAACAGGGACTGTTCCGCGGAACAGTCCCTGTTGTTCTTTATTTTACCTGTTTCATAGAAAGGCCGATGCGGTGCTTCTTCTCGTCCACTTCCAGCACGACCACCTTGACGATATCGCCCACGGAGACCACCTCGGAGGGGTGCTTGATAAACTTGTCGGCGACCTGAGAAATATGCACCAGACCGTCCTGATGGACGCCGATATCCACAAATACGCCAAAGTCAATGACGTTGCGCACCGTTCCGGTCAGCACCATACCAGGCTTCAAGTCCTTGATCTCCAGCACATCGCTGCGGAGAATAGGCTTGGGCAGATCATCACGGATGTCGCGGCCCGGCTTCATCAGTTCTGCCGCCACGTCCCGCAGCGTGGGCACACCCACACCGCATGCCTCTGCGGCCTTTTCCTCGCCGTATGCGGTGACTTTGGTCTGCAGGTCAGTCAGCTTCCCTTCCCTCACATCCGCCAGCGTATAGCCGGTCAGTTCCAGCAGTGTCTTGGCGGCATCGTAGCTTTCAGGATGAACGGCGGTATTATCCAGTACGCTCTTGCTCTCCGGCACCCGCAGGAAGCCGGCACACTGCTGGAATGCCTTGGGTCCCAGCTTGGGTACCTTTTTCAGCTGCGCACGGGAGGTGAAAGCGCCGTTTTCCTCGCGGTAGGCCACCACATTCTTGGCGGTGGTGCCATTCAGTCCCGCCACCCGCTGCAGCAGGGACGGAGAAGCGGTATTCACATCCACGCCCACGGCGTTGACGCAGTCCTCCACCACGCCGTTCAGCGCCTCGTCCAGCCGCTTCTGGGGCATGTCGTGCTGATACTGTCCCACGCCGATGGCCTTGGGATCGATCTTCACCAGCTCCGCCAACGGGTCCTGCAGGCGGCGGGCGATGGATACGGCAGAGCGCAGATTCACATCGAACTGGGGGAACTCCTCTGCCGCCAGCTTACTGGCAGAATAGACGGAGGCGCCTGCCTCGGACACGATCATATAACTGACTGCGCTGCCGGAGGCGTTCACCTGATGAATCAGCTCCACCGCCATCTGCTCCGTCTCGCGGCTGGCGGTGCCGTTGCCGATGGCGATATGCTCCACGCCGTGCTTACGGATCATGCGGGAAAGCGTGACAATGGCTTCGTTTTTCTGCTTTTCGCCGTAGGTGGGGTACACCACGGCGGTATCCAACACCTTGCCGGTGCCGTCCACCACCGCCACCTTACAGCCCATGCGGTAACCGGGATCGAGGCCCATGGTGACCTTGCCCTTGACGGGCGGCTGCATCAGCAGCGGGCGCAGGTTCAGCGCAAATTGGCCGATGGCGCCCTCGGCGGCAGTCTCCGTCAGCGTGGAACGGGCCTCCCGTTCCAGAGAGGGGAACAGCAGACGGTCATAGGCATCCTCCGCAGCCGCCTTGATGAACTCCATAGCGGCGGTGCCGGGGATGACAGTGTGGCGGCGCACGGTGCGCAGGGCCAGATCCCGATCCAGCTCCACGGCGACCTTCAGCTTCTCTTCCTTTTCACCGCGGTTGATGGCCAGCACCTGATGGCCCTGCAGGCGGGAGATGGGTTGGGCGAAGGTATAGTACAGGCGGTAGACGGAATCCTCCTCCACTGCGGCGGCGCTGGTCAGCTTGCCGTTTCGTGCCAGCAGGTCGCGCAGCTTGCGGCGCAGGTCGGCATCGTCGGAAATCTGCTCGGCGATGATATCGGATGCACCTGCCAGCGCGTCCTCTGCCGTTTCCACGCCCTTTTCCGCATCGACATACTTGGCCGCCTCCGTCAGCGGGTCTGGGTAGTCCGTCTCCTGGGCAAACAGCACCTGCGCCAGCGGCTCCAATCCCTTTTCTTTTGCCATGGTGGCGCGGGTCCGGCGCCTTTGCTTATAGGGACGGTACAGGTCTTCCACCTCAGCCAGCGTCTTGGCGGCATCGATGGCTGCTGCCAGTTCCTCCGTCAGCTTGCCCCGCTCCTCGATGGACTTCTTCACGCTCTCCCGCCGTTCCTGCAGGCCGCGCAGATACTGCAGTCGCTCCTCCAGTGTACGCAGGGCGGTATCGTCCATGGCGCCGTGGAGCTCCTTGCGGTAACGGGCAATGAAGGGAATGGTGTTGCCTTCGTCCAGCAGCTGCACTACATTGGCAACATGCTGCGGTAACTTGTCTAATTCTTCCGCTAAAAGTTGAATAATGGGATCCATATCGTTCTCTCCTGTGTATTGGGATGGAAACCCCCGCCCTTTGGAGGGCGGGGGTGCTGTTTTCTCACTTATGATACAGCTTCTTGGTTTCGTACTTTGCCTCACAACTGACGTTGATGCCCAGCTTCTTCAACAGCTTGGCATCCACATCGCTGAGAATGACAGTGAAATGAGCATCACAACCATGCAGCTTGGGCAGCTGCTGCTGCGCCAGTTCCGCCAGTGGGTTCGTCAGGGCCGAGATGGTC
>JAZRCP010000127.1:0-4854 GCA_045659825.1 Dysosmobacter sp. | reverse complement strand
ACGGCTCAACCGGAGTTGAAAGAACTTGCCCCTGCTGTCCTACAGCTATTGTATCATGGGCATCCCAAAACCTGCTGATATCCAAAAGCGAACTATGCAGATGCACTTAAAACTATCTGCAAATCTTATTATACGAGGAGTGAACAGCATGGAGCAAAAGCAACGCCGCCGCAGAGATTTTCTGCAGAATATTGTGATTGTTCTACTGTCACTTTCCGCCCTGCTTCTGTTTGCGCAGACCCAGCTCTATAATCTGGGAGATGAGGCATATACCGGACTTTTCTCTGCATCCGGTTCGCAGGTGACGATGGAGCCTGCGGAAGAACGGGTGGAGTTTTCCGTGCCGGTTCGGATCGCGGTTTCCGGCCCTTACGGGCGCTATGGCAGTGTAACCATGGAGACAGGGCGGGAGGCCTTTGTTCCGCTGGGGCGCCTGATGAGAGAAGTGATCGGTTCCGCGAAAACCTATACGGTCTGTGACGAGGAGGTTTTTTTAGATGCGCTGAAAGGTACCTGCGCATACTATGATTTCCTGAACCCGCTGCCGCTGTCTGTTCTGGCCGGCCTGGTAGGAGGCACCACGGCAGATGACACGGCAGCCCGGCTGCTGACGGTAGCAGCCGACACGAAGGGCGTGGGCCTGTATCTATGGGACGGCGCGGAGGAATACCGCCGCTACTCTACGGCAGTGACGCCGGAGACGCTGGAAACGGCGATCGGCCAGTATGAATTGGGAAACGTCTGTTTTGCCTTTGAAGGGATCGATCAGGAGACGGAACTGGAGGGAATCGCACCCTATGCACTGTTTCTGCAGGAGGAACCATCGATGGCTATCCTGACGGAGGAGGTCCCTGCTGTTGGCGCGGAGACCCTGCTGGAGGCGCTGCAGTTCAACCCCAACACCAAGTCCCGCTATACGGAATCCAGCGGAACGGAGGTCATTGTGGAAAACGGGCGTACACTGAGGCTTCGTACCGGTGGCCGCATATCCTATCACAGTGGCGGAGACCCAACGCTTTCCGTCAGCCCGGCAGGTGACACGCCGACACTGGCGGAGCTTGCGGCGGAGGGAAGTACACTGATGCATCAGCTGCTGACTGCCGCCGGAGGCGGGCAGGGATCGCTGTATCTGCAGCAGATGCGGCAGAGCGGATCTACGGTGACGCTGATCTACGGATATGAGGTGAACGGTGTCCCCGTGCGCTTTGTTGACGGTGGAAATGCGGGCAGCATCACCTTGTCCGGAACAACAGTGACCGCACTGGAACTGCGGCTGCGCCGCTATACCGCCACAGAGGAAGAAACGGTGCTTCTGCCGCTGCGGCAGGCAGCTGCCATTGCAAAGCGGCACGAGGATGCGGAACTCTTTATCGGATACGTCAGTGATGGAAACGGCCGGGTCGATGCACGCTGGCTGGTAGAATAACGGTTATACGGCAGAAAGGGGAGAAGGCGTTTGGAACGATATCGTCTGAAAAATATCATTATCATCATTCTGGCGCTGGTCAACGTATTTCTGCTGGGATCCCTGTTGGCGCGCCAGACTTCGCGCCAGACGACCCGCCGGAATCTGGAGGAGCAGATGGTAGAACTGTTTGCTGCCGACGGAATGGAACTGAACAGCAGCGCCATCCCAAATGAAGCGCCCCCGGCGCTTATTCATATGAGCCGTGACATGGCGAGAGAGCGGGAGGCGGCACTGCTGTTTTTGGGAGAAAGTGTCGACAGTCATGACCAGGGTGGAGGAATCTATTCCTATGCCGGAGAAAATGGAGCGGCTGTGTTCCGGGAAAGCGGCAGTTTTGAAATGGCCGGTACGCTGGCATCCGAAGATCCGGAGAAAGTGTGCCGGGACTTTTGTGAGATGTTCTCCTATGATGAGCCGGTCTTTCAGCTGGACGAGGAGGGGAACGGAACAGCGGCAGCGGCCTGCCGGTTTGACGGACGAAGCGTGCTGAACGGTACAGTCATCTTCAGCTTTGAACAGGGGATGCTGCGTGCCGTCAGCGGTACACTGCTGCCGGAGAGCGGCGTGGATGCGTCTGGGGAGCAGAAACTGCTGAGCGGTGTTGCCGCGCTGACAGCCTTCCAGAATGCGCGCCGGGAGACCGGCGCCGTGGTGTCTGCTGTGACAGAGATGTATGACTGTTACCGACTGCAGAGTTCTACGACAGCGCCGATGGCTCTGGTGCCGACATGGTGTATTGTGACGGACACATCTATGTATTATGTAAACTGCATGACAGGGGCTGTGACCACCTCCTGAGCATGCGGAAGACATTTTTTCGGGATTGTACGAAAAAACAAAAGGAAACGTTTGCAATTTCAAGGTTGGTGTGTTATGCTAACGCTGTATGAGAATGACTGGATGCCTGCCGGCCGGTATGAAGTGCGGCAGGGCGGGTAAACTGGTTTTACATAAGAACGGTGTTTGCCGTGACTTTCCGGAAGAGAGGGTCAGAAGTTGACAAAGTATATTGTGCAGGGTGGAAAACCCCTGTTTGGTGAAGTAGAGATCAGCGGCGCAAAAAATGCCGCTGTTGCCATTATTCCTGCAGCGCTGTTGGTGGATGGCGTCTGCCGCATTGAAAATATTCCTCAAATCTCCGATGTGACGCTGTGCCTGAAGATCCTGGAGGATCTGGGCGCGGGGATTCGATCCATTAACCGCCACACGGTGGAGATCGACAGCAGCCATATCCGTTCCACCCGTACCAATTATGATCTGGCACGCAAGATCCGCGCCTCTTACTATCTGATCGGTTCCCTGCTGGGCCGGTTCGGAGAGGCGGCTGTTGCCATGCCCGGCGGCTGTAATTTCGGCGGCGTGCGCCCCATTGACCAGCATGTCAAGGGCTTTACCGCACTGGGAGCCAAGGTCTCTGTGGAGGGCGGCTTTATCAATTCCACTGTGGAGGGTGGCCGTCTGAAGGGCACCAACATCTATCTGGATGTGGTGTCTGTGGGTGCTACCATGAACATTATGATGGCCGCCGTCATGGCGGAGGGCAATACGGTGATTGAGAATGCGGCCAAGGAGCCCCATATCGTGGACCTCGCCAACTTCCTCAACTCCATGGGCGCCAATATCCGCGGTGCCGGTACGGATACCATTAAAATCCGGGGCGTGGAGAAGCTGACGGGCGGCAGCTATGCCATCATCCCCGACCAGATCGAGGCGGGTACCTATATGGCAGCCGTGGCTGCCACCGGCGGTCAGGTGCTGGTGAAGAATATCATTCCCAAGCACATGGACTGCATTACGGCCAAGCTGCAAGAGTGCGGCGTGGAAGTGGAAGAGCAGGACGATACGCTGTTAGTGCGTCGTACCGGAAAAATGCAGCGAACCAATGTCAAGACTCTGCCCTATCCCGGCTTCCCTACGGATATGCAGCCCCAGATCACCACGGTGCTGGCTCTGGCAGAGGGCACCTCTCTGGTGACGGAGGGCGTTTGGGGCAGCCGCTACCGCTATGTGGATGAACTCAAGCGTATGGGCGCCAACATTCAGGTGGATGACAAGACCGCCGTGGTGGAGGGCGTGGAATATCTGACCGGTGCACCCGTGCAGGCCTATGACCTGCGTGCCGGTGCCGCCATGGTCATTGCCGCACTGGCTGCCCGCGGGCAAAGCGAGATCAGCGGCGTACAGTATATTGAGCGCGGCTACGAGGATATCGTGGAGAAACTGCGCGCCATCGGTGCGGATATCCGTGCCGTGGAGGAGCCGGATGACAGCGAGACGCTGCAGGCTCGTATCGGATAAACAGCATGCAAATGTCCGCCATGGGGGGAGGCCCCCCATGCGGACATTTTCGCACAAATAAGCGAGGTATTTCTTTTGACGACCGTACATACTCTGGCCAGCGGGTCCTCCGGAAACGCACTGTTGATCGCCTGCGGAGAAACCCGTATTCTGGTGGATGCAGGCATTTCCTGTCGCCGCATTACCAACAGCCTGCGGGAACTGGGCGTGACGCCGGATGCGCTGGATGCCATTCTGATCACCCATATCCACACAGATCACATCTGCGGCCTGCAGACCCTTTTAAAGCGGACGCAGGCGCCTCTTTGCGGCACGGGACAAACCTGCCGGGAATTGGAATGGAAACTGAATGGTGTGGCTGGCCGGTTGCGGGAGGTCCCCTTTTGCACGGCTTTTTCTGTGGGAACGTGTCAAATCACGGCCTTTCCCATTTCCCACGACGCGCGCGGTGCCTGCGGCTACCGTGTCGATACCGCGGACGGCAGCGTGGGCATCCTGACGGATACCGGTTATGTGACCGAGGAGGCTGCGGAGGTTCTGCCTGGCGTGGATGTGGCGGTGTTAGAGGCCAACCACGATGTGGAGACGCTGTGCAGCGGGCCCTATCCCTACTATTTGAAGCAGCGGATTCTGGGCAGTGAGGGACATCTATGCAATGAGGATGCTGCCCGTTTTGCGGTGCATCTGGCCGAGTGTGGCGCGGCACAGATCATTTTGGCCCATCTCAGCCGGGAGAACAACACCCCTGCCATGGCACTCCGGGCCGTGGAGACGGCCCTTTCCGCCGCGGGACTGGCACCGGAGGTGACGGTGGCGTCGCGGGAGACCTTGAGCATGGCTTTTGAGGTGTGCAGGAGGGGCGTATGCAGAAAGTAAGCATCATCTGTGTGGGCAAGATGAAAGAAAAATTCTATATCGATGCGGCGGCGGAGTATGTGAAGCGCCTTGGCCGTTTCTGCAAGCTGGAGATTTTGGAATTGCCGGAGGATCGGCTGCCGGACGATCCGTCACAGGCTCAGATTGAGGCGGCGCTGGCAAAGGAGGCGGAAGCCATCCGTGCAAAACTGCCCGCTTCGGCGTACATCATT
>JAZRCP010000126.1:0-9478 GCA_045659825.1 Dysosmobacter sp. | reverse complement strand
TTTTTACAATGAAACATTCACATGGGATGAAGTAGAAGCCATTCTGGAGTCCCGGGTAGAGGGCTGGGCCAAGCAGATACGCATCGCGCAGCAGGCAGGAATGGCTCAGAAAAGTTTGGAGGTTATGAAATACCTGTTGGGAGTCTATCTGAACGATTATTGGACATTCCGGATCATGGTGCTTGGCAAACTGGAAACCACAGAGACGCACCGCCTTGCAGAGGAACTTTTGGAAGACAAAAATGAATAGTTGCAAAATGAAAGAAAACAGGTAAAATAAGTGCATAGGATATTGATAAAGTTTTTCGACAGGAGGCAACCGTATGGAACACACGAAGGGCAAGCTGATTCTTGCAGTTTTGCAGGGCGACGATTATGAGGCGACGGTGCGTGCTCTGAATAAAGATGGCTTTTTTGCCACACTGCTCAGTTCCACCGGCGGTTTTCTGAAGAAAAAGAGTACCACCGTGATGATCGGTGTGGAAGATGAAAAGGTCCCCCAGGTCATGGAGATTCTGCACCGCTGCACCAAGAAACGGACGGAGACCGTATATCAGAGCCTGTCTGCGTCTCCTGCTGCCGGCATGCCAGCTGTCCCCATGATGAAGACCGTGGGCGGTGCCGCCGTGTTTGTGCTGAACCTGGAACAGATAGAAAAATTTTAAAGGGTAACAAAAGCGCCTCCCTCGCGGAAGGCGCTTTTTTGCGCTCAGAGTATAGTGAACTTTGCCTTGTCCCGGTCGATCTGCTTTTGATAGCGATCCTGCTCGGAAAAGACGCAACCACAGTATTTCTGCATGTAAAAGCCCAGTTCCCGGGCTTTTTTGTTTCCTTCACGGAAATTTGGGCGGAAATCGCGGTAGAGAAACTCGACCCCATATTCCTTCGCATAGCGCTCCGCGGCCCGTGCGATACCTTCGTGATCCTGATAGAGGCTGCACAGCAGGGTGGAGGTGAAATGGGTGAATCCGTGCTCAGCGGCGTATTTGGCCGTGCCTGCAATGCGGTGCTCATAGCAGTAGGTGCAGCGGTGGTCGATGTCGGCAGCTACTGCGCGGACAAAGTTCTTCAGACCGTAATCTTCCTGCACACGGACTTCCATGCCGATAGTGGGCGCAAATTCCAGCAAGCAGTTGCGGCGTGCTTCGTATTCCTTCCAGGGATGGATATTTGGATTATACCAGAAAGCTACCGGTTCAATACCCTCTGAGCGCAGGGGGTCAATGCAGGACAGGGAACAGGGGGCACAGCAGGTGTGCAGCAGAACAGTGTTCATGGAGATACCTCGTTTTCGTAACCGAATTCTATTTCAAAGCCAGTATACCATAGTATTTAGCAAAGGCCAAGTCCAAACGCGATAAGAAATCTTAACGGGTTCTTTGCGAAATGTTTAAGAAAACGACATAGAAAAAAGTGAGAAAAACAGGTAGATTACATACTGGTAAAAAGTTTGTCGTATTTGGTCGAAGACCAAATACGGATGCCCTGCAAGAAGGAGGAAGACCCCTTGAGAGTAGGATTGGACGTTGGTTCTACCACCATTAAATGTGTGGTGCTGGATGAGGCGGGAACCATTCGTTACAGTGCATATGAACGGCATTTCAGCCACATTGTGGAGAAGTCCGAAGCGCTGCTGCGCCGTATTGCAGAGCAGTTTGGGGATTGTGCGGAACTGGCGATCTCCGGTTCTGCCGGCATGGGCATGGCGGACAGTGTGGAGGTGCCATTTGTGCAGGAGGTGTTTGCCACCCGTGTGGCGGCAAACCGTCTGGCTCCCGGTACGGATTGCATCATCGAATTGGGTGGGGAGGACGCTAAGATTTTATTCCTCACCGCCGGCAGTGAGGTGCGCATGAACGGTTCCTGCGCCGGCGGCACCGGTGCCTTCATAGATCAGATGGCGACGCTCCTGAAAATGAGTGCTGATGAGATGGACACTGCCGCAAAACAGGCGGAAAAAACCTATACGATTGCCTCCCGCTGTGGTGTGTTCGCCAAGAGCGATGTGCAGCCTCTCATCAATCAGGGGGCCCGCACGGCGGATATTGCTGCCAGTATTTACCACGCCGTGGTGAACCAGACGATCGCAGGTCTTGCACAGGGACGGCCTATTACCGGAAATGTACTGTATCTGGGTGGTCCGCTGACCTTTTCCGAGTGTCTCAGAAAGAGCTTTGACGAGACGCTGGGAGTTACCGGTACCTGCCCGGAAAACAGCTTGCTGTTTGTGGCGCTGGGCGCTGCTTTTTATGCGGATCGGACCAGCAATCTGACGGAGGTGGCGGACCGTCTGCGCAGGCGCGGTGCGTCGGAGACCTACCGCTCCCAGCCGCCCCTGTTTGACAATCAGGAACAATATGAAGCATTCTGCGCGCGGCATGCCAAGGCAAGCGTCCCCCGGATGCCCTTCGGCGCCGATTATGCTGCACCGGTTCATATCGGTATCGATTCCGGCTCCACCACGGTGAAGGTGGTGGTGATCGATGAGGAACAGCGCATCCTCTTTACGGATTACCGTCCCAATCTGGGCAATCCCGTGCCGCTGATCCGCAGCGTGCTGCAGCAGTTGTATGACGAGCATCCGACGCTGCATGTGGCGTCCGTTACCACCACCGGCTATGGTGAAGATCTGGCAAAGGCTGCCTTCCACGCCGACTATGGCGTGGTGGAGACAGTGGCGCATTTTACCGCCGCCCGTCACTTCCTGCCGGGTGTGGATTTTATCATTGACATCGGCGGACAGGACATGAAGTGCTTCAAAATCGGTCAGGGAGCCATCAGCAATATCTTCCTGAACGAGGCCTGTTCCTCCGGCTGCGGCAGCTTCCTGCAGACCTTTGCACAGGCGCTGGGCTATGAGGTGAAGGAGTTTGCCAAACTGGGCCTCTTTGCCGACCGGCCTGTAGATTTAGGTTCCCGCTGCACGGTGTTTATGAACTCCAGCGTGAAGCAGGCCCAGAAGGACGGCGCCAGTATTGCGAATATCTCTGCGGGTCTTTCCATCTCCGTGGTGAAAAACGCCATCTATAAGGTGATCCGCGCGTCCTCTCCCGAGGCACTGGGCCGGAATATCGTGGTGCAGGGAGGTACGTTCTATAACGAAGCCGTGCTGCGCGCCTTTGAAAAGGAAATGGGCGTGGATGTGATTCGCCCTGACATCGCGGGACTGATGGGCGCCTACGGCGCCGCCCTGTACGGACAGGGCAAGGCCCCATCCGGACAGGTCAGTTCGCTGCTTGGCCGTGAGGCTCTTGCAGCTTTCCGGCAGGAGACCCGCAGTGAGATTTGCGGCAAGTGCGGCAATAACTGTCAGCTGACCATCAATACTTTTGCGGACGGCCAGACCTTTATCAGTGGTAACCGCTGTGACCGGCCGGTAACCGGTGAGGCGGACAGCGGCGCACTGAACCTCTATGCCTACAAGCGCAAGCTGATCCTCAGCTATAAGCCCGGCGAAAACCGCCGGGGAAAGATCGGCCTGCCGCTGTGCCTGAATTTCTGGGAACTGCTGCCTTTCTGGCACACGTTCTTTACGAAGTTGGGCTTTGCAGTGTATCACAGTCCCCTCAGCAGCCGTGACCTGTATTTGAAGGGACAGGGCACGATTCCCAGTGATACGGCCTGCTTCCCTGCGAAGCTGGCCCATGGACATATTCAGTTCCTCAGCCGATTGGGACTGGATGCCATTTTCTATCCCTGCATGACCTATAACATTGACGAGGGCCTCAGCGACAATCACTACAACTGCCCCGTGGTTGCCTATTATCCAGAGGTGATTGCAGGCAACTGTCCTGAGATCAAGACGACGAAGTTTATCTACGACTATGTGGGTATCCACCGGCCCAAGGACTTTACCAGGAAAATCCAGGCCATTTTGCGCCGCGATTTTCCGGACATCGGGAAAGAGGAGGTGCGCCGTGCCGCGGATGCCGCCTACGCGGAGTATGCCAATCACATGGCGCTGGTGCGGAAAGAAGGTGCCCGCATTATCGATCAGGCCCGGGCGGAAGGACGGCGGATCATCGTGCTGGCGGGACGGCCCTATCATGTGGATCCAGAGATCAACCATGGTATCGACACGCTGATCACCCGTTCCGGTGCCGCTGTGGTGACGGAGGACGCCGTATCCAACCGGGTGGATAAGTTCCCCACCACGGTACTGAACCAGTGGACCTACCATGCCCGCCTGTACGCGGCGGCACGGTACTGCTGTACGCAGAAGGATATGGATTTGGTGCATCTGGTGTCCTTCGGCTGCGGTGTGGACGCCATTACCTCCGACGAAACGCAGGAGATCTTGCTCTCCGGCGGAAAGCTGTATACCCAGCTGAAAATCGACGAGATTACCAACCTCGGCGCGGTGCGTATCCGCCTGCGGAGCCTGTTTGCCGCGCTGGAGGAACAGGACGAAAAGGAGGCATGAAGCGGTGGAACAGGAATACACCAGCTATCCCCGGTTCACGCCGGAGATGAAAAAGACCCACAAAATTCTGATTCCCAACATGGCTCCGGTGCAGTTCCGGCTGTTGGCGGCTTCCATGGAGCAGCAGGGCTACACCTGCGAACTGCTGGAAAACTGCGGCAGTGAGGTCTGCGAACTGGGATTGAAATACGTCCACAACGATACCTGCTATCCCGCGCTGCTGGTGATTGGCCAGTTTCTGGACGCCCTGAATTCCGGCAAATATGATTTGGACCATACCGCCCTCATCATCACTCAGACCGGCGGCGGCTGCCGTGCCTCCAACTACATCCACCTGCTGCGCAAGGCGCTGGCAAAGGCCGGTTACGGGCAGGTGCCGGTGGTGAGCCTGAACTTCTCGGGCCTGGAGAAGGATTCCGGGTTCCCCATGACCGTGCCTTATCTTCGCAAGCTGCTGTCCTATATCTACTACGGCGATCTGCTGGTGGCGCTGCGCGCCCAGACAGAGCCTTATGAAACGGAAAAGGATGCGGCAAAGGCTGCGCAGGAGAAGTGGCTGGACATTCTCTGTGACAAGATCCACCATGACCGCAGCTGGAGCATGCGGGAGATGAAAAAGCTGATGCCGCAGATGGCGGCGGATTTTGCCGCCATCCCTGTAAACCGTGTGCCCAAGGTCAAGGTCGGCGTGGTGGGTGAAATCTATGTGAAGTATTCGCCCCTCGGCAACAACGATCTGGAGCAGTTTCTGGCAAGTCAGGACTGTGAGGTGAATCTGCCGGGGCTGATGGGCTTTGTCCAGTACTGCATCTACAATTACAGCGAGACGGCGCGCCTGTACGGAGGTAATTTCCTGCAGCGGCATGGCTCTGATTGGCTGCTGCGCGGTATTGAAAACACGGAAACGCTGCTGATCCGTACCCTGAAGCAGCATGGCTTCCATGCACCGCTGCCCTTCAGAGAACTGGTGAAGCTCTCCAAAGGCATCATTGGCATGGGCAACAAGATGGGCGAGGGCTGGCTTCTGACCTGCGAGATGATCGAACTGGTGCAGGCGGGATACGAAAACATCGTCTGCGCGCAGCCTTTCGGCTGTCTGCCCAACCACATCTGCGGCAAGGGTATGATCAATAAGATCCGGGAGCTGTATCCCACCGCCAACATCACGCCCATTGACTACGATCCCAGTGCCACCCGCGTCAATCAGGAAAACCGCATCAAGCTGATGCTGGCTGTGGGCCGCGAGCGTTTGACGGAACAGCCGGTGCATTGACCGGATGCGGGGGACTATGGTAAAATGCCTCCATGGGGAGGGATGCACATGAAAGTCCTGATTCTGATGGGAAGTCCCCGGAAAGAGGGAAATACCGCCGCGCTGCTACAGCCGTTCTGCGAGGAACTGGAACGCCTTGGCGCTGAGACGGAGCCCGTCCGTTTATATGACTGTGACATCCGTCCCTGTACGGCCTGCCGGGCCTGTCAGCAGGACTGGACGGTGTTCGGCTGTCCGCAGCAGGATGATGTGCAGGTCTTGTTCAATAAGATTCTTGCCTGTGACCTGCTGGTACTGGCCACCCCCATTTATGCGTGGTACTGCACACCGCCCATGAAGGCGCTGCTGGACCGACTGGTGTACGGTATGAACAAGTTTTACGGCGAAAAGCAAGGCCCTTCCCTGTGGGAGGGCAAGGCCGTGGCGCTGTTGGAGACTTGCGGATATCGCGTGGAGAAGGGCTGCGATCTCTTTGAAGAGGGCATGCGGCGCTACTGCAAGCACTCCGGACTGAGATATCTGGGGAGCTACGCCGAACGGCATAAGAGTTATACGCTGTCGTTTATGGATGAAGAAAAAGAGCAAAGGGTTCGCGCCTTCGCGGCGGAACTGACAGAACGCATTTAAATACAGGAAAGAGAGCTGTTTTTTAACAGCTCTCTTTTTGTATTTCCTATGGGAAATGAATTGACGAAAAGGTACCGATAGAGGTATAATATACTGATTTATTATGCGGATATGAACGGAGGAAACACTATGTGGATCGCAGAAAAATGGCAGGATTATGAGCTGCTGGATTGCGGCGGCGGAGAGAAGCTGGAGCGCTGGGACAAGCAGTTTCTGGTGCGTCCCGACCCGCAGGCCATCTGGGAGACGCCCCACCGGAACCCCGCGTGGAAGCGTGCCAATGCTCGCTATCTGCGGTCCCAGACCGGCGGCGGACACTGGGAGAAGAATACCCTGCCCGAAAGCTGGAAGGTGCATTACGGCGAGCTGACGTTCCAGGTCAAGCCCATGAACTTCAAGCACACCGGTCTGTTCCCTGAACAGGCGGTGAACTGGGACTTTGCCATGGAGAAGATCCGCAATGCAAATCGCCCCATTCGGGTGCTGAACCTGTTTGCCTACACCGGCGGTGCCACCGTGGCCTGCGCCAAGGCAGGTGCCAGCGTGTGCCATGTGGACGCAGCCAAGGGTATGGTGGCATGGGCCAAGGACAACGCCCGCCTCTCCGGATTGCAGGACGCCCCCATCCGCTGGATCGTGGATGACTGCGCCAAGTTTGTGGAGCGGGAGATTCGCCGCGGCAAAACCAACCACGCCATCATTATGGACCCGCCCTCTTACGGACGCGGCCCCGGCGGTGAAGTCTGGAAGCTGGAGGAGAACCTGTTCCCCTTTGTGAAGCTGTGCGCACAGGTGCTGTCCGACAAGCCCCTGTTTGTGATTATCAACTCCTATACCACAGGTCTTGCCCCCTCTGTGCTGGGCTGGCTGCTGCATCTGCTGGTGGCGGAGAAGTACGGCGGCAAGTGCACCTGGGATGAGCTGGGCCTGCCTGTCACCGAGACGGGTCTGGCGCTGCCCTGCGGCGCTACGGGCCGTTGGTTCAGCGAATAAAAAAGAACTGTGCTTTGCCGCCATGCGGCGAAAAAGCTTGGAAATCGAGAGAAAGCGATTGATTTCATGGAAACAATGATTGAAACAAAAGAGTTGCGCTTTGCCTATCCCGCGGATGAGGGGAAAGAGCCGGTGTTTGCCCTGCGCGGTGTGGATATCGCCATTGAAAAGGGCAGCTTCACCGTGATTTTGGGCCACAATGGATCCGGGAAATCCACACTGGCCAAGACCTTCAACGCAGTGCTGCTGCCGGCAGGCGGCAAGGTCTATGTGGAGGGCATGGACACGCTGGATGAGAACCTGCTGCTGGCGATCCGCCAGCGGGTGGGCATGGTGTTCCAGAATCCGGATAATCAGATCGTAGCGAATGTGGTGGAAGAGGATGTAGCCTTTGCACCGGAAAATTTAGGCGTGCCCACGGAGGAAATTCGCCGCCGTGTGGATGACGCGCTGAAGGCTGTGGGTATGAGCGAGTTTGTGACCCATGCGCCTCATCTGCTCTCGGGCGGTCAGAAGCAGCGTATCGCCATTGCGGGCGTCATTGCCATGGAGCCGGATTGTATCGTACTGGACGAGGCGACCGCCATGCTGGACCCCATCGGACGGCAGGAAGTACTTTCCACCATTCATAAGCTGAACCGCGAAAAGGGCATTACCGTGGTGCTGATCACCCACCATATGAGCGAGGCGGAGGACGCCGACCGTGTCATCGTCATGGACGATGGCAGAGTGGCCATGGACGGTACGCCGAAAGAGGTATTTACGCAGGTGGATGCGCTGCGTTCCATGGGGTTGACGGTACCGGACACTGTGGACCTGCTGGATCGGCTGCGCCATAGCGGTGTGAACGTTCCGCTGGACGCGCTGACTGTAGAGGACTGCGCCGACGTGATCGCGCAGGCGATTGCAAGAAACTGAGGAAGGACGAACGCAATTGGAACCGATTTTAAAAATCCGGAATCTGACCCATACCTATGGTATCGGTACGCCCTTCCAGCGCAGCGCGGTGGAGGACATGAGCTTCGATGTGTACGACGGGGAATTCCTCGGCGTCATCGGCCATACCGGCAGCGGAAAATCCACCCTGATCCAGCATCTGAACGGACTGCTGAAGCCGACTTCCGGTCAGGTGCTGCTGCGGGGACGGGATATCTGGGCAGAACCGAAAAAAATCAGAGATGTTCGCTTCAAGGTGGGATTGGTATTCCAGTATCCGGAATACCAGCTCTTTGAAGAAACAGTCTATAAAGACATTGCCTTTGGCCCCGCCAACATGGGCAAAACCGGCGAGGAGCTGGACCGCTGCGTGCGGGAGGCTGCCCGATTGGTGGGCGTGCGGGATGACCAGCTGAATAAGTCTCCCTTTGAGCTCTCCGGCGGACAGAAGCGCCGGGTGGCGCTGGCAGGTGTCATGGCCATGGAGCCGGATGTGCTGGTACTGGACGAGCCCACCGCAGGTCTTGATCCTGCCGGACGGGAGAACCTGATGGCCAACATCCGGGACTATCACCGCAACAAAAACAAGACCATCATTCTCGTCAGCCACAGCATGGACGAGATCGCCCAGAATGTAGACCGCATTCTGGTGCTGAAGAACGCCCATGTGCTGATGAGCGGCGCACCGGCAGAGGTATTTCAGCGTGCCGAGGAGTTGATCTCCGCCGGACTGGATGTGCCGCAGGTGACCCGCGTGGCCCGTGCGCTGCGGGAACGGGGCTTGGATATCGATCCTGCCGTTTACACGGTGGAGGCACTGGAAAAGCAGCTGCTGGCGCTGCGGAAAGGCGGTGCGGCATGCTGAAAGATATTACGCTGGGCCAGTATTTCCCGGGAAATACCATTGCCCATAAATTGGATCCCCGCACCAAGATTTTGCTGGTGGTATTGTATATTACCGCACTGTTCTGCGCCAAGGGTGTTTTGCCTTATTTGCTGTTGGCTTTATGCCTTGCGGTCTGTGTTTGGATTTCCAAGGTAGGTCTGAAGCAGCTTGTGCGCGGATTGAAGCCGGTGCTGTTTATTATCCTGTTTACCGGTATCCTGAATCTGTTTTTCACGCCGGGTGACCGCTATCTGGTGGAGATCGGATTCCTGCGGATTTCTGATACCGGTCTGGAGAACGCCATTTACATGGTGGTTCGCATCATGCTGCTGATTATGGG
>JAZRCP010000125.1:0-6144 GCA_045659825.1 Dysosmobacter sp. | reverse complement strand
GCCCGCCATACCGGGCAGAATGTCCGCAATGATATCCGCAGGCTGCTCCGTGCGGGGATTATCCGTGGTAACCACCACAAAATCCGCAATTTCCGCAGCGATGGCGCCCATCTTCGGGCGCTTGGTGCGGTCACGGTCGCCGCCGCAGCCAAACAAAGCGATGGTACGGCCTTTCGCAAATCCCTTCACGCTGCTGAGCACATTTTCAAGCCCATCAGGGCTGTGTGCATAGTCAATGAGAACGGTATAGTCCTTACCCGGTGTGGGAACCACTTCCACACGACCCTTAACCTGTGCCACGCGAGAGAGCGCTTCGGCACTTTTCTCCAGCGAAACGCCCAGTGCCTGGGCCGCCAACAGCACATCCAGCGTATTATACACCATGAATCCACCGGGAATATTTACCCGCACAGGAACACGCTCCGTATCCGTCACAGCGGTGAAAGCGATATGGTCCGCCGCCAGCTCCGCATTCTCTGCCCGCAGATCGGCTGCGTTTTTCACGCCGTAGAACCGCTTTTGGCAGGTAGCTTCTGCCAGCAGGCGGTCCGTCCACAGATCATCCGCATTGCAAACACCCACCGCGCAGTTCCGGAACAAAATGGCCTTGGCATCGCAGTATTCCTCCATCGTATGATGGAAGTCCAGATGATCCTGCGTCAGGTTCGTAAAGATGCCGACAGCATATTTGACGCCGTAGACACGGTCCAGACACAGGGCATGGGAAGAGGTCTCCATCACCACATGGGTACAGCCCGCATCGCGCATCTGGGCAAACAGACGCTGCACCTCGAAGGATTCCGGCGTAGTACGCTCGGTGGGGATCACTTCGTCGCCGATCATATTCTGATTTGTGCCGATGAGGCCCACCTTGGCGCCGGTCTGCTCCAGCACAAATTTCAACAAATACGTGGAAGAGGTCTTGCCATTGGTGCCGGTGACAGCCACCATGGTCATCACCTCCGCGGGGTGGCCGAACCAGTTGGCCCCCACCACCGCCAGGGCACGGCGGGAATCCGCCACCTGCACATAGGGTATATCCCCCTCAGGAATCTTCTCGCACAGCACCGCTGACGCACCCGCAGCCATAGCCCTGGGGATAAAGGTGTGTCCGTCCACGGCAAAGCCGGTCATGGCAACAAACAAATCTCCGGGACGGGTGGCGCGGGAATCATAGCTGACAGCAGTGATCTCCATCTCCAGATCCGCCGTGGCGGAGAGAATGGTAAGTCCCTGCAGCAAGTCTTTTAATTTCATCTTTTGTGCCCCTTTCTCACAAGTCCAACACATTATAAACCATGGTTATTATAGGCAGATGAAAACGCAATGTATACGGAAGAAAGTGCTTGAAACCATGCAAAATCTGTTGTATCAGTCCGTAACCGAACGGTCACCGAACTGGACGGTAACCACCTGTCCGGCAGCAAGCTGCGCACCTTCCGGTTCCTCCTGAGAAATGGCGTGAACATTGCCGGATTCCGTCGTCGTAATGCCTGCGATACGCATGATAAGGCCCGCGTTCGCCAGAGCCTTGTTAGCCTGTTCCGCTGTCAGACCCACCACATTGGGCACCGTGCACAGGTCCTTGGGTGCTTTTTCGCCCATATACAGCACGATGGTAGCGCTGTTGGGCACAATGGCGCCGCCTGCCGGCGTCTGGTCGGTCACGGTTTCACCCGTTCCCACCGTGCGGAAGGCAAATCCCGCCTTTTCCATTTTCGCCTTAGCCTGTTCCAAGGTCAAACCGATCACATTGGGAACAGCCGCGTCCATATTAGCCAGTTCTTCCAACGTATAATCCGGCTCAATGCCGAGATACGGCAGGACATCCGCCATAATACTGCTGGCCGTAGGGGCCACATAGTTGCCGCCGGAAACATAAATGCCGGTGTCACGGCTGGGGGTATCCATGGTGAGCAGCATGATGTACTGCGGTTCATCCGCAGGCGCAAAGCACATAAAGGAAACCACAACGTCGCCCTTGGGGTTGGCGTCTGTTTTTGTTCCCGTTTTATCAGCCGTGCCGGTCTTGCCGCCGATGCGGTAACCAGCCACCTGGCCGTTTTTGCCGGTACCCTGTGCCACCACGTACTCAAGGCACTCCCGCACGATTTTGGAGGTCTCTTCGCTGATCACCTGACGTACCGGGGTGGTGTCATGCTGCTGAATAATGTTTCCGTCATCATCCAGCACCTGCTCCACCACATAAGGTGTATACAGGTAACCGCCATTGATGCAGGCAGCCTGTGCCCGGATCAGGCCCAGCGGGGTGACGTGAAAGGTCTGGCCGAAGGAATAGGAGGCCAAAGAGACCACGTTGGAATTGAAGGTCTTTTCATCCGAGAAAATGCCCCCCACTTCACCGATCATATCCACGCCGGTTTCATCCATAAGGCCGAAGGACTTCAGGTACTGGTAATACGTCTTGGTGCCCACCTTCATACCAATATCAATAAAGGCTGGGTTGCAGGAATTTCCCACTGCCACTTCCAGTGACTGCACACCATGACCGGCCTTCTTGGAGCAGTAAATAGGCTTACCCCAGCCGGGAACCATCACAGAACCGTGACAGTTAAACGTGGTATTGGTGGTAATGGAACCTTCCTCCAGTCCCGCTGCCAGCGTGATGGGCTTGAACGTGGAGCCGGGTTCATAGGTGGAGTCGATACACTTATTGCGCCACTGAGACTGTACAACACCGGTCATCGCGGCGCTGATAGCCGCCTGATACTCCTCCTCCGTGGCGTAGGAGCTCTTCTTTGCCTCTATAGCGGCCAATGCCATCTCCAGCTTGGTCTGCAGAACCTGATCGATGACCGTGCCGTACTGGTTGGGATCGTAATTGGGATAGGACGCCATGGCTACGATGGCACCGGTATTGACATCCATGATGATGCCGGTGGCGCCGTTCTTGGCTCCGAACTTTTCCACCATGCTTTCAATGCCCTTTTCCAGATAGGACTGGACATTCACATCGATGGTCAGCACCAGATTGCTGCCGTTTTCCGCATCGTAATACTGCTCATACTGGTAAAGCAGATCGGTACCGGCAGCATTTTTAGCTGTGACGGTCAGTCCGGCAGTGCCTTCCAGCTGCGAGTTATACATGGACTCCAGGCCCACACCGCCCACATTATCGGCATTGACAAAGCCGATCACATTGGCGGCAAGGCTGCTGTACGGATAATAGCGCTTGGAGTCCGGCTGAATAAACACGCCCTGTAGCTTTTTCCGTTGGTCTTTCGGAATCTCATAGCCGTCCGGATCGATCTCGCCATTGATGAAACAGCGCACTTCGTCCGCCATCTCCCGCTCGGTCTTCTTTCGGACTTCGATGTACTGGCTGTTGGTCTTTTCCATCCAGCCCTCGATCTTGGTCTGATCCACTTCCAGAATGCGACTGAGTCCGCGGGCAATATAGAGCTGATCCCGCACCATGGGCGGCGTATACTTTTCGCCCTTTTCCTCCGCCCGCTCACGGGCCGCCTCGATATCCTTTTCCTGCTTTTTCACATAAGCGGCGATCTCCTTAGGGGAGATGAAGATGGTCTCTGCCGTGGCGGAGATGGCCATAGCGAGTCCGTTACTGTCATAGATGGTGCCGCGGGAAGCCGTAACCACCGCCTTGCGAGTCTGCTGGCTCACCGCCTTTTCCTGCATGGCTTCATACTGATTGATCTGCAGGTCATACAGTTTCAAAAAGAGCACAACAAAGGTGCACACGCCAAGCAGGATCATCATCAGAACGGTACGTCTGCGGATGACCTGATTTGCCCGGCGGGCGGCATTACTTTTTCTCTGAGGGCTTGCTGCCATGCTGATATTCCTCCTGAAACATAGGGCGAATGCTGTAAATTGCTCTCATACACCACAGTACGGGGACGCATGAGAACAGGGAGCGAGAAGCTAACTTCTCACTCCCCGCTGTGTCAGTTCCATATAATGCGGCGGTCACTTGAAATATTCCACCACTGCCAGTGCATTGTGGTGCAGGCTGGTCAGTACGCCGGAGAGGACGCTGGGGTCCTCCTTCTGATAGACCACGGCGCTGTCTCCCACGGAGAGGTCAATGTAGCAAATCTGGCTGTTACCCGGCTTGACCATACCGGCGGCCTCCGCCGCTTCCTGCACCGTGGCCAGATCAAACATCTGCTCATACTGGGCGGTGAGACGAACCTGTTCCGTTTCCAGTACTTCCAGCCGGTTCTGCAGTGTCACCGTATCGGCGGAGAGCATGGTCAGCTGGATGTAATTCATCAACACTAAAATTGTCATAGCCATGACCACAACAAAACCAACAGCGGTCAGCGGAGACAGATGCTGGCGCTCACGCACCTGCACCTTTGCCTTTTCAGCCGTACGGATCTTCGGCGTTTCAACAACCGTTTCACGACGGCGGGGGAGTTCACCGGCATGTTCCAGTTCCCGCTCACGAATTGCCCAATCCAGATCATGGGCCAAACTGCCATCTACCATGCCCTGCTTACGGCGGTAACGCAGGTCCTGTGCCGCAGATGCCATATTCCCCCTCCTTCTTTCCTTCGTAAAAGTGATCCGGTATTACAGGTCAGACGGATCGCATTTTTCCGCCACCCGAAGCTTTGCGCTGCGGGCACGGGAATTCTCTTCCAATTCTGCTTCGCCGGAGACAATGGGTTTCCGGGTCAGCACTTTGACTTTCGGTTTCTTGCCACATACACAGACGGGAAATGCCGGCGGGCAGGTACAGCCCCGGGACAGGTCCTGCATGGCGCGCTTCACAATGCGGTCTTCCAGCGAATGGAAGGTAATGCCCGCCAGCCGTCCACCGGGATTCAGATGTTCCACTGCCGCGCTCAGCATGGGCGGCAGGGCATCCAGTTCTCCGTTGACGGCAATGCGGATTGCCTGAAAGCTGCGCTTGGCCGGATGCTGCTTTTCCCGCAGCGCGGCCGGCGGCATGGCGCCCTTGATGATATCCACCAGTTCCAGCGTGGTTTCGATGGGAGCAGTCTCCCGTCTCCGGACAATTGCCTTGGCAATGGCGGGGGCGTAACGCTCCTCGCCGTATTCAAACAGGATGCGGCGAAGCTCTTCATAGCTCCACGCATTGACCACCTCGCGTGCTGTCAGCGGCGCGGTCAGGTCCATCCGCATGTCCAGCGGAGCATCCTGCATATAGGAGAAGCCTCTCGATGCATCGTCCAACTGGGGTGAGGACACACCCAGATCGAACAGCATTCCGTCGGCGCCAGCGATGCCCGCCTCTCGCAGTGCATCGCCCAGCTCCGAAAAATTCCCATGGATCAGCGTCACCCGATCCATCCACGGAGCCAGACGCTCCTTCGCCGCGTCAATGGCTGCCATGTCGCGGTCGATACACAAAAGTCTGCCGGTGGTAAGCCTTTGGGCGATCTCTCTTGAGTGCCCTGCACGACCCAGTGTACCGTCTACATATACCCCGTCGGGGCGGATCTTCAGCGCGTCAATACATTCGTCCAGCAATACCGGTTTATGCGTAAATTCCATAGCGTTCACCCACGATTCCGACGGGCACGTGCCAGAGCATCCATGGCGGCGGCCATGTCGTCATCCTCCAGCATACGGCGCTCGCGTTCTGCCCAGGTCTCCTCGTCCCAGATTTCGGCGAAAGAATTCAGACCCACAATGGTGGCCGTCTTCTTCAGGCCGGCATGGGTGCGGAGGCTGGCAGGGATCAGAACACGCCCCTGGCCATCCGGCTCACACTGCACCGCGTTGGCGTACAGCAGCGTCAGCGCACGCATTTCCGTATAGCTGAGGTCGTCCATTTCCTCGGACATCTGCTCCCACTTGGCCTGCGGGTAAATCGTCAGGCAGTGTTCGGCACCGATGGTGATATAAAAGGTGTCGCCCAAAGCCTCACGCATATTGGAGGGGATCACCAGACGTCCCTTGGAGTCAATGCTGTTATTGGATTTTCCCATTAACCGAGCCATAGCGGGCGCCCCCTTTCCCCTCTTTTTGGGAAAAAGCAGGTCTTTCGTGACACTTAGCCACCCAATTTACCCACAATTCCCCACCGTGTAATTTGAGTATAAGCAATTTCTAATGAAATTGCAAGAATTTTTTTGCGACAAGAACAAGGCATAAGCCTCTGTTTTTTCCTGTTTTTGGTCAAAATCC
>JAZRCP010000124.1:0-25797 GCA_045659825.1 Dysosmobacter sp. | reverse complement strand
CAGATCAAAATCGCCCGCGGTTTCGGTGGCCTGAGCGAAAACAGCGAATATGATGAAGCAAAGAACGAGCAGGGCAAGCTGTACTCCCGCATTGCTGAACTGGAAGTCATTCTGCAGCATGTTGTGATCGTTGATGAGAGCGATGCTCCCAGCAACATCGTGACCATCGGCTGCAAGGTGACCGTGGCTGATGCTACCGGCAAGGAAGTCGGTTCCTACAAGATCGTTGGCTCTCAGGAGGCTGATCCCATGCACGGCATCATCTCTGAGGAGTCTCCCTTCGGCAAGGCCCTGATCGGCGCCAAGGAAGGCGACACCGTAACGGTGGAGGCCCCCCGCGGTGCCATCGTCTATACCGTGAAGAAGATCGAGCGCTGATACGATAAGGAGAAAACTATGTCTGAACAGAAGAATCCTCAGGTGCAGCCTGAGCAGGATCTGAGCCAGCAGGCTGCCGTCCGCCGCCAGAAGCTGGCCGATCTGAAGGCCGCCGGCGCTGATCCCTTTGTGATCACCAAGTTCCCTCAGGATGCCTATTCCGCCGATCTGAAGGCGGAATTCGCCGAACTGCCTGCCGAAAGCGAGACCGGCAAGGTGGTGGCTCTGGCAGGCCGTATGATGAGCAAGCGCATCATGGGCAAGGCCAGCTTCGCCCACCTGCGCGATGACCGCGGCGATATCCAGATTTTCCTCAAGCGCGATGTGATGGGCGATGAGGCCTATGCCGCATTCAAGAAGCTGGATATCGGCGATATCATCGGCGTCAAGGGCGAAGTGTTCCGCACCAAGATGGGTGAGCTGTCCGTCCGCGTCAGCGAGCTGACCCTGCTGTCCAAGTCCCTGCTGCCTCTGCCCGAGAAGTTCCACGGCCTGCAGGACAAGGAACTGCGCTATCGCCAGCGCTATGTGGACCTCATCATGAATCCCGATGTGCGCCGCAACTTTGTGGTGCGCTCCCAGTTCATCAAGTTCATGCGCAGATATCTGGACGACATGAATTACATCGAAGTGGAGACCCCGGTGCTGAATACCATCGCCGGCGGCGCCTCCGCACGTCCCTTCATCACCCACCACAACACGCTGGACATCGATATGTATATGCGTATCGCCACCGAGCTGCCCCTGAAGCGCCTGATCGTGGGCGGCATGGACCGCGTGTATGAGATCGGCCGTATCTTCCGCAACGAGGGCATGGACCCCAAGCACAACCCCGAGTTCACCTCCGTGGAGCTGTATCAGGCCTACGCCGACTTCCACGACATGATGGACATTGCTGAGGGCATCATCTCCGGCGCTGCCAAGGAAATCTTAGGCACCTACGAAGTGGAATGGATGGGCGAGAAGATCGACCTGACTCCCGGCTGGCGCCGCCTGACCATGGTGGACGCCGTGAAGGAATACGTCGGCATCGACTTTGGCGCCATCACCGATGACGCTGAGGCTGTGGCTGCTGCCAAGGCCAAGGGTGTGGAACTGGCTGATGCTGCGGAGAAGACCTGGGGCAATGCCCTGTACGCCTGCTTCGACCAGCGTGTGGAGGAGAAGCTGATCCAGCCCACCTTCATCACCATGTACCCCGTGGAGGTCAGCCCCCTGACCAAGCGCTCTCCCGAGGATCCCCGCCTGACCGAGCGTTTTGAGCTGTTCATCTGCCACAGCGAGCTGGCCAACGCCTACTCCGAGCTGAACGATCCCATCGATCAGCGCGACCGTTTCCAGAAGCAGGTGGAGCAGCGCGAGCGCGGTGACGATGAGACCGAAATGATGGATGAGGATTTCCTGACCGCTATGGAATACGGCATGCCTCCCACCGGTGGCATGGGCATCGGCGTGGACCGCGCCGTCATGCTGCTGACCGGCGAGGATACCATTCGTGAGGTCATTTTGTTCCCCACAATGAAACCTCTGGATTAAGAGGAGTCCAAAAACCCAGTAATTGCAAGGGTTTGCGGGTTTGATGGCCACTGGCCTGACAACAAATTTACCACAATTGAGAAGACCTCCTTTCGATAGGATTGGTTTTGAATGAAAAAGACGAGTCTGCATGTACGTTGAACGTAGTGCAGGCTCGTTTTTTGTTATGGATAAGAAAATATTCATTTTAACGATAGTGTAATTACCAGAGCGCGTTGTGAAGGAAGGAGAGTAGAAGTGGAGTTGCTCCGGAAATGGTAAGAAAACGTATTCCTTGTTTAAGATAGCACGGTGCGTTGGCACTATATATTGACTGACATCGTGATTTTTACCACTATATATCTGGAAAATGACCATAGATACCTGTTCTATCAATTGTGTTTGGGGGGCACTTGTGATATAATATTTTTCGACCGAGGAGGTGTTGACATGAAGGATTACCGCGATAAAGAACTCAAAAACCTGATGTACCTGTTATTCTTCCTATTTCTGATTTGGTGTACACCAGTTTTAAGTGATCTTCCTACCCTCGCCGACCAAAACAGATATGCAGCGCTTTCTTCTATGCTGGAATCGGCGATTATATCTGCAGTTTTATCTTGTGCAACTATTATCTGCGACAGCATTGTTAGTAGCGGTCTGAAGGACAAGTTGGTTGGATTGTTCGTCATCCCCCGTGCGGGAGAAACTGTTTTTTCTAGGATTGCTTCAGGTAAACTAAGCGATCCTCGCTTCTGCACATCAGATGCTGCATCCCTATATGCAGGTATTATTGAATTGCGTCTCTCTGCAACGGTAGAGCGGCACGGGTTTGAGAATTCGAACTGGTACCGTATCTATCTTCCGTCAGCGCGTTGACTTTCACGGACACGCAGGTTGCGGCCTTTGTTATCTTTGCGGATCTTTGCCATCATGATTTCCTCCTGACATTAAGAATAGATGCCGAGATAAAATCAGGCTATCTCGGATAAGATCATTGTAAAGGGAAGGGGGGACAGACAAGAAAAACTGAATTATCCCTCTAAATAATAAATAGGGATTCAGTAACGAAAATTCTGCACTTTTGGAAAATTTGAAGGCCTAAAATATGAAGAGGTAGAATATTGTCGTGATCGGTAATGTTTCGATAGGACTAACTGCGCAAAAGTGAATTATTTCGCAGGAAAACGGAATATAATTGAAAATCTCTGGCTTGACAAGCCAGAGATATACCTTTATTATAAATGCGTTTAGAATTCCAAAGCGTATGCCGTTGTGGTCTCAAGCGACTACAACAATTACTACAACAAACGCATGGAATAGGATGGAACGATATGAAGCGATATGACATCAAAGCATCTGAAAAGGTTCTTGATGAATGCCGAAATGGGCTGATATGGAACACTATGGTGCGGGATAGCATTCGCCATGCGCTTGTCCCCACCATGAAGCCCCTCGACTGAGAAAACAGAAACCGGGTTCGTAAGAACCCGGTTTTTTTGTATTCAAATGCCGAAAAAGAACATTTGTGAGGGAAAAGCATGGCTTGACAAGGCGGAATGATACCTATATGATAAGGAAGAATCCCATGCCATTATTATTTATAATTGTATGGGTGTGATTTTTCGACCAAAACCCAAAGGAGGCACCCGGATGGAGATTATTACCAGCCGCACCAATTCCCTCTGTACCCATCTCCGCAAGCTGGGTACTTCTGCGTCTTATCGACGGCAAAACGGAGAATTTCTCTGTGACAGCCCCAAACTGCTGGAGGAGGCACTGCTCCACGGCGGCGACCTGCATACCGTGGTTTTCACAGAGGGCGTGGCCCTTCCCGTCATCCACGCGGGGGTTCGACTGGTGCAGGTGCCTGCCGATTTGATGAAGTCTGTTTCTCCCAGCCAGACGCCGCAGGGCGTTCTGTCTGTGTGCGGTATGCCGCAGCAGACATTGCCGGATAAACTGAACGGAAAGCGCTACATGGTACTGGACGGCGTGCAGGACCCCGGCAATGTGGGCACCATCCTGCGCACGGCAGACGCGTTTGGAGCGGATGGCCTGCTGCTGGTGAATGCCTGTGCCGACCTCTACAATCCCAAGACGGTGCGCGCCACCATGGGTGCGGTGTTCCGCTGCCCGGTCTGGACCTGCACGGTGGAGCAACTGCGCGCTCTGCTGGACACCTCCGGTCTGCCCATGTACGGCGCAGCCCTGCGCAAGGACACGGTGGATGCCAGAGGTGTGGATTATACTCGCTGCGCCATTGCCGTGGGCAGCGAGGGCAAAGGCCTTTCCGCGGAGATGCTGGACGCCTGCGATCAAACGATTCTGATCCCCATGCGGGAACATTGTGAATCCCTGAATGCTGCCATTGCGGCGTCTGTACTGCTGTGGGAGGCAGTCCGGGGAGACTGAGAAAGGGGAGAGGCCTGTGCTGAAATACTGGATTTGGCTGGCAGAACTGCGGGGATTGGGAAACCAGACCCGGCTTGCATTACTGCGCCATTTCGGCACACCGGAAGACCTCTTTTACGCGGATCCGGAAGAAATCCTGCTGACGGAGGGGATCACCCGGGAACAGGCGGAAATCCTGAAGAACCACGATTTGAAAGCTGCGGACCGGATCTTGGCGGATTGCCAGAGATTGGGTCAACGCATCCTGACCATACAGGATGCGGCCTATCCGGGGCGGCTGAAGAATATTTACGACCCGCCCTGCCTGCTGTATGTGAGAGGGCAGCTACCGGTCTTTGATGATGAGGTTGCAGTTGCGGTGGTGGGAACGAGAAGCTGCACGCCTTACGGCATCGCCTGCGCCGAGAAGTTCGGCTATGGACTGACTGCGGGAGGTGCTGTGGTCATCAGCGGTCTTGCCAAAGGCATTGACGCGGCAGCCACCCGCGGAGCACTGCGTGCCGGCGGCATGACCGTCGGCGTGGTGGGCAACGGACTGGACGTGCCCTACCCCGCAGAGAGCCGTTATCTCTATGAGGATGTGGCGGCAGCGGGTGCTCTGATTAGCGAATACCCGCCGGGCACGGAGCCTACGAGCGCGCATTTTCCTGCCAGAAACCGGATTCTCTCCGGCTTGGCGCTGGCGGCTCTGGTGGTGGAAGCCCCGGAACGAAGCGGCGCACTGATCACCGCGGAGCATGCCATAGAACAGGGAAAAGACGTTTTTGCCGTTCCCGGTCCCATTGACGGGCCTGCCAGTGCAGGCTGCAACCGCCTGATTCAGGAGGGGGCGGGACTGGTGACTTCTCCCTGGGACATCCTGCGGGAATATGAGGGACGTTTCCCGGATAAGCTTCGGGGAGAGCGTGCCCATGAAACGCCGGCTGTTACCGGATATCAGGAGCAGCCGAAATCGGAGGCAAAGCCGGTACTGCCGTCTCTGCGCCTGTCAGAAGCAAGCCTGACGGACGACCAGATCGCCCTGCTGCGGATTCTTTCGGATGAGGAACCCATGTTGGTAGACGATCTGGTGGAGCAGAGCGGTATCCCCACACGGCGCGTACTGTCGGCTCTGACCTTGCTTGAATTGGAAAATTTGGTACAGCAGCACAGCGGAAAGCGCTATACCCGTGCTGTGACCGTGATGGAATAAATTACACGCGCCCGGTGGGGTGCGTCTGGAGGTATCTATGGCAAAACACAGCCTGGTCATCGTGGAGTCTCCTGCGAAGGCCAAAACCATCGGTAAATATCTGGGCCGGGATTATGAGGTCAAGGCCTGTATGGGCCACCTGCGCGACCTGCCCAAAAGCACCATTGGTGTGGATCTGGAAAACGACTTTGAGCCGGCTTACCGTCCCATCAAGGGAAAAGAGGATATCATCAACGACCTGAAGGCATCCGCCAAGGCGGCGGATACCGTCTACCTCGCAACCGACCCGGACCGCGAGGGTGAGGCCATTTCGTGGCACCTGAAGCATCTGCTGGACCTGTCTGACGCAAAGACCCGCCGCGTCACCTTCAACGAGATCACCAAGAAGGTGGTGCAGGAGAGCATTGCGGAGCCTCGTGACATCGACCAGAATCTGGTGGATGCCCAGCAGGCCCGTCGTATTTTGGACCGTCTGGTGGGCTACCAGCTCTCTCCGCTGCTGTGGAAGAAGATCCGCCGCGGCCTCTCCGCCGGCCGTGTGCAGTCTGTGGCCACCCGTATGGTGGATGACCGTGACCGGGAGATCGAGGCGTTTCAGGCGGAAGAGTACTGGACGCTGGATGCCAACCTGCTGGTGGACGAGAGCGGCAAGGCTCCCTTTGCTGCCCGCTATCACGGCAAGGACGGCAAAAAGGCGGAACTGAAATCCATGGAAGATGTGGAACGCATCGTGGAGGAGACGAAGAATCAGGTGTTTTTCGTCAAGAGCGTCAAACGCGCGGATAAGCAGCGCAGCCCCTCGCCTCCTTTTACCACCTCCACGCTGCAGCAGGAGGCCTCCCGCAAGCTGAGCATGACGCCCCGCCGCACCATGGCCATCGCCCAGCAGCTGTATGAAGGTATCGATGTGGAGGGTGAAGGTACGGTCGGTCTCATCACCTATATGCGTACCGACTCTCTGCGTATTTCTGAGGAGGCCATCGCTGCCGCCAAGGAGTTCATTCTGGGCCGCTACGGCAAGGACTATTATCCCGCCCAGCCCCACCGCTATAAGGCCAAGGCTTCCGCGCAGGATGCCCACGAAGCCATTCGCCCCAGTAATGTGAACTGGACGCCGGAGATGCTGAAAAAGGACCTCACCGGTGAGCAGTACCGCCTGTACCGTCTGATCTGGAGCCGCTATGTGGCCTGCCAGATGGCAAACGCCGTCTATGACAGCGTGGCAGTGGAGGTGGAGTCTGCCGGACATGGGTTCCGCGCCAGTTCCTCCAGCCTGAAGTTTTCCGGCTATACCGCCGTGTATGAGGAGAGCCGCGACGAGGAAAAAGAGGAGAAGGAATCTCCTCTGCCTGCCCTGCAGGAGGGCGGGGTTCTGAACCTGAAGGATTTCTCCAAGGATCAGCACTTCACCCAGCCTCCCGCTCATTATTCCGACGCCACGCTGATCCGCGCCATGGAAGAGCAGGGAATCGGCCGTCCTTCTACCTATGCGCCCACCGTGTCCACCATTCTGGACCGCGAGTATGTGATGAAAGAGGGCAAGTATCTCCACATCACCAATCTGGGCCGCACGGTGACGGAACTGATGAAGGAGCGCTTCACCGATATTGCCGACCTGAAGTTTACTGCCAATATGGAACTGAAGCTGGACTCTGTGGAGGAAGGCACGGTTGCGTGGAAGGATGTTCTGCGCGATTTCTACGGCGACTTTGACGCCAATCTGAAAAACGCCGAAAAGGCGCTGGAGGGTACCCGTATCAAGGTGCCTGACGAGGTCAGCGAGGAGCTTTGCCCCGAGTGCGGCAAAAATCTGGTGGTTAAGACCGGCCGTTTTGGCCGCTTTCTGGCCTGCCCCGGCTATCCCGATTGTACCTTTACCATGCCGCTGGTGGTACAGATGCCGGGCCGCTGTCCCGCATGCGGCGGACGGCTGTTCAAGCGCACGGGCACCAGCAAGAAAACCGGCAAGCAGTTTACCTACTATGCCTGTGAAAAGGGCAAGGATTGCCCCTGGCGCGGCGAGGGACTGGAAGGCAAGGAGATCGTGGGCTTTATGACGTGGGATGTCCCCGTCAAGGATGATTGCCCCGTCTGCGGCCATACCATGTTCAAGAAGGCCGGCAAGGGCTTCAAGCGTCCCTACTGCATCAATCCCGCCTGTTCCAACTTCTTGCCGGAGGAAAAGCGGGGCTATACCAAGAAGGCCGCCGCTGCGGAGAAGAAGGAAGAAGCTGCCGCAGAGAAAGAGGCTGCCAAGAAGCCCGCGGCCAAAAAGGCAGCTGCCAAAAAGCCTGCCGCTAAAAAGACCACAACCAAGAAAACCACCCCAAAGAAAGCAGCAAAGAAAGAAGCGTAACGCTGTAATAAAGGAATAAAAATATGCGTGTGACTGTGATCGGTGCAGGTCTGGCAGGCAGTGAATGTGCCTGGCAGCTTGCCCAGCGGGGCGTTGATGTAACGCTCTGTGAAATGAAACCGGAAAAGAAAACCCCTGCCCATGAAACGGACAACTTTGCGGAGTTGTGCTGCTCCAACTCTTTACGTTCCGACCAGCTGGAAAACGCGGTGGGACTGCTGAAAGAGGAAATGCGCCGGATGGGTTCCCTCATCATGGCCTGCGCCGATGCCACCCGCGTGGAGGCCGGTGGCGCGCTGGCAGTGGACCGCCACGGCTTTGCCAAGCTGGTGACGGAGAAGATCCGCAGCCATCCCCGTATTACGGTGGTGCCCGGCGAAGTGACGGCCATCCCCGATGGGGAAGTGGTCATCGCCTCCGGCCCTCTGACTTCCGATGCGCTGGCGGCGACGCTGCAGGGCCTGCTGGGTGAGGATAGCGACCTCCATTTCTATGACGCTGCGGCACCGCTGGTCAGTGCCGAGAGCGTGGACATGGACAAGGCGTGGTTTGGCTCCCGCTATGACAAGGGGACTGCGGATTATGTCAACTGCCCTATGAATCAGGAAGAGTATGACGCTTTCTGGGAGGCTCTGACCACCGCACAGGAGGCGGAGGTCCACGGTTTTGAGGACTCTCAGGTGTTTGAGGGTTGCATGCCCGTGGAAGTTATGGCCCGCCGGGGCCACGACACGCTGCTGTACGGTCCCCTGAAATCCCGCGGACTGGACGACCCCCGCACCGGCCGCTGGCCCTATGCGGTGGTGCAGCTGCGGCGGGACAATGCCGACGGCACGGTGTATAATCTGGTGGGATTCCAGACCCACCTGCGCTTCCCGGAGCAAAAGCGGGTGTTTTCCATGATTCCTGCCCTGCACGATGCGGAGTTTTTGCGCTACGGTGTGATGCACCGCAACACGTTTTTGAATTCGCCCCGTCTGCTGGACCGGTATTACCGGCTGAAAGCAGAGCCCCGTATTTCCTTTGCCGGACAGATGACCGGTGTGGAGGGGTATGTGGAATCTGCCGCCAGCGGCTTTTTGGTGGGCGTAGAGACTGCCCGCCGTCTGCGTGGCATGGAACCTATCAACTTCCCGCAGCTGACGGCGGTGGGCGCGCTGGGCCTGTATGTGTCCAACCAGTCCATCACCCAGTTCCAGCCGATGAATATCAACTTCGGCATCATTCCCCCGCTGGATCATCGGGTGAAGGGCAAGCGCAATAAGAACGCGGAACTTTCGGCGCGGTCTCTGGCCGTGATCGACCAGATGAAAGACGAGGTACTGAAATGAAGATCATCGTAGACGCCATGGGCGGCGATAACGCCCCGCAGGCTACCGGACAGGGTGCGCTGGACGCAAACCGCCTTCACGGCGTGGAGGTCGTTCTGGTGGGCCGCATGGCAGAGGTTCTGAAAGCCGTGGAGGAAAGCGGAGAGAAGACGCTGCCTGCCGGTATTGAGATTCGCGATGCCAGCGAAGTGGTGGAGATCTGTGACGATCCTGCCACAGCCTTTAAGAAAAAGAAGGACTCTTCTCTGACTGTGGGTCTGAACATGCTGAAAGCAGGGGAAGGTAACGCTTTTGTTTCCGCCGGTTCCACCGGTGCACTGCTGGCCGGCGCCACGCTGCTGGTCAAGCGTATTCGCGGCATTCGCCGTGCTGCTATGGCGCCTCTGATTCCCACGGCAGGTGGCCGTGCCGTGCTGTGCGACTGCGGCGCCAACGCATCCTGCACGCCGGAATACCTGCTGCAGTTTGCTTACTTAGGCAGCTACTACGCAAAGCGCGCGCTGGGACTGGAAAGCCCCCGCGTGGGCCTGCTGAACATTGGCGCCGAGGATGAAAAGGGCGACGATCTGCGCCGTGAGACCGTGGCGTTGTTGAAGCAGGCTGGTGAGGCCGGCCGTATCAACTTCATCGGCAACATCGAGGCCAACGAGGCCATGATGGGCGGCGCGGATGTCATTGTGGCGGACGGCTTCTCCGGCAACATCATGCTCAAGGGGCTGGAGGGCACCGCCAAGTTCCTGCTGAAGGAACTGAAAAAGGTGTTCTACGCCAACACGAAGAACAAGCTGGCGGCACTGACGATCAAGAAGGATATTGAGGGACTGAAAAAGCTGCTGGACCCCAGCGAAGTGGGCGGCACTGTGTTCCTCGGTATTTGTAAGCCGGTCATCAAGGCCCATGGCTCCTCGGATGCTCGGGCTATCTGCAACGCCATTCTCCGCGCCAAGGAATTTGCGGAGAGCGGCCTGATCGAAGATGTGGAAGCCAACATTGACTTGATGAAACTGGAAAAAGTGGAACTGCCCTCTTGACAGAGCGGCAGAAGATGCCGTATGATTGCCTCAGCAGAAAACACTTATCATCCTGTAAGGAGAGAATCAAATGTCTATTGAACAGATTTTCCAGACGATGCGTGAACTGGTGGCAGAGCACTTTGCTGTGGAGCCTGCCGAAGTGACCATGGAAACGGGCTTTGAAGAGGATCTGGGCGCTGATTCCGTGGACCTGGTGGAACTGGTGATGGCCATGGAAGAGGAGTTTGAGATCGGTGAGACTCAGGAAGAGGATCTGGGCAGCCTCAAGACCGTGGGCGACGCTGTGAATTATATCGCCGGCAAGGTAAAGTAAAAAAACAGGAACAGCCCCGCGGAATCGCGGGGTTTCCTTTTGGAGAGGTCTTGTATGCGGGAACTGGAGAAAAAACTGAATTATACGTTTCGGAATCCTGCCCTGCTGGAGGAGGCGCTGAGCCACAGTTCCTACGCCAACGAGCACCGTGGTGCCGGACTGCACAGCAACGAGCGGCTGGAGTTTTTAGGCGACTCGGTGCTGGGGTTCGTAACGGGAGAGTTTCTGTTTACCCGGCACCCTGACCTGCCGGAGGGAGACCTGACCCGCATTCGCGCGGCGCTGGTGTGCGAACAGAGTCTGTACGAAGTGGCAGGCAAGCTGGACTTGGGCCGCCATCTCAAGCTGGGCCGCGGTGAGGAAGCCGGCGGCGGCCGGGAGCGGATGTCCATTCTGGCGGATGCCGTGGAAGCCGTGTTTGCGGCCGTGTATCTGGACGGCGGTATTGCAGCCGCATCCGAGCTCATTCATCGGGTCCTGTTGGACGTCGAGCGGGAAGCGGATGTGGAGGAACGCCGCAGGGACTATAAGACAGCCCTGCAGGAGCAGGTACAGCGAAAGGCCGGGCAGGAACTGACCTACTGCATGGTAGGCGAACAAGGCCCGGATCATGCCAAAATCTTCTCTGCGGAAGTCCGGCTGAACGGCGTGCCTGTGGGCAGCGGCAGTGGTCGCAGCAAGAAGGAAGCCGAGCAGGCTGCGGCAAAAGCGGCACTGGCCGCACTGAAGCAGGAATCATAACGTGAGCAGGGACTGCACCGGCAGTCCCTGTTTTTACGTTGTGAGAGAAAAACTCCTTTCAAAAGGGAGTGGGAAATATGACTGGAATTTCCGGCCTGTCCATGCTATACTGTTTTTGTATGTAAATTCCACGCAAAGGAGCGAATGTGCCATGTCATTGCTGCATGCTATTCTTCTGGGGCTGATTCAGGGCGTTGCCGAGTTTCTGCCTGTTTCCAGTTCCGGTCATTTGGCCATTGCCGAGCATCTGCTGGGGGTGTCCGGTGCCACGGAAATTCCGGGATTTTTCGACGTTCTGCTGCATCTCGGCACACTGATCGCCGTGTTTGCAGCTTACTGGACGGACATCCGCGATATGGTCGTTGAGTTTTTCAGCGGCGTGCGGGATCTGGCCCGTCATTCTACTCCCACACCGGTGCCGCCTGCGCGGCGGATGATCGTGCTGATCATCGTGGGTACGCTGCCGCTGTTCGCTATTCTGCCCATCAAGGATCTGGTGGAAGGCTTGGCAGACAATATGTACTTCGTGGCAGGTGCGCTGATTGTTACGGGCTGCCTGCTGTTTGCCAGCGACCGGGTGAAAAAGGGCCGCAAGACGGAACGCAACGCCACGTTGCTGGATGTGCTGCTGGTGGGCGTTGCACAGGCTATCGCTACCTGCCCTGGCATTTCCCGTTCCGGTACGACCATCACGGCTGGTTGCTTTGTGGGCTTTGAGCGGAAGTTTGCCGTGCGATATTCCTTCCTGATGTCCATTCCCGCAATTCTTGGCGCCAATCTTCTGGCTCTGAAAGATGCGTTGGAGAGTAATATCGTTCTGGCGGATATTCCGGTGTATCTGGTCGGTGTGGCAGTATCCGCCATCGTAGGCTATGCCTGCATTCGCCTGCTGAAAATGATCGCAGACAAAGGTCGGTTCGGCGCCTTTGCCTATTATTGCTGGGCGGTCGGTATTTTGACACTGGTGCTGAACGCCATTCAAATTTGATTGGGGAGGGAATGAAGTGGCTTCCAAATCACAAAAGAAACCTGCATCGAAGTCCGGTGCCGGAACAAAAAAGCCTGCGGCTTCTAAATCCACGGCAAAAAAAGGGGCTTCTTCTCCCAAAAGGCCCATCCGCCGGGAAATGAGCGGCGTTGTGCTGCTGATTTTGACATTGTGTACCATTGTCAGCTACTTTAAGGTGGATGCGCTGCTGATCAACTGGCTGCGAAGCCTCATCAAGGGCTTTTTCGGCTATGGCTACTGGATATCCGCCCCAGCTATGCTGTATGGTGCGGTGATCCTGCTGAACCACCGCGGTCATCCGGTGCGCCTGCGCCTGAGCTGCACGCTGCTGCTGCCGCTGGTGTTCGGCATGCTGAGCCATATGGCATTCTGCGGCACGGCTTATGATTCTGTCGATGCCATCATTAAGACTCTCTGGCAGTCCGGTAAGACGCTGTCTTCCGGCGGCGTGATCTCCGGCTTGCTTGCTATCGGTTCGGTGAAGGTACTCTCCCGTGTGGCGTCTATCATCATCTTTGTGGTGGTGTTTGCCGCACTGCTGATGGCAGGTATGAACCTGACACTGAGCAGCCTGATTGATATGTACCGAGATCGTGCGCGCTATGAAGAGGAAGAAGAGAAACCCCGTGTTCCTGTGGCGCCTGCTCCCAAGCGCCGTCCGGAGGCAGCAAAGACCCGCATTGATATTCCGCTGGATGACGAAATCAGAGCGACGGCAGAACCACCTGCCGAAAAAACGAAAACCAACCTCGTCACCGGCTTCTTCCGCCATAAGGAGGCCCATGTCAAAACGCCGGATCAGGTACTGCTGGAAAAGACCGAAGAGAAAGCGGCGGCCAAGCCTCCTGTGGTTCCCGCCATTCCCGATGTGCCGGAGGAAGAGTTTGCGACTCCTGCACCTGTAACACCGCCTCCTGCAGCTAAGGCTGCTGCACCGGCACCGCTGCCGATTGAACCGGATGTGCCATCTTCCCGCAAGGAAAAAGCCACCACGGCCAAGGAAGTAGCTGCCCAGACCGCTGCTGTGACCGCGGAGATTGAGGAGAAGATGGCGGCGGAGGAAGAAGTCTACCAGTTCCCGCCCATTACCCTGCTGCACCGCAACGACGGCGGCAATCCCGTGGAGGCCGGCGCAGAACTGCGCAACAACTCCCGCCGCCTGGCGGACACCCTTGCCAGCTTCGGCGTGGATGCCCAGCCCGGCGATGTGGTCCATGGCCCCTCTGTTACCCGCTATGAGTTCGTGCTGGATCAGGGTGTCAAGCTGAGCAAGATCACCAATCTTGCGGACGATATCGCGCTGGCATTGGGGGCTACCGGTGTCCGTATCGCTCCTATTCCCGACAAGATCTCCGTGGTGGGCATCGAGGTTCCCAATAAGCAGGTGACTTCCGTACTGATCCGCGATGTGATCGAATCCCGCGATTTTACGGAGCACAAGTCCAACACAGCTTTCTCTCTGGGACGTGATATCGGCGGACGCAATGTCATCGGTGACATTGAAAAGCTGCCCCATGTGCTGATTGCCGGTACGACCGGTTCCGGTAAGTCGGTATGTACCAACTCTTTGATCATCTCTCTGCTGTATAAGTCCACGCCGGATCAGGTGCGCTTCATCATGGTTGACCCGAAAATGGTGGAACTGGCACCCTACAATGGGATTCCTCACCTGCTGATCCCCGTGGTTACTGACCCGAAGAAGGCGGCAGGCGCCCTGCAGTGGGCGGTGTTTGAAATGATGAAGCGGTATAAGACCTTCTCTGAGCACGGTGTGAAGAAGCTGGAGGAGTTCAACCGTCTGGCCCGTGCCAGTGAGGAGTTGGAGACGCTGCCCAGCGTGGTAGTGGTCATCGACGAGCTGGCCGATTTGATGCTGGTAGCCGCCAAGGAAGTGGAAGAATCCATTTGCCGCGTGGCCCAGATGGGCCGTGCCGCCGGTGTCCATCTGGTCATCGCCACCCAGCGTCCCTCTGCCGATGTCATCACCGGATTGATGAAGGCCAACATTCCCAGCCGCATCGCCTTCGCTGTGGCATCCTCTCTGGAATCCCGCATCATTCTGGATACCACCGGCGCGGAAAAGCTGGTGGGCAAGGGCGATATGCTGTATGCCCCGCTGGGCGCCGGCAAGCCCCAGCGTGTGCAGGGCTGCTTTATCTCTCCCGAGGAGATTGAGGATGTAGTGCAGTTTGTCAAGCAGTCCGGCGAGACGCGCTATGATAACGAGGTCATCGCCAAGATCGAGCAGGCCATGCAGGAAAAGGAGAAAGGCTCTGCCAAACCCGCTGCTGCGGCTGAAGCAGCGGAGGATGACGGCGATGAGCTGCTGCCTGCTGCTGTGGAAGTGGTGCTGGAGACCGGACAGGCCTCTGTCTCCATGCTGCAGCGCCGTTTGAAGCTGGGATATTCCCGTGCGGCTCGTCTGGTGGATCAGATGGAAGAACGGGGTATTGTGGGGCCCTTTGAAGGGTCCAAACCCCGCCAGCTGTTGATTACCCGTGCCCAGTGGCAGGAAATGCAGATGGGTGCTCCCGCAGCTGCGGAGGAGGCGGATGAAAGCGATTTGCCTTCGGAAGAGGAGACATGAGACTTTTTCATACATGGGTTGACAAACTCTTGGAAACCCGTATAATGTACAAAGAAATGCAGTGAAAAAGTCAGCTTTGTGAAACCGGTTTTCAGCGAGAGGGGACGGTGCAAGCCCTCAACCCACGCCGCAAAGCAGCCGCTTTGGAGCAGTCCGCGAGGAGCGGAACGGTTCATCCACGTTACCGGATGACATGAGATGTCCCCTTGCGGGGGCAGATCAGGGTGGTACCGCGGAAACAATTTTTCGCCCCTGACGAAAGTCAGGGGCGTTTTTTCGTCAGAAGCTGATTTCTGCACACAATACATATTGAGTTTTATTTGCATGTAAAAACGCCGGGGAGGGCGCTGTTATGAAGTTTTCCAAGAGAATTGAATCCTGTGAACTGTCTCCGATCCGTAAATTTCGTCCCTATATGGTGGCGGCACAGGAAAAGGGCCGTAAGGTCTATCACTTGAATATCGGTCAGCCGGATGTGGAGACGCCGCAGGTCTTTTTTGACGCCGTCCGCGACTTTTCCGACAAGGTGCTGGAGTATGCACCTTCCTACGGCGTGGATGAATTTGTGGAGGCCGTGCGGGATTACTATACCGATATGGGGTTCCCTATCTGCAAAGAGGATATTCTTGCTACGTACGGTGGCAGCGAGGCGCTGCAAATTCTCTTTTCCTGCCTGTTGGAGGAAGGGGATGAGGTGCTGATTCCCGAGCCGTATTACCCCAATTACGATACCTTTATCCGCGTGACCGGCGGCAAAATCCGTCCCATTCCCACCAGTGCGGAGGAGGGCTACCGCTACGCCACCCGTGAGAAGATCGAGCCCTTGATTAATGAACATACCCGTGCTATCCTGATTACAAACCCCGGCAATCCCACCGGTGTGGTGCTGACGGATGAGGAGATGCGCCTGCTGGCTGATCTGGCTGTGGAGCACGACCTGTGCCTCATCAGTGATGAGGTGTACCGCGAGCTGATTTATGGTGATCGGAAGCCCACGTCCATGCTGGCCTTTGAGGATGCGGCAGAGCAGGTTGTGGTGGTGGACTCTGTGTCCAAGCGATTCTCTGCCACAGGTTCCCGCGTGGGCATGCTGGTTTCCCGCAATCGGGAACTGATGGGTCACGCAATGAAAATTTGCCAGAGTCGCCTTTGTACTGCCACACTGGATCAGGTGGGAGCTGCTGCAATGTACCGCAGCATGACGCCTGCTTATTATGAACAGATGCGGGAGGAGTACTGCCGCCGCCGTGACGCCGTGGTAGAGGGCTTGAAGAAAATTCCCGGGGTCAAGTTCCACGTGCCGGAGGGCGCCTTCTATCTGATGGTGACGCTGCCGGTGGATGACGCGGAAAAGCTGCTGTACTTCCTGCTGGAGGAATTTGCGGACAATGATGAAACGGTGATGTATGCACCCGGCCGCGGTTTCTACGCAACGGAGGGGCTGGGCCGCAACGAGATCCGTATTGCCTATGTCATCCGTCCGGAGGAACTGACCCGGGCCATGGAACTGCTGGGCATTGGAATTCAGGCATATCTTGCCAAAAAGGAGAACGTATGATCCGACACATTGTGATGTGGAAATTCTGCCCCGGCACGGAGGCAGAGCAGGAACAGTTCCTGACTGGCCTGCGGGGTTTGCAGGGCGTGGTGCCGCAGCTGCTTCGCAGCGAGGTTGCCGTCAACGTGGGCGAAGGCAACTATGACGCGGTACTGGTCAGCGAGTTTGACAGTTTGGAAGCGCTGGAAGCCTATAAGAACGACCCGCGGCACAAGGCGGTGTCGCAATTGTGTAAGTCCATCCGCGTGGACCGCGTGGCAGTGGATTACGAATTTTAAGGAAAAGGGGACAGGTGCGTCATGTGCCTGTCCCTTTGAGGTTTGCTATGAGATGGATCGACTGGATCGCAAATTTGCTGTTTCCGCCCAAATGCCCCTTCTGCGGTCAGATTCTGGACGAGGTCGGCATCTGCGCCGCCTGTGAGAAGTCCCTTCCGTGGACAAAAGGGGAAGAGACCCTGCGTACCGGTGCGGACGGACTGCGCTGTGCCGCACCGCTGTGGTATGAAGGAACCGTGCGGAAAGGTTTGCTGCGGCTGAAGTTTCAAGGCGTTTCCGGTGCCGTGGAACCGATGGGCGGCCTTATCGCCCGCTGTGCGGCGGAGGAGTTTTCCGGAGCATTTGACACGGTGACATGGGTGCCGGTGAGCGCAAAACGTCTGCGCAAACGTGGCTTTGATCAGGCGGAGCTGCTGGCCTGCGCCGCCTGCCGGAGCTGGGATACCAAGCCGGTCAGACTGCTGGAAAAGACGGTGGACAATCCCGCCCAGTCCGGCCTTACAGACGCGGTCGCCCGTCGGGCCAATGTGCTGGGTGTCTATGAGGCAGTGTCGCCGGAGCAGATTCAGGGGAAACGGATTCTGCTGGTGGATGATATTTGCACCACCGGCGAGACACTGACGGAGTGTATTCGCGTACTGAAGGATGCCGGCGCGATAGATGTCATGTGCGCGGCGGTGGCCTTTGCCCGTAAGGGAAAGGTCGAAAAGACGCCATAAGAATGGGGTTGCATTTGACGGGTTTTGCCGATATAATCAAATGTGGATGATTGTATGCGGAAAAACCGTTCATAATACAAGTGAGAAGAATAATGAGGTGACAAGTATGCCTATGGCAAAAGATATCGGTATCGATCTGGGTACCGCTTCCGTTTTGGTATATGTAAAGGGCAAGGGCATTGTGCTGAACGAGCCCTCTGTCGTTGCAATGGATAAGAACACCGGCAAGCTGCTGAAGGTCGGTACTGAGGCAGAGGCCATGCTGGGCCGTACCCCCGGCAACATCGTGGCCATCCGCCCCCTGCGGGAGGGTGTCATTTCCGACTACGACATGACCGAGCGCATGCTAAAGGAGTTCATCCACAAGGTGGCTGGTTTCTCCTTCTTCAAGCCCCGCGTCATCATCTGTGTGCCCTCGGGCATTACGGAAGTTGAAGACCCTGCCGTCATCGACGCCGGTATTCAGGCCGGTGCCCGCAAGGTGTACCTGATCGAAGAACCTGTTGCCGCTGCTATCGGTGCCGGTATCGACATTGCCAAGCCTGACGGCCACATGGTGGTGGACATCGGCGGCGGTACTGCGGATATCGCAGTCATTTCCCTCAGCGGCGTGGTGGAATCCGCTTCCATCAAGATCGCCGGTGACCAGCTGAACGAGGCAGTGGTCAAGTATATGCGCCGAACCCATAACCTGCTGGTGGGCGAGCGTACGGCAGAGGAAATGAAGAAGCGCATCGGCTGTGTCTTCCCCAAGGACGAGGAAGAGACCATGGACGTCAAGGGCCGCTGCCTGCTGACTGGCCTGCCCAAGGTTGTTACCGTCAGCTCCACGGAGATGATGGACGCCTTTGAGGAACCCGTGGAGCGCATTATGGAGACCATCCACTCTGTGCTGGAGCGTACGCCTCCCGAACTGGTGGCGGATATTTCCACCAACGGCATTATGATGACCGGCGGCGGCAGTCTGGTCTCCGGCTTTGATAAGCTGGTTTCCGCCCGTACCGGTATTCATACTGTGATTGCTGAGGATGCAGTCAGCTGTGTGGCGCTGGGCACCGGCAAGAGTTTGGATTCTCTGAACGCCATGCAGGACGGCACCATGAACCTCAGCCGTCGCCGCCAGATGAACTGAATAATAGGAGACAATGGTTCTCCATTTATTGAGAAATGCAAAACACAGGCACACACTTTCGTGTGTGCCTGTGTTTTTTTCTGAAATGTACGTAGCAGATGCAGTGCGATTATTTTATGTGAAAACGGTAAGTTTTACACATTGACATAGGACAGGACGAGAGCAACCAGAACGAACACCATGACCAGAGGAGTGATATACTTGACGCAAATCTGGAAGAACTTCTTGGTAAAGAACTTGTTTCCTTCCAGTTCCACTTCCTCGGACATCCAGTTGAAACCCTTCTTCCAACCAATGATGACACACATCAGAATGGCGCCCAGAGGCATCATAATGCCTTCGGCCAGCAGGTCATAGACATCCAGCAGATCCTGGCTGCCAGCAGCCATGAAGGAATTATAGAAGGGAGGAATAATGTCGCCCATGGCCAACTGATCCAGGCAAACGGGAATAGACAGAACCACCATGATTAGCGTGATGATACCGACAGCCTTCTTGCGGCTCATAGGCTTGCCCTTAGCGGCACTGGAGTCGATCATATGAGCGGAGGAAACTTCCATCAGGGAGATGCAGGAAGAAACGCCGGCAAAGATAACCAACAGATAGAACAGGAAGCCAATCACATTGCCGATCCAACCCATAGAGGTGAAGGTATCATGCATCGTCATGAACAGCAGGCCGGGGCCGCCCTTGGGAGAACCACCCTGAGCAAACACTGCAGGGAAAATGGCCAGACCGGCCAGAATCGCGGCGGAGGTGTCAGCAGCGGGAATGATCCATGCATTCTTGGAGATGTTGGAGTCCTTACCCAGATAAGAGCCATAGGTGATCATGGCACCCATACCCAGGGAGCAGGAGAACAGCATCTGACCGGCAGCCACACGGCATGCGGTGATGAAGTTAAACTCCGTGCCGGCCATTTCCATACCCTTGGTGGTGAACATGTAGACTAGACCCTGAGAAGCGCCGTCCAGAGTGAAGTTATAGATAATGATAACGATCAGAATCAAGAACAGAGCAGGGATTCCCACTTTGTTGAACTTCTCAATGCCGCTTTCAATGCCGCTGGCCACGATATAGTAGCACAGAGCAAAGGTCAGCAGAGTGAACAGCAGAACGACCCAGGGAGAGCAGGTATAGTTGATAAAGAAATCAGTGCCGCCCTGTCCGCCGAAACCGCTGGCACCGAAAATCTGGATACCAAAGCCCAGCATATAGCGCACGGCGTAACCCACCAGCATCGTGTAGAAACCCATGATGATGGTGGCAGACAGAACGCCAAACCAACCAACAATTTTATACTGTTTACCTAATTCTGCCATTGCCAGAACGGGGCTCTTGCCGGTCTTACGGCCGATGGCCATCTCGACACCCATGCAGACAACGCCGCAGGTGATGACAAAGAACAGATAGATAATCAGAAACGGAAAACCGCCGTTAGCACCCATTTTGTAGGGGAAGCCCCACAAGTTACCCATACCAATGGCAGAACCAATGGCTGCCAGAACGAAGCCTAAATTACTCCCCCATGAACCTCTGTTATTTTCCATACAATTTCCCTCTCTTCATATTATTTTTCCTCATATCGCACATTCTATTTCTGCATGTAAATAGATTGTAGATAGGATACTACACTTTAAAGTGTCAGTCAAGCATTGATAATCCACTAACAATATGGAAAAACAATTGCAAAATTGTCAAAACAGTGTAACAATGGCAAGGAACAAACAATTACTCAAATGAGGAAGGAACACATGGATCGATTTCAACCTGTGAAGAGGCAAGATGCCGCAAGACTGCGTAAATATTATGAAAACTGCGATTATCAATTATGCGAATATTCCGTGGGCACCAAATTGATGTGGCGCTCTGTGCTGAAATACGCATGGGCAGAGGTGGCTGGCTGTCTGGTGGTGCGCTGTGAGTCCGATAATAAGTGGGTTTTTGACTATCCTGTCCCGGGCCCGGAGGGGGACGAGGATGCCGCGCTGGAGGCCATTGAACAGTGCTGCTTGGATAGCGGCATGATGCCGGTTTTCGCGGTGGTGCCGGAGTGCAAGGCGGGGAAGCTTCTGACCCGCTACCCGTACCTGCAGATCAGTGACATTCGCTCGTGGCGGGATTATCTGTATTATCGGGAAGACCTGCAATTGTTTGTGGGCCGCCGGTATTCCGGTCAGCGCAACCACATCAAAAAGTTCCGTGCCCTGTGCCCGGATGCGGTATTCCGTCCGCTGACGGAACAGGATGCCCCGGCAATCGACCGCTTCTGGGCGGATTACGAGGCGGAATTTCCTAAGGAGGATAATGCCAAGGCGAAGAAGGAACTGAAGCTGGCAAAGCAGATGCTGAAGCTGGTTGGGAAGAAATGGTTCATGGCGGGCGGTATGTTTGACGGGGAGAGGCTGGTGGCGCTCTCTCTGGCTGAGCAGTGTGGGGATACTCTCATCATACACATCGAAAAGGCCCTGTATTCCTATACCGGTGTCTATCCTGCGTTGGTACAGGCTTTTGCCATGGAATTTGGCGGGAGCTGCGGTTGGATCAACCGGGAGGACGACGCCGGTGACCGGGGCCTGCGTACTTCCAAGACACAGTACAGTCCGGCAAAGCTGGCATCTAAGTATCGTTTTGAACCAAAGAACGAACTGCAGAAATACCAGGGCACCATTCCGCAGCTGCAGACGGAGCGGCTGACACTGTCCGCGCTGACCGAAGAGGATATCCCTGCCTATAACGCACTGGTGTTGGACAATGAGCGCAACCGCTGGTGGGGCTATGACGATGTGGGGGGCTTAGGCGGTCCGGTGGAGGAACGCAGTTTCTTCAACGTAGCGAAAACGGATTTTGAAAACCGTATGGCGGTGAATTTTGCCGTGCGTCTGGATGGGAAGCTGATTGGCGAGGCGGTGCTGTACCGGTTTGACTGCCGCGGCAGTGCGGAGTTGGGATGCCGTATCGATGCTGCATATGCAGGTCATGGCTATGGAACGGAAGCTTTTGCAGCTGTGGCAGACTGGGGACTGTATCGGCTCCAGCTGTCACAGGTGGTGGCCAAGTGCTTCAAGGAAAATGACGCTTCTTTCCGGATGCTCTCTTCCTGCATGCGTAAAAACGGGGAAGATGAAACATTCTTCTATTTTGAAAAACGAATTTGAGTATTTGATGCAAGACAGGGGCGTTTCCCCTGTCTTCACCTTCCTGTCGGAATGGAGTACAATAGCTGTGTATTTGTGTAAAGCCGGAAGGAGTATGTATATGCCCAGTATCTCTGTGATTGTTCCTGTCTATCAGGCGGAAAAATACCTGAAAAAATGCGTGGAAAGCGTGCTGAAGCAGACCTTTTCCGATTGGGAACTGCTGCTGATCGACGATGGCTGTACCGATGCCTCTCCCGCTATCTGCGACCAGTGCGCGGCGGAGGACGACCGCATCCGCGTGTTCCATAAAAAGAAGAACGGCGGCGTCAGTGCGGCCCGCAATCTGGGTTTGAACGAGGCCAAGGGAGACTACATCGCTTTTCTGGATGTGGATGACCGCTTTGAATTCCGGGCACTGGAGACGCTGTGGTGCCTGCGGGAGCAGACCGATGCCGATACTGTGGGCTGTGCTCATTTGAACCTGACGGCGGACGGAAAGAAGTTCCCCGAACTGCTGCTGCCTGCCGGTGTGTATGAGGAGGACGGTATTCGGGAGGGGATCGTTTATCCGCTGCTGGGAGACCGCCTGCGTGTGCCTGTGTTTAACGGTTTTATCTGGAGATACCTGTTCTCTACGAAGATCATCCGCTCTGCCCACATTACCTTCGAGGGTGCTTATCTGGAGGATGAGCTGTTCCTGATGGAGTATTTCTGCAACGCAAAAAAACTGGCGGTGACGGAGCAGCCGCTGTACCGCTATTTCCTGAATCCTTCTTCTGCCACCCATAAGTATATGAAGGACTTTATGAAGGTCTTCACCCGCTTTATGGAGCGGAAAGAAGCGTTGGTGCAGAGCTATGATCTGGAGACAGCCAGACCGCAGTGGCGCGAAAACTCCAACTGGGCGGGCCTGCTGATTGCCATCGGCAACGAGTATGCGGCGACCAATCCCGCTTCTGTCAAGCAGAAGAAAAAGACGGTACAGGAGATCTGCCGGCGTCCCGAGATGGCCAAGGCCATTGCGGAAGTTACGCCGGAAGGTCTGAGCCCCAATAAGCAGATGGTGGCGAATTTCGTGAAGAAGGGCCAGTTCTTTATCCTGACCCAGATGTACCGCCTGAAAAACCGTATTTAAGTAACGAGGAGCTTACAGATTATGACGCTTTTGCGTGAAAGCTATCTCTATCATCTCTGGCTACTGCTGTGCAATGTGTATGAGTGCAGTGTGCTTTGCCGTGCTATCCGGGGAATTTACGCATGGTGCGGCAGGCAGCTGGACGGAAGCCACGTGATGGCTGTTTTGTGCAGGGAGGGCGCGGTAGCGCGCTCCTGGCCTGAGAGCGGATTGTGTCGTCTTTTGACGGGTTTGATCAATCTCCCCGGACAGCTGCTGCATCGGTTGTATACGACTCTGCAGAAAACCTTTGAGGATAGCTTCTTTTCCAAACTGGCCTTTGCGATGGGCGACGAAACGGCTATTGCCCAGTCGTGGCTCGTGATGCTGCTGTGGGTCATCCCGTTTTCTCGTTGGAACAACGCATATAGCCTGATGGGCTTTGCGGCGCTGGTGGTGCTGTTTTATGCCGGTTCCATGCATAGGAAATCGTTCCGCCTGGATCTGGCGAATATTGGATTTTATCCGCTGGTGCTGTTTGGTTCCATGTTTTTGGCAGTGGCGTTTTCCTATGCGCCGTCCCTGTCGCTGCGCTTCCTCTTCTATCATATCTCTGCGGCGCTGTGTGTACTGGTTACAGTCAGTGCTGTGCGGAATGCAGATGATTTGAAGCGACTTTCTGCCGGAGGTGCGGTGTGTGTCCTTGTTTCCGGCCTCTATGGCGTGTATCAGCGCATTCAGGGCGTGGAGGTCAATGAGGCCTATGTCGATTTGAAGGTCAATGCCGGCATGCCCGGTCGCGTAGAGTCCTTCTTTGATAATCCCAATACCTTTGCGGAAGTGCTGATTTTGTTGTTGCCGCTGGTGCTGGCACTGATCCTCTGTTCGAAGCGCACGCTTAGCAAGCTTACCGCTTGCGGTGTGTTTGTGGTTGGCGTGGCAGCTTTGGCCATGACCTATTCCCGCGCCAGTTGGGTGGGTTTTGCCTGTGCTATGGCGGTCTTTGTGTTCCTTTGGAAGCCGCGGCTGATCCCTGCCTTTATTTTGCTATGCTGCGTGGCGATCCCGTTCCTGCCGACAACCATCTGGAACCGGATCCTTACCATTGCCAATCCTGCTGATACATCCACGGCCAGCCGCATTCCTCTGTATGAAGCGGCGCTGAATGTCATCAAAACCTCACCTGTTTCGGGTGGAGGCCTGGGTACGGCAGCAACGCAGGCGTTTATCAAGGATATGAACCTGTATCACGGCGAAGCTCCCTTCGTCCACGCCCATAATTTCTATCTGCAGGTGTGGATCGAGGCGGGATTGCTGGGAGTGGTCAGCTTTGTGGCGGCTATGCTCTGGAATATCAAGCGCACAGCGCGGATGGCACGTCATTCCGCTAATTCTGAAGCCCGTACAATTGCCTGTGCTGGGGCAGCGGCCATGTGTGGCGCGATGGTTTGCGGCCTTGCAGATTATCTGTGGAACTATCCCCGCGTGATGTGTATCTTCTGGTTTGTGTTTGCCATGGCGCTGGCCGGCACAAAGGTGTGTTTCGCGCAGAAAGACCTTGACTTTGTGGATTGATTCTGTAAAATAGATGGGCAGGAAGCTTTTATCCTGTCCATCTGTTTGCTTTCACGCGGCACGTAGGTGGTTTGGGAGCACCGACGAAACAGCCGCAAAACTAAATAACCGGGATTAGCGCAGTTGGTAGCGCGCCTGCTTTGGGAGCACCGACGAAACAGCCGCAAAACTAAATAACCGGGATTAGCGCAGTTGGTAGCGCGCCTGCTTTGGGAGCACCGACGAAACAGCCGTAAAACTAAATATCCGGGATTAGCGCAGTTGGTAGCGCGCCTGCTTTGGGACTTCATAAGCGCCTATCCGCTCGATTTTTCGGCAACCGCTGAAACCCTTGATACTCTAAGGAAATCTCGATTTTCCTGCTCTCGCAAAATCCCTGCAAAAGTGGTTCATACCACATGTTTGCTACTTCAAAACAAAATTTCATATTCTATCTCCGGGTGTGGCGCAGTTGGTAGCGCGGGTGGTTTGGGACCATCAGGCCGCAGGTTCGAACCCTGTCACTCCGACCAATACTCATTAAGGTTGATTCAAAACGAATCAACCTTAATTTTTTTGTGCTTTTTCACCTGTTATCAGTAATTTTATTTGTATAAGGCGCTGTAAAAATGGGGCTTTGTACTAAAATTGTATTGGAGTTATAAGATTACCGCATTACCGAAAAATACCAAAAATCGGCACTTTCGCCCTCTGCCCGGCAACGAATACTTGCTCCCGTAAACGAGCAAACATCCCGTAAACGAGTAAAGCTCCCGTAAACGAGTAAAACTCCCGTAAACGAGCACCAAAAACATAACATGTTATGTTTTCTAAAAAGGCTTTATATCGGCAGTTAAAGGAAGTATAATTATGGCGTACTTTCAAGAAAATTTCGACATATAAAAACGCCGATAAAGTTATTAACTCTATCGGCGAATTTATTATACATTATACATTATACTTTCTAAACAAATCTTCAAGGTGGGTGTTGATACCAACATTTTTAAGTAAGTCTTTGCGTTCTTCATAAAGGGACTGCAGGATTCCACGAATGTCACGTCCGTAATGCAGTTGATTATGGCAGTTACTGCAAAGCGAAACGATATTCTCCTCAACATCTAAAGAAACGGAAAACTTATCCGAGAAACCGAGTGGCACAAGATGATGTGGTTCGGTGTATGGCAAGCTACTGTTCTTTCGAATGAATGTGGGATGGGCACCATCACACTCACATTTGTAGTGAGCTTTTTTCAGCGCATTCATAGCTTTTTTCTTGTCCCGTTTGTAAACTTTTCTTCCGTTTGTTACAACCGGTTCTTCTTTTTTCTGCGGAATTCCAGAATACTCAAATTCTTCATCGTCTTCAAGAGTGGTTAATGCCGCTGCGTTGATGTCATCCAACAGTTCTTTTTCGGCTTGGTACTCTTCAAG
>JAZRCP010000123.1:0-12691 GCA_045659825.1 Dysosmobacter sp. | reverse complement strand
CTCCAAGGAGCCCAAGGGCGGCTATCAGGAGTTCCTGATGAACGAGGCCCGTTACGCTCGTCTGACCCGCGAGTTCCCCGACCGCGCCGAGCGCCTGTTCAAGGAGAACGAGGCAGAGGCTATGGCACGCTATCAGCACCTGCTGAAGCTGAAGGCTCTGTACGAATAATCCTTCAACTACAACCAAAAAGAGGCTCCCAAAAGGGAGCCTCTTTTTCCGTCCGTTCACGCGCTTTGGTCTGCCGCATCAAAGCACCGCATACAGATCCGCGCAAAACGGCCCGTGCACCATTCGTGCCCGGTCTGTTTGTTTTCAATACAGGTTCGCGTGTTACGCCTCCTCGTCTTTTTCCACCATGCAGCGGCGAAGACCCGCCAGATCACTGACCGGCAGAGAGAACACCAGTCCGCGGGCGTCGGTATTCATGCCGGCGCCGGCCATGATGGCCTTCATGATGGGGTTTCGATCCTCGATCCGCGTGAGGATGAAGATCAGTTCCTTTTCCTCGGCGATGGATACGCCGAAGAACTTCTTGGCCAGAGCCGCACCGGTACCCTTGGCATGCACCGCAGTGCCGCCGGTAGCGCCTGCGGCGCGCGCGGCGTCCATCACCTGATCCGTATAGCCCTGATTTGCGATCACAACGATTAGCTCATGAGTCATTTCCTTATCCATTACATCCTCCGCTTCCTGCCCCTGCAGCAAGTAGTCTTTGGCAGCTGCGCCGCCGATACTGGAAACCGGCACTGCGATCAGAATGCCCCGTCCGGGTGCATCCAGCCACAGTTCCCGCTCTGCCCGCCGAACCAGACGGGGGGAATGGGGCGCCATACAGAACAGCACCGCCTTCTCAGTCGCCTCCAGGCCCAGACAATCTAAAATCTCTGTGGTCGCCGTGCCCTGCCCCAGTACACTGAGCACCAGAGAGATCCCCTGCGACCGGAACCACGCAGCGATCTCATCGCTGTTCGTTCGTTCCGTAATGACTACCAACAAATCCGCTTTACCCATGCATCCACCCTCTTTCTTGTGGTTTAGAGATCGATGATCTCGTCTTCCTCCACGGGCTGTGCCTGCGGAGCTTTCTTCAGCTTCATCTGATATGCGACGCCCAGCAGCTGAATGGTAATCAGCGGCGTCATGGCCACCATTGCCACCACGCCAAAGGCATCGGTGATAATATTGCCGCCCAGCGCCTCACAGGCGCCCATGGCAAAGGGCAGCAGGAAGGTTGCCGTCATCGGGCCGGAGGCCACGCCGCCGGAGTCGAATGCAATGGCAGTGAAAATCTTGGGGACAAAGAACGACAAAACGATAGCCACCAGATAGCCGGGAATCACAAAGTAGAAGATCGAGATTCCCGTCAGCACACGAATCAGCGCCAGTCCGATGGAGACTGCCACGCCGATGGAAAGACTGGTTCCCATGGCCTTGCCCGGAATGGCACCGGAAGTGATCTCCTCCACCTGATGGTTCAGGACATGGACGGCAGGTTCCGCCTGCACGATAAACCAGCCCATCAGCATGCCGATGGGAACAATGATCCAGTTGTAGGGCAGCACGGCCAGTTGGCGTCCCAGATAGGTGCCCGCAGGCAGGAAGCCCACATTCACGCCGGTCAGGAACAGCACCAGACCCAGATAAGTATACAGAATACCCATCACGATCTTCAGCACCTTTTTCCGCTTCAGCTTCAGCGCGACGATCTGGAACACCACGAAGAACGCGGCGATGGGCGCAAGGCACACGGCCACTTCACGGATGTACTCCGGGAAACCGTGCTGGAACAGGTTCCACAGTTCCCGGCTGTCAGCTGCCTGAGGCAGGACGGTCGGCACATAGGTGCCGGACGCAGGATACACCAGCGCCAGAATCAGCACCGCCATAATGGGGCCCACACTGCACAGCGCCACCAGACCGAAGCTGTCCTGTGCGGCGTTTTCGTCGCTTCGGATGGATGCAACACCCACGCCCAGCGCCATGATGAAGGGCACCGTCATGGGACCGGTGGTCACGCCGCCGGAGTCAAAAGCGATGGCCAGAAAGTCCTCCGGCACAAAAAATGCCACCGTAAAAACCACCGCATAGGAGACAATCAGCAGCTTATTCAACGGAATACGGAACAAAATACGCAGCAGTGCGATCACCAGAAAGACGCCCACGCCCACAGCCACCGCACCTACCAGTACGGCGTTGGGAATGCTGGGCACCTGTCCCGCCAGCACCTGTAGATCAGGTTCCGAGACCGTGATGATCACACCCATCAAAAAGCTGACCGCCACCACGATCCATAGCTTTCGCGACTTGGTCATGTGCGCGCCTACACGCTCTCCAATGGGTGTCATGGCTGTGTCCGCGCCCAGCGTAAACAGGCCCATACCCACGATCAGCAATACTGCGCCTACAAGAAACGCCAGCAGCACATCCGTCGGCATCGGCGCCAGCGTCACACTCAGCGCCAACACGATCAGCGTGATGGGCAAAACGGAATCCAGCGATTCCTTTGTCTTTTCACGCAAAACGGTCCTTGTTTGGGCAAAATGGTCTTTGTAGTTCTTTCGGATACGAACCCGCAAATACGCCGCCTCCTTCTTTTTAAGCAAACTTTTTTACAGTATATCATGTTTCCAGCTGTTCTTACCAGTCTTTTAACGATTGTTGACAGAAACTTTACGATTTGCGGAAACTTTCCGCCTGTTTTTTCTGCAGGTCCGGCTTCTCGCGGGCAGAACGCCGCCGCTTTTTTCTGTAAATTTGCGGAAGGCCGGTTTTCTTCGCGAATTGTTGGACATTTTTCAACTTTTGTGATAAAATATGATAAATTTCTGCCGCAGGCACCGCTTTGCGGCAAGGAGGTACTATGCAGATTTCTGACCTGCTGCAAAACGAACTCATCGTAAATTCTCTGGCCGCATGGGCCGCCGCGCAAATCATCAAAACGATCATTTACGCCATCGCTCACAAGGAGCTGGACTGGGCGCGTTTATTTGGGGACGGCGGCATGCCCAGCGGGCACTCCGCTACCGTGACAGCGCTGGCCGTCACCGCTGCCATGGAACACGGTCTCTCCTCTGGCATTTTTGCGGTGGCCGCCATCCTCGCTATTGTGGTCATGCACGACGCCATGGGCGTCCGTCTGGAAGCAGGCAAGCATGCCAAGGCACTGAATGCCCTGATGGATCTGGTCAACAGCGACCTCTCTCCGGACGATAAGCTGAAAGAGCTGCTGGGCCACACACCGCTGCAGGTTTGCTTCGGCGCGCTGCTGGGTCTGGTGGTCGCACTGGTCCTTTGAGGTAGATACAACAGGACGCCGATGGCGTCCTGTTGTTACAATGGGAACGATTTCTCGTCCCTCCTTCATTTCACAAAGATTAACTAACACTTTTCCTATCTCTCCGTAGTTCTCCAAAAGTGTTACCCGTATTACATTTTGAGTATTTCTACTTTCCTTATTTCAGCCTATCTCCCCATAGGTCGCCGTAAGTTTAGTACAATAATAGTATATAGTATAAAGAAAGAGTCCTGACTGTTTGATATAGTCAAGACTCTTTTAGTTTACTCTTTGTCGAGTTTCTTTAACTTCGTCAACCATTTGTATATCTGTCCGTCTTCCAAAAAGGTACGCATAGCACCATCACAAAATCTTTCAGTTCTGACAGCTCCCACAAGTAACGCTAAAATGGTTTTTTCGTCCAATGTGGAAACATCAGCATTTTGCATGGAGGACATTTCCCATTCAATATTGTTATCTTTCAGAATATCCATATAGCTGTTCAAACCGTATTCCGGATAAGCGTCAATAAAGAAGTATGCTCAATTTATGAGATTTCATGTTTTTCAAGTTTGGGGTTGCAGAGTAAAAATTCTTGTGACATTTTATACCCTGTTTAGCCTGTTGAGTTATGCAAAACTTTGATTGTCTTTAACACATCAGAGGGAATACCATAACTACGATTCTTGCGGTAGTATGAGATTACTTGCTTTGAATTATCTGGTATTTTTCTAAACGCATACCATTTCTTCAATGCTTTTCTTAAAACCTCAATATCTACAATCAGCTCTTTACACCTAATCAATGTATCGCTGATTTCGTTTCCAGAATCTGAACAGGTAAGACTTTCAAATATCTCTTGCACACAGGCATTGAGCATAGGTACTAAACTGTTTTGACAAATCTCGTTAAAGGTTACTTGATATTTCAATACTTATCTAGAAATGGGAGTAATTTTATATATCCTAATCCTAAAAGTCAATTCTGGATTATCTGGGGACTTCTGATAATATCCCTTAAATAAACAGTATTAGAATAGTATACTGCTCATTTATTTTCAGGTCATTTTATCCTCAAAAATACACCGAAAAAATCGGAACTCGTTTGTTTAGTTTCAAAGAGGGTAGTATGAGAACAAAATTCTAAAAATCCTTTATTTATAATACTTTGAAGGACTTTTATATGTTCAAAAGAAAGGAACTCAAACCTATGCTTTTGACTTATTGCGTATGCCCATAGTATAATGCTTATTGAACAAACAAGAATAATCTCACAAAAAAGATTCCCGTATCGAAATCGATACGGGAATCTTTCAGCTTTATCGTTAATTACTTCTGCAGGGGATCGGGCTTTCTCACATAGTTGGGATTGGCAACGGGAATCTTGCCATTTTCTGCAAAGAAGTCGGCAATGTCATCCAGTTCCACTGCTTCCCAAGCCTCTCTGGTGGGCCAGCCGGTTGCCAGATCCCAGTTGTAGGCCTGATAGTACAGATCAACGAAATCGTTCCATTCGTCCCAGGTGACGGTCTGCCCCCACGGATCTTCGTAGGTCATCCACGGATAGACCTCAGCGACTTCCATATCACGGATTCTGCCATGGTCACGCATAAGAATGGCTCTTTCAAGGAGCTTACCCCTGTCAGCAATGTGGTCGATCTCTTCTTTGGTCATATCCACGCCCATCGCTGCCTTGATGAAGTCAATTTCCAGATTGGGTCTGCCGGGATCGGGATCCTTGTACTCGCAGAGAACGAGACTGTCTTTCATCTCGCTTCTGCGGTTGTTTTGGATCGTTGCCTGGACCAACAGCGGGGAGTGGCAGGGATCGTCCTTGTATGTGAGATAGTTCTCGTAGCTGTCGTGGGAGTGGCCGCCGCCTGCTTCGTCACGGGCACCGATCATGTTCACCAGATTCATGGAGGCCCAGATATTCTTTTCACAGCCTTGGAAGCCTCTGCCCTGCCAGTGAGAAGGTTCGCCCCAGCTTGCTTCCCAGCTGACGGGGGTAAGTCTTTCTTCGCCGTCGCGGGTGAAGATACCGTGGCGAAGGGTATCGCCGTACTTTTCTTTGCCCAGGGCACGGATCATTCTGCCCACGCCTTCTGCCAGCAGATCGCCCATGGGACCCTGACGATAAGTCATGCAGTCCAGAATGTACTTTGCCCACTGAGGATCTTCAAAGTCGATGGGGCGACCGAAGTCCACCTTGCCGTCATCAAAGAGGCCTTCCAGTTGAGCCTGATAGATCCAGGTGAACAGCCAGAAACCGATGTCCCACTTATCCAGACCGTACTCATTGCAGCACCAGTTGATCATGGTGCCGAAGTTAAAGTCCGGACCCCACATGTTCAGCAGATTGCCATCGTACTGCTGCAGATAAACATCCAGCAGGGGATCTTCGGGATCCGCAACCTGGGGGAACATCCACTTGTAGTTGCCGGGCTTGTTCTGTCTCGGGAAATCGATGTAGGCGCCGAAGGCAAAGAAATTGTCGGCTCTCATGATGCAGATCTGCTCGTCCAGGCACTTACCAACCATGGAAACCTTATCGCCGTTAGGATCCAGAGGATTCTTCACGCCCATTCTGGTGATCATGCAACGATGGTTGCAGGCAGGGTTACAGGAGTTGAACACCTGACGGTACGGTTCGGTCGGTCCGGAGAATTCCAGGAAGTCGATGCTGTTGAGAACCTCGCCGGTTTCGGGAACACCCTTCGGGGGGTTGTCTTCCCAGGCATGAATCCGCAGGACTTCGTCGACATCTGCAGGAGCGATGGTGCCGGAGCCTCTGGCAACGACGGCCTTCAGGTTCTTATAGCCCCACACAGCACCGAAGCCGGGCTTTGCAAATGCGCTGTCGGCATGGGTGACAATGGAGGCGTGGCGGCACTGGTTTTCACCGGCAGGACCGATGACCAGAGAGGAGGACTGTCTGCCGTATTTTTCAAATAGCTTTTCCTGCGTTGCATGGACATAAGCGCCCTTCAGCTCGCTTGCGTCCTCAAAGGAGATCTTGTCATCGTCAATCACAACGTAAGTCAGGGAATCGGCCTTACCGGTGATCACAAAGCCGTCGTAGCCCGCCCATTTCAGCACGGTGCCAAAGTAGCCGCCGCAGGAGGAATGGGTATACTGTTCCGGAATGTTTTTGGCGGAAATACCCGTCATAACTGCACGGCCGGAATAGGGAAGGCCAGTACCGGACATAGGACCGTTCATATAAATGAGGGTGTTTTCTGCGGAAAGAGCAGGAACATTGCCGTCCTTTACCTCATCCCAGTACAGGCGGTTGGCCATGGCGCGGCCACCAATATAGTCATTGGCGTACTTCTCGGTAGGGATAATGGAGGTGGTTTTGGTGGTCAGGTCGATCTTCAGGATCTTACCTGCATAACAGGAGGGCAGTTTGTCAAACAGTTTCTTCTTCGCCATTATTTTGCACCTCCTAAGGCTTCGGGGGCATAGGGCAGAGGGTCGGATGCAAGGCCCAGGCACACCACAGGGCATTCCTTGATGCACTGGGGACCACCCTCGCGGGTGCGGCACAAGTCGCACTTGTGTGCCTTCCTGTTCTTCTTGTCCAAGGTGATACGGGAAGGAGTGAGCTTGCACTTCTTGGCGCACAGGCCGCAGCCGATACACTCTTCTTCATTGATGTAAACGGTGCCGTTTTCATCCACGCACATGGCCTTGTCCTTCTTGGGACAGGCCTCGTAGCAGGGATGATCCTCGCAGTGCTCGCAGACATAAACCTTGTGCTTCAGCTGGTCCAGCCGGCCCAGCTCCACCTTGATGCCGCCATGGCAGGGGCCGGTCACGCCATCGTGAACGAGGGCGCAGAACAGCTCGCAGCTGGAGCAGCCGATGCAATGACTGTACGCATCAGGATACTGAACAATATGATCGTGTTTCATAAATGTACTTTCCATCTCCTTTACCTGTATTTCATCTTGACATATTTCCGCATGCCATCGGAAATCAAAGAATACTGTGTTTTGCTCCCGCAAACAGGTGAATTTAAGCCTTTCTCCGCGCACGAAACCACACCACATAGATCATGGTGCAGACATCGCCTTATTTAAACATTTTTAATGTATTTCACAAATAAATGCCGTAAAATATGCACAGAACTGGATATTTTGTGGACGGATTATATCATAAAAGTTTTTTTCGCGTCAACGCGCGCCCAAAAGTGTACTCATTTTTTCATGGTTTCGTTGATTTTTCATGTTTTTTTAACAAAAAAATTGGTCGCCGCCGTTGTGCAAGAGACTGCTCCCGCCGGGCTCCGCGCGCCCCAAAGAACCCATAAATCCCACGAATCGTGCATCCAACCCCAAGGGCTTGCTTTAATAACCAGTCTCTGCCAAAATTCCCCCTCGTTTCCGCATTTGAACGTTGACTTTTGAAGTTGCGGAGATATAATGAAATTAAGTAAATAGTTTCCGAGCCGTGGAGCCTAAGGCGAGAGCTATGGTTTGCGGCCGAACCTTTCGGGGTTCTCAGAGTTATGTTGGAAACGGCATGGCTTTCCGTATTTGAGAAGGAGACAGCTCTATGTAAGTGGACTTGCCATATTGATTGGCATGCCCGTTCATTTGTCGTACAGCAGACCGTCTTGTTTTCAAGGCAGTCTGCTTTTTTCTTTTTAAAAAGTAGAAAACGGCCGAGCTTGCACCTCGACCGTTTCCTATAAAAGTGGAGAACACCGTAATCGGCGTGCCCCGCAATCACAATGATAACGGTGTTCTCCACAAAAATCAACACAAAAGGAGAATCCACAATGAAAAAAGCACTTTCCCTCATGTTATCCCTTGTCCTTACACTGAGTCTATGCGCCTGCGGCGCAAAAGATGAAACACCCCCCGCCTCCGTAGATCCCGAACCCTCCGCTCCTGTTGATCAGGAAGCCGAAAAGACCGAACTGATCGTGTTTGCCGCCGCATCTATGACCGAGACGCTGACAGAACTGGGCGATGCTTATATGGCCGAAAACGAAAACGTTGCGATCGTGTTCAATTTCGACTCCTCCGGCACGCTGAAGACGCAGATTCAGGAAGGTGCTGATGTTGATGTTTTTATCTCCGCCGGTCAGAAGCAGATGAACCAGCTGGACATCAACGCCGATCCCGCGGTCAACACCGATGGTCTTGACTTCGTTCTGGAAGGAAGCCGCTTTAACATTCTGGAAAACAAGGTGGCTCTGGCTGTCCCCGAAGGAAATCCCGCCGACATCAACTCCTATGATGACCTGATTGCCGGTTTGAAGGACGGCTCCATCATGCTGGCCATGGGAAACTCCGATGTTCCTGTCGGCCAGTACACACAGAAGATCCTAAAGTATTTCGAACTGGTTGAGGAAGACCTGGCCTCTGCCGGTGTCATTACCTACGGCTCCAATGTGAAGGAAGTTACCACACAGGTCTCCGAGGCCGTGGTAGACTGCGGTATCATCTATCAGACCGATGCCTTCTCTGCCGGCCTCACCGTTGTAGACACCGCCACTGCCGAGATGTGCGGTCAAGTCATCTATCCCGCCGCTGTTATGAACGTCTCCAAGAACGTTGATGCTGCACAGGCGTTTCTGGAATATCTCACCACTGCCGAAGCTGACGCTGTATTCGAAAATGTCGGCTTTACCCCCGTTGCATAATTTACCTTTATGAAAAGGGTGGGGCCTCCACCCCGCCCTATCCCCACCGCAAAGGAAGTGACCTCCATGGACTGGTTCCCTCTCATCAACTCCCTGCGGATCGCAGCGATCAGCACCTTCATCATCTTCTTCGCAGGTATTTTTGCAGCCTACTATATCGCGAAAGCGCCCCGCGTGATCAAAGGACTTCTGGATGTGGTCCTGACCCTCCCACTGGTCCTGCCGCCCACGGTGGTCGGTTATCTGCTGCTGCGGGTGCTGGGGCCGAAGCGGCTGATCGGCGCATGGTTCCTGTCCGTGTTTGAGCTCAGACTGACCATGACCTGGTGGTCCGCTGTCTTTGCCACTGTTGTGGTGATCTTCCCCCTCATGTACCGCACAGCCCGCGGCGCCTTTGAGTCCTTTGATGAGACCCTTGCCTATTCGGCTCAAACGCTGGGTCTGTCCAACACCTACATCTTCTGGCGCATTCGCATGCCCTATTGCAAGCAGGGTATTTTAGCGGGTACGGTACTGGCCTTCGCCCGCGCTTTAGGTGAGTACGGTGCCACCAGCATGATCGCGGGTTACACCCCCGGCCGCACCGCCACCATCTCCACCACCGTGTATCAGCTGTGGCGCACCAATGATGATGCGCAGGCCTTCAAATGGGTCATGGTGAATCTGGCGATTTCCTTCGTGGTGCTTCTGGCAGTCAATCTGCTGGAAAAGCGCCATTCCTCCAAATAAACAAGGAGGCCCTGCATGTCTGTCTTTGTAGATATCAAGAAACGTCTGGGCTCTTTCTTTCTGGACGTAAAATTTGAAGCGGAAAACGAAACGATGGCCCTCCTTGGCGCCTCCGGCTGTGGCAAAAGCATAACACTGAAATGCATTGCCGGTATTGAAACGCCGGATGAGGGCCGCATCGTAGTAGATGGCGTCACCCTGTTTGATTCGGAAAAACACATCGATCTTCCGCCGCAGGAACGGCGCGTGGGTCTGATGTTTCAAAATTACGCCCTGTTCCCCAACATGACCGTGCTGCAAAACATTCGCGCCGGCGCAAACCGAGAGAAAGATCGTACCGTGCGGGAAGCCAAAGTCCGGCAGGTCATAGACCGGTTCGAGTTGGCGGATCTGGCAGACCATTATCCCGCGCAGCTTTCCGGCGGACAGCAGCAGCGGGGGGCGCTGGCGAGAATCCTTGTATCTAATCCCCGCCTGTTGCTGTTGGATGAGCCCTTTTCCGCGCTGGACAGTCACCTCCGCTTTCGTCTGGAGCAGGATGTGCGCAAGGTCCTCCGCTCCTTTGAGGGGACGACCCTTCTGGTCTCCCATGACCGGGACGAGGTGTTCCGCATGGCGGACAGCGTCGTGGTCATGAACCACGGCAGCGTGGATGTGTGCGGCAGCAAAAAAGAGGTCTTTGCCCATCCCAAGACCAAAGCCGGCGCCATGCTAACCGGCTGCAAGAACATCTCCCCGCTGGAGCCTTGCGGGGAATATACTGCCATCGCATCGGACTGGGGCATCATGCTGACTACCGCAGAGCCCATCGGACACGCGACCCACATGGGCATCCGGATGCATGATATCTGCCGCGGTGCAGGCGAAAACAGCGTGCTTTGCCGCGTTGTGGAAGAAATTGAAAACCCGTTCTCCTACACGGTCATGCTCTGCCCCAAAGAGGCAGACTGCAAGGTACCGTTGGGCTGGGAGATCGACAAAGAGACATGGCACACCCTGCGGGCAGAGGAACTTCTCATCCATCTGCCTCCGCAGGCCATCGTGCTGCTGGAGGACAAATGATATGCTGAACCATCCTGATTACATCACCGCGCGGGATATCCTTCTGGAGGCAGTAGCCCCGGTCGAAACCGAACTGCTTGATTTGACAAAAAGCGGCGGGCGTATTCTGGCGCAGGACCTGATCGCCGCGGAAAACATTCCCGCCTTTGACCGCTCTCCCTATGACGGATACGCGTTCCGCGCCACGGATACCATCACGGCAACGCGGGAACAGCCCGTGACGCTCCGCGTTCTGGAGGAGATCCCCGCCGGAGCCGTCCCCACCCTCCCGGTCACGGAGAGAACCGCGTCCAAAATCCTGACCGGCGCACCCATTCCCGAGGGCGCGGATGCGGTCATTAAATTTGAAGATACCGTCTTTACTGACGATACTGTCACCCTGTTTGTTCCTGCCAAAAGCGGACAGAACATCGTGCGCACCGGCGAAGATGTATGGAAAGGAAAGACGCTGGCCCGCTGCGGAGACATTGTCGATTCCGGTCTGGCGGGAACGCTGGCCTCTCAGGGCATTGCCGCACCCACGGTTTACCGTAGGCCCAGAGCCGGCATCCTGTCCACCGGCAGCGAGCTGGTGGAGGTGGACGATCCCCTCGGCCCCGGCCCCGGAAAAATCTACAACGCCAACCGGCATACACTGGAAACCGCGCTGAACCGGATGGGCTATGACTGCACTTACTTAGGAACGGCAGGCGACTCCGTGGAGGACATCTGCGCACTGATGCAGCGCGGCCTTGCCGAATGCGACGTGGTCGTTTCCACCGGCGGCGTATCTGTAGGCAATTACGACCTGACTCCCGCAGCCATGGAACAGGCCGGTGTGACGCTGCTGTTCCGCGGCGTTGACATGAAGCCGGGCATGGCCTGTGCCTACGGGACCCACGGCGGCAAGCTGATCTGCGCCCTTTCCGGTAACCCCGCCTCGGCCCTCATCAACTTTTATGCCGTTGCGGTTCCCGCTCTGCGGAAAATCGCGGGATACCGCGTTCCGATTCCTCAGCCAATCAAAGTAACGCTGGCCGATCGCTTCGACAAAAGGAGCCCCAAACTCCGCTTTTTGCGGGGTACGCTGGTACTGGAGGACGGCACCGTCCGCATGACGCTTCCCGCCGATCAGGGAAATGTGATCCTGAGCAGCACCATCGGGTGCAATGTGATGGCCATCGTCCCCGCAGGAAGCGGCCCCGTGGAGGCAGGCACCGTATTGGAGGGATTGTTATTATGAAGAAAATCAATGTAAGAGACGCTGTCGGTGCAGAACTGTGCCACGACATCACCGCCATGCGGGACGGCTTCAAAGGTGCTGCCTTCAAGCGGGGACATATCATCACGGAGGCCGACATTCCCGCACTGCTGGACATCGGCAAGCAGACCATCTTTGTGTGGGAGGAACACGCAGGCGAGATTCACGAGGACGACGCGGCCCGCCGCATGGCCGCCATGGCTCCGGTAGAAAACGCCCATTACACTGAGCCCTCCGAGGGAAAGGTGCTTCTATTTGCAGACCAGCGCGGCCTGTTCCGTGTAAACCGCCCGCTGCTGCAGAAGATCAACTCCATCGGAGACATCACCATCTCCACGATTCCCGACCACTACCCTGTGGAGGTCGGTGCTCGCCTTGCATCCATGCGCATCGTGCCGCTGGTCACCAAGGAGGAACAGATCATCGAGGCGGAAGCCCTCTGCAAGGAGGAGCCTCTGTTGGATCTGCGTCCCTACCGGAACAAAAAAGTCGGCGTGACCATCACCGGCTCGGAAGTCTACCACGGCCGGATTCAGGACAAATTCGAGCCGGTTGTCCGCAAAAAGATGGCGCATTATCCCTCTGAAATTGTCGGCATCACCATCTGCGATGACGATCTGGACATGATTGTGAACGCCGCCAGAGCTCATCTGACTAACGGCGCAGATCTGCTGATCTTCACCGGCGGCATGTCTGTGGACCCCGACGATCTGACGCCCTCCGCCATCCG